>NZ_JBVPGS010000031.1:0-216019 GCF_055816855.1 Ochrobactrum sp. PL_is483
GTAGCTCGTCAGGCTCATAACCTGAAGGCCGCAGGTTCAAATCCTGCCCCCGCAACCAACGATCCAAAACCCCGTTGCCCACGCAGCGGGGTTTTTGCGTTTCCAGAGCAAACATGACACCAGCGGACAATGACGCCTTTCGTCGGCATGAACCGGATCAGAGCGACCAGACCCTGCGATAGTGCCACGGCTTGATCCTCAGGTGAGCTTGGCCTTCACAAACACATCATAGCGCGTGCTTTTCCCGAGTATCTGATGAGAGGGCTTGCGCAGCCCGTGCATGGGTTCGGCTCGCAATGGCCATTTCAACACCACGCGGTACTGCGCGGCCTCCAGCGCCACCTGCATCAGTTTTTCGGCATCCGGATCGGTGCCGACGATCTCGCGGATCTGGCGCATTTCCTTCTTGACGAGTGCGCTGTTGCCGCGCGGAGGGTGCATTGGGTCAACCAGCACGACCTGGGGCTTCAATTTGGGCAGGAGACGGCAGGAATCGCCATGCAGCAATGTCATGCGCCCGACAGTTTCCGCATAGCGACCGCCTTCAGCGCTTGCGCGCGCCAGTCCGTCGGCCAGAAGACCATGCATCTTTTCGGAGCGTTCTATCAAGGTTACCTTGGCACCGAGTGATGCCAGCAGAAACGCATCCCGGCCAAGCCCTGCCGTCGCATCTACAATTTCAGGCATAACATCGCGCGTCAATCCGGCCGCCTTGGCTAGCGCCTGTCCGCGACCTTCGCCAGAGCGAAACCGGTGGCCGACGGCACCTCCGACGAAATCAACGACCAGTTCCGACGTATCGATTTTCTGCGACATGGATGCTCTCAGAACGGACAGGGCGCGGTGAACGTCAAGGCGCTGCCATCGGGATGGCGGAAAGCCAGTTCTTCCGCATGCAGCAGCAGACGGTCCGCAGCGGTCAGCGCTTCGCCTTCGGCATAGAATTCATCGCCGAGGATCACATGCCCCAGCGCCTTCATATGCACCCGCAGCTGGTGCGTACGGCCTGTCAGCGGACAAAGCCGCAGTCGGGTTGTGCGCTCGTCCCGGTCCAGAACCTGCCAGCGTGTCTGTGCGGGCTTACCGTGATCGCGATCGATACGATGCCGCGGCTTGTTGTCCGGATCGATTGCCAAGGGCAGGTCGATCAGTCCTTCGTCTTCCTCAATATGTCCCCAGACCACGGCTACATAGGATTTCTGCGTTGTCCGGCCCTCGAACTGTGAGGCGATGGCGGCATGCGCCTTGCGGTTGAGTGACATGAGAACAAGGCCTGACGTGTCCTTGTCGAGACGGTTGATCATTTGAGCCTGTGGAAACTGCTTTTGAACTCGTGTCGCGAGACTGTCCGCCAGCGCGGGGTGGCGTCCCGGTACAGACAACAAGCCGCTTGGCTTGTCCAGCACGAGAAACCCCTCATCGCGATGAAGAATCGAGACATAGGGTTCCAGCGGGGGATGATAGATGGGAGACACAGCGGATAACACACTCATGATCTCTTCTAGCATGTTTTTCGTCAGGCGGAGAAGTTCGCGCTCATGTCTGCGGCGGCAAATGACATGCTATCCACCGTCGGGTTGAATCAGTGCAGGGAAGCAAATGGCGGAGAGGGAGGGATTCGAACCCCCGATGGAGTTGCCCCCATGCCGCATTTCGAGTGCGGTGCTTTCAACCACTCAGCCACCTCTCCGCGTTGTGCAGCACTGAAAAACGATCCTTGAAGAATCGCTCAGTAACAAGCATCAATAACGAATGCCGAGCGTGCAGCGGCTCAATAACGGGCCAGCGCCGATTAGACAAGAGCTAATTTGCATTCCGTTGTGAAAATTCTTGACTTTTCTGCCGCTTCGAACCTATAAGCACCAGACCTTGGGCGTGGGGTGATCCGCGCCTATTGTTTTGATTGCAGATTTCGGGCTTTTCCGGGGCTGCGATCAAGGGCAAAAGCCCGCTCATCAACCGACTGATAAAAAGACGGCCCATCACTTCGACGCCAATGTCGCGGAATGAGAGCCGGACCGAACAACCGAAAGGACAACAAATGTTCGCAGTCATCAAGACCGGTGGCAAGCAGTATCGCGTTGCCGCAAACGACCTCATCAAGGTCGAAAAAGTTGCTGGCGAAGCCGGTGACATCGTAGAATTCGCAGAAGTCCTGATGGTCGGCACGACCATTGGCGCCCCGACCGTCGCCGGTGCCCTCGTCACCGCCGAAGTCGTCGAACAGGGCCGTGCCCGCAAGGTCATCGCGTTCAAGAAGCGTCGCCGTCAGAACTCGAAGCGCACCCGCGGTCATCGTCAGGAACTGACGACCATCCGCATCTCGGAAATCCTCACCGACGGCGCAAAGCCTTCCAAGAAGGCCGCCGAGAAGAAGGCTCCGAAGGCAGACGCCGCTGAAGGCGAAGCCGCAAAGCCGAAGAAGGCAGCGCCCAAGAAGGCCGCAGCCAAGGCCGAGTCGGCTGAGTAAACAGAGAGATTAAAGGAGAACACCAATGGCACACAAAAAAGCTGGCGGTTCCTCGCGTAACGGTCGCGATTCAGAATCCAAACGCCTTGGCGTGAAGAAGTTCGGCGGCGAAGCTGTGCTCGCCGGCAACATCATCGTGCGCCAACGCGGCACGAAGTGGCATCCGGGCGCCAATGTCGGCCTCGGCAAGGACCACACGATTTTCGCAACCGTAAACGGCTCCGTGTCTTTCCGCACGAAAGCCAACGGTCGCACGTACGTGTCGGTTAACCCGATCGCGGAAGCAGCAGAGTAAGCCGGGCACTCTTTAAAGCACCGGCGTCCCATCGGACCCGGTGTAAATGGCAGCCTAGCCAAAAGATCGAAGGGAAGATGGGGCCACCCATCTTCCCTTTTTGCATTTGAGCGCATCTCGAAAAGTGTGAAGCGGTTTTCAAACAAGGTGCGCGTCAAATGAAACGCTCTGGAGGAACGAAAAATGGTTGTCGAAGTTCTGGAAGAAGATTGTTACGACGCAAGCAGTAGCGAAAGAAGAGACAGTTACGCCGATCTGTCGCCCGGCGCGGCAGGTGAAGCAGGCCCCGATCTGAGCCCCGATCTGAGCGTAGATCTGGCCTACGAGTTGGATTGTCCCGTCCTCGTCACTGAAAGGCTGGTGCTGCGCCCGCCGCATGTCGAAGACGTGGATGCGATTTCCTATCTTGCCAATAACGCCCGCGTCTCCAGTATGCTTGCCCGTATGCCGCATCCATACACGCGTGAAAACGCCGTCGATTTTGTCGAACGCGTGCGAAAAGGCGAGATGGGCAATTGCATCTACGCCATCACGCAAGCGGAAACCGGCATCTTCATGGGCTGCTGCGGCATCCATGCGCATAAGCATGGTGAGGGGCTGGAAATCGGTTACTGGCTGGGCGAACCCTATTGGGGCCACGGCTTTGCCACCGAGGCCGCGCATGCGTTGATCGACCTGGCTTTCCGCGCAACGGAAATCGAGCGGCTGCATGTCTCGTGCCGCGCCAGCAATGGCGGCTCGCGCCGGGTGATCCACAAATGCGGCTTCCAGTTCAGTAGCATGGGCATGGCGGATTCGCTTGCCGCAGGCAATGTGCCGGTGGAGCGCTATGTTCTCGACCGCCGCACCTGGATCGGGCTGAGAAGCTGGCAGTCGTAAGATAAGCAGCGGTCCTGCGTGAAGCCCTTCCGGCTTGCGCAGGACCGATAATCACCGGGGAATGAAATGATGGATACGCACGCAATCGCCCGCGACAGGATCGTGGTGCGCGCGCTCGAAAAGGGCGACCTGCACCGCTACCGGGCCATAAGACTAAGCGGTTTGCAACTTGCGCCGATGGCTTTCGGTTCGAGTTTCGAGGAAGAAAACGCCTATTCGGACAGCGTCTTCGCGCGCCGTCTGGAACAGGTGGACGGCAATGTGGTTTTCGGTGCCTTCGACGGCGAAAACCTGCTGGGAACGGCAGGCATGTTCCGCCATGATCGCAAGTCCGAGCGCCATCGCGGTACGCTCTGGGGCGTCTATGTGGCTCCCGAAGTGCGCGGGCTGGACCTCGGCAGGGCTCTGGTCGGCAAGGTCATCGATCACGCGGCCAACCATGTCGTCGTTCTGGATGCCAAGGTGGTCGCGACCAACGAAGCCGCCAAACGCGTCTATTATGCGCTTGGCTTCAAGACTTACGGCGTCGAACCCAAGTCGCTCTACGTTCAGGGCCAGTATCTGGATCAGGAATTGATCTATATCGATTTCACCGATCCTGAACGGAACTCGAAATAGGCATAAACCGGCTTCCTCGACTGTTTGCAGGAAGCCGGTTTTGCTGTAATTGCAACACACCACAGGCGGGCGCGCCCCGCCTGTAACGATATCAGGGCGCGCGCCGCCCCAAAGTCTGCCGCAGCGCGGGCATCCAAGAAGGTTACGTTCAGATGAAGTTTCTCGATCAGGCAAAGATCTATATCCGCTCCGGCAATGGCGGGGCGGGGGCGGTTTCGTTCCGCCGCGAGAAATTTCTGGAGTTCGGCGGTCCCGACGGCGGTGACGGCGGACGCGGCGGCGATGTGTGGGTGGAGGCCGTCGACGGCCTCAACACGCTGATCGATTATCGCTACCAGCAGCATTTCCGGGCCAAGACCGGCATGCACGGCATGGGCCGCAACATGACCGGCGGCAAGGGCGACGATATTGTCCTCAAGGTGCCGGTCGGCACGCAGATTTTCGAAGAAGACGACGAAACGCTGATCTGCGACATCACCGAAATCGGCCAGCGCTATCGTCTCGCAAAGGGCGGCAATGGCGGTTTCGGCAATCTGCATTTCACGACCTCGACCAACCGCGCGCCGCGCCGCGCCAATCCTGGACAGGAAGGTATCGAGCGCACCATCTGGCTGCGCCTGAAGCTGATTGCCGATGCCGGTCTGGTCGGCCTGCCCAATGCGGGAAAGTCCACTTTCCTCGCAAGCGTGACAGCGGCAAAGCCGAAGATTGCCGATTATCCTTTCACCACGCTGCACCCCAATCTGGGCGTTGCGCGTGTGGACGGGCGCGAGTTTGTCATCGCCGATATTCCGGGCCTGATCGAAGGGGCGAGCGAAGGCGTCGGCCTTGGCGACCGCTTCCTCGGCCATGTCGAGCGCACGCGCGTCCTTCTGCATCTGGTGTCGGCGCAGGAAGAAGATGTGGCCAAGGCCTACAAGGTCATTCGCGGCGAGCTGGAAGCCTATGAGCACGGTCTTGCCGACAAGCCGGAGATCGTGGCGCTGTCGCAGATCGATACACTCGATCCGGAAGCGCGCAAGGCCAAGGTCAAGGCGCTGAAAAAGGCATGCGGGCGCGATCCGCTGCTGCTTTCGGCGGTCAGCCATGAAGGTCTGAACGATGCGTTGCGCCAGCTCGCTGCCGTCATTGACCAGAGCCGCGCCGCAGAGGCCGGTACGGCGCAGGCCGAAGAATAAGCGTCGGATTTTATTTTGGATGCGGCGAGGGGGATGAACATGCTGAAGAAACTGAAAGATTATCGCCGCATCGTTGTCAAAATCGGGTCCGCCCTTCTGGTGGATCGCGCAAGCGGCCTCAAGCGCGACTGGCTGGAAAGCCTGGGGCAGGATATTGCAGCGCTGCATCACGCAGGCGTTGAGGTGCTGGTGGTCTCGTCCGGTGCCATTGCGCTTGGCCGCACGGTGCTGGGCCTGCCGAAGAAGGCGCTGAAGCTTGAGGAAAGTCAGGCTGCTGCCGCTGCCGGCCAGATCGCGCTCGCTAAGGCCTATGCCGATGTGCTTGGCGGTCATTCCATCCGTTCCGGCCAGATCCTTGTCACGCTTTCCGATACCGAGGAGCGCCGCCGCTATCTCAATGCGCGCGCCACCATCGAGACGCTGTTGAAGCTGAAGGCCGTGCCGGTCATCAACGAGAACGACACGGTGGCAACCACCGAAATCCGCTATGGCGACAATGACCGTCTGGCCGCGCGCGTGGCGACGATGATGGGCGCGGACCTTCTGGTCCTGCTGTCGGATATTGACGGGCTTTATACGGCCCCGCCGCACAAGAACCCGGATGCGCAGTTTCTGCCATTGGTCGAAACCATCACGCCGCAGATCGAGGCCATGGCAGGCGCTGCGGCGTCGGAATTGTCGCGCGGCGGCATGAAGACCAAGCTCGACGCGGGCAAGATCGCCAATGCCGCCGGGACCGCGATGATTATCACCTCGGGCACGCGTTTCGGCCCGCTTTCGGCCATTGACCGCGGCGAGCGCGCAACGCTGTTCGAGCCGACGCGTGCGCCGGTCAATGCGTGGAAGACGTGGATTTCCGGCAATCTGGAACCGGCTGGCCGGTTGACGGTGGATGCCGGTGCGGCCAAGGCGCTGAAATCCGGCAAGTCGCTCCTGCCTGCGGGCGTGAAGGAAATCGACGGTCAGTTCGAGCGCGGCGATACGGTTGCGGTGATGAACGAGGACGGGCGCGAGATCGCCCGCGGACTGATCGCCTACGATGCCGAGGATGCGCGCAAGATCGCAGGCCATAAAAGCGATGAGATCAGCGAAATTCTTGGCTATGATGCGCGCGCGGCGATGATCCATCGCAATGATCTGGTTGTGCGCGCGGCCAGCAATGCGGAAGCGGTGTAGGGGGAGAGGACATGCTGACCAAGGCAGATACGGCAAACGACATTGCTGCCGTGATGGCGGAGGTGGGGCGCAGGGCGCGCGCCGCCGCCGCCCCCCTTGCCATCGCCACCACCGAACAGAAGAACAGGGCGCTGATTGCCGCTGCTGACGCGCTGCTGGAAGCGCGGGCAGATATTCTGGAAGCCAACAAGCTTGATCTTGGCCATGCGGAAAAGAACGGCATGGCGGCATCCTTCATCGACCGGCTGACGCTGGATGACGGCCGGATCAAGGCCATTGCCGACGGTATCCGCGCTATTGCTGCCCTGCCTGATCCGGTGGGCGAAGTGATTGCCGAATGGGATCGTCCGAACGGCTTGCATATCGAGCGCGTGCGCACGCCGCTTGGCGTGATCGGCGTCATTTACGAAAGCCGTCCCAATGTAACCGCCGATGCCGGGGCGCTGTGCCTCAAGGCGGGCAATGCCGTCATCCTGCGCGGCGGTTCGGATTCGGCGCATTCGTCGGCTGCCATTCACAAGGCGCTGGTCAGGGGGCTTGAAGCGGCGGGTCTGCCTGCCGATGCGATCCAGATCGTGCCGGTGACGGACCGTGCCGCTGTCGGCGAAATGCTGAAAGGTCTTGGCGGCGCGATTGACGTGATCGTGCCGCGCGGCGGCAAAAGCCTCGTCGCGCGTGTCCAGTCGGAGGCGCGGGTGCCGGTCTTCGCGCATTTGGAAGGCATCTGCCATCTTTATATCGACAAGTCCGCCAATCTCGACATGGCGCGCAGAATTGCGCTCGACGCCAAGATGCGGCGCACCGGCATTTGCGGTGCTGCGGAAACGCTGCTCGTGGATCGCGCCGCGGCTGCGACGCATCTCGCGCCGATCCTCGGCGATCTCGCCGCCAAGGGCTGCGAAATTCGCGGCAGCGAAGAGGTGAGGGCGCTCTATCCGGCGGCAAGGCCTGCCACGGAAGAGGACTGGTCGACCGAATATCTCGATGCGATCATTTCCGTTGCGCTGGTCGATGGCATTTCGGGTGCAATCGAACATATCAACCGCTATTCCTCGCATCATACGGAAGCGGTGGTCGCGGAAGATGCGGCAGCGGTTGCGCGATTCTTCAACGAGATCGATTCGGCCATACTCCTGCACAATGCCTCGACGCAATTTGCCGATGGCGGCGAGTTCGGCATGGGGGCGGAAATCGGCATTGCCACCGGCAAGATGCATGCGCGCGGGCCGGTTGGCGTCGAGCAACTGACCTCCTTCAAATACCGCGTGCGCGGAAGCGGTCAGGTTCGTGGTTAGTTTCGGATGAAGTTCGGTTTCGGGCTTTCCGCATTGAAGGAAAAATATCCGGGTGTCAGTGCGCATTATCTGCGCATGCCCCATGTCGAAAAGGGCATGGCGGTGGGGCTGTTCGGCGGCTCGTTCAACCCGCCGCATGGAGGCCACGCGCTGGTGGCGGAAATCGCCATAAGGCGGCTGAAGCTCGACCAGCTCTGGTGGATGGTGACGCCCGGCAATCCGCTGAAGGACAGCCGCGAACTGGCGCCGCTCGCCGACCGGCTGAAGCTGAGCGAGGCAGTGGCCAAAGACCCGCGCATCAAGGTGACGGCGCTGGAGGCGGCTTTCAATGTGCGCTACACGGCGGATACGCTGGCGCTCATCCGCGACGCCAATCCCGGCGTTCATTTCGTCTGGGTGATGGGGGCGGACAATCTCGCTTCCTTCCACCGCTGGCAGCGCTGGCGCGAGATTGCGCAGAATTTCCCGATTGCGGTTATCGACCGGCCGGGCTCGACGCTCGCCTATCTGTCGTCACGCATGGCGCAGACATTTTCCGACGGCCGCATCGACGAACAATATGCGCCCATGCTGGCGCGGCGCACGCCCCCGGCCTGGACCTTCATCCATGGGCCGCGTTCGTCGCTGTCCTCCACCGCCATCCGCAAGACCCGTACCGTATCTTGATGGTTTCCTGATAATTTCTGCAAGATATGCGTATGACGGGCAAAGAAACTGAAAAAGTGAACAGGTTGGAAAAGCTGTCACTCTTGAAACAAAACAGGGACTCTGCCTATTTTAGAGCGTGTGGTGCTTACAACTGCCACACTGCGTTGTTCTGTTGAGAAAGGGAATACACTGAGAACAGCAATTGAGAAGAAGGCTCATCACGCGCCTTCAACGGTCAGGATGGACGAGTCCAATCTCGTGTCCCAGACCTTCGACGCGGCCTTGGCCAGTCTCGAAAACTCCAAGGCGGAATCCATCATCCCCATCGACATTCGCGGAAGATCAACGATCGGCGATTTTATGATCGTCGCGTCGGGTCGCTCGCATCGCCATGTGACGGCGGTTGCCGACCATCTCATGCAGGCCCTGCGTGAAGCAGGCTGCAAGGACGTCAAGGTCGAAGGGCTCGAAAGCGGCGACTGGGTTTTGATCGATACGGGCGATATCATCGTTCATATCTTCCACCCGGAAATCCGCGAATTCTATAATCTCGAAAAGATCTGGCTGGACGACGATTTCGACGCCGACAAGGCGCTGGGAACCGTTCACTGACTTTCGAGCGAACCTTGCAGGCGGTGCGCTGCCTGCCTGATTGAGAGCGTCATGCGTGTGAGTGTTTTTGCCGTGGGCCGAATGAAAGCCGGCCCCGAACGGGAACTGGTCGAGCGTTATTTCGACCGATTTTCGAAGGCTGGTCCGCCTTTGGGACTGGAATTTGCCGGTGTGAGCGAAATTCCCGAAAGTCGGGGCCAGACGGCGGATCTGCGCAAGGCTGAAGAAGCCCAGCGCATCCACGAAGCGCTTGACAATGGTGCGGCGCTGATCCTGCTGGACGAGCGTGGCAAGGCGCTCGGATCGGAAGCTTTTGCGGATCGCATCGGGCGGATGCGGGACGACGGCAAGCGCCAGCTCATCGTCGCCATTGGCGGGCCGGACGGCCACGATCCGGCCTTGCGATCACGCGCCGATCTCGTTCTGGCGCTGGGCGAATTGACGTGGCCGCACCAGATCGCCCGCATCCTGATTGCCGAGCAGCTTTATCGCGCCGCCACCATTCTGGCAGGCCATCCCTATCATCGGTCGTGAAATGCGTAATGCAGGCGGACGCAGCCGCGGTCAAGCGTCTTCGCGCTGAGGAGGACGGGGCTTGCCTTGAAGCCGACAGCCGGAAACAGCGGTATGCCGCCGCCGATCAGTTCCGGCATGAGGTAAATCTCGATTTCATCCAGCGCCCCGCGTTCCAGAAACGCCATCTGCAACTGGCCGCCGCCAAGCATCCACACATCGCCATCATCAAGCGCACGCAGTTCCGTGATCAGCGCATCGATATCGTGGCGGATTTCAAGCGGGGCCTTCGGATTCTCGATGGGGCGCGAGGTGACGACAATACTTCTCTGGTCGCCATAGGCCCACGGCTCATCGCTCTGCGCGACGAAATCATAGGTCGCGCGGCCCATGACCACGGTGCGGATCGACTTGATGAAGCTGCGATAGTCATGCTCGCCCAGATCGGCGTCTCCATATTTGAACAGCCAGTCGAGATTTCCGTTCTCCGCCGCAATGTAACCGTCGAGACTGGCGGCGATGTAGCCGACAATTTTCGCCATGATGAACTCTCCTGTTGATTTATAAATGAACATACGTTTATATATTGTCCATGGCAAGAACGAAATCCATATCCGATGAGGCGGTGCTCGACCGGTTGATGACAATGGTCTCGGAGGCTGGCCCTGAGGGCCTCACCTTCGCGCGGGCGGCGAAGGCTGCCGGGCTTTCTGCGGCCACACTGGTCCAGCGTTATGGCAACCGGGAAGCCATGCTTGAGGCGGTGCTGCTGCGGGCGTGGGACAGGCTCGATGCGGCAACGCGCGCAGCCGATGAAAATGCGGCCCCCGGTCCGCAGGGGGCTGTCGATCTGTTGATGGCGCTGATGCCATCCGATGCCGCTGAATATAATGCGACGGACGGGCTTCTGCTGCTGCGCGAGGATATTCGCAATCCGGTGCTGCGGGCGCGGGGCGCGGCGTGGGGCATCGATCTGGCCCATGCGCTGGGGCGCAGGCTTTCAGGCGATGCGGAAAAAGCCGAACGGCTCGGCTGGCAGATAGCCAATATCTGGCAAGGCGCGCTTATATGGTGGGCATTCAGGCGCTGCGAACCGCCGGAAACGGCCATCCGGCGCGCCCTGACAGAATGGCTGGAGACGGTTCGGTGTGCCGTTTCGCTCGATCACCGTTCGTAACGCTCTTCATTTCCTCGACAAAAAGCGGCGCGGAAGCCGCTTCGCGCTTTTGCTGGAAATGCTCTAATTCCGGTTTCCAAGCGCGAGACGGCAGGCAAGTCCGGTGAAAACCGATGCAAGAAGGAATTGTGGCAGTCGGGGAAACCGGTTCATCGCGGAGAGGCGGGCACGAACATGGCTTCCCGCTACAATGACGGTTCCGTTGACCAGGAAGCCGATTATGTTCAGGACGGTTGCCAGCAGGATCATTTGAAGGAGCACCGATCCGCCGGCGGGATCAACGAACTGCGGAAAAAGCGCCAGAACGAACAGCGCCATTTTGGGGTTGAGCAGATTTGTCGCCAGACCTTCGGTAAAAATCCGTTTGCCTGACAGTTTTTGCAAGGGTGTCAATGAGGAGACGCTGGCTCCTTTTGACCGGATTGTCTTATAGGCGAGATAGAGCAGATAGGCGCAGCCAGCCCAACGAACGATTTCATAGGCAATGGGCACGGACAGAAACAGTTTTGACAGGCCAAGCCCGGCGGCGATGGCGTGGCAGTAGGTACCGGCTGCGATGCCTGCATAGGTTTGAAAGCCAGCAGATCGCCCCTGACTGACACTGCGGGAGGCGATGAGAAGCATGTCCGGTCCCGGCGTAGCGGTCAGCACCAGCGAGGCGGCGGCAAAGAGCATGAGGATGGAAAAGTCCGGCATGGGAGTTCCTTTTGGAAGTAAAGCCGGGATTCCTCTTTACCATAACCTCGCCCAATAACAACAGGCACCCGCTCCCTTCGCGCGGGCGGCGAAGGTTGCCGGGCTTTCTGCGGCCATCCGGCGCGCCTGACGGAACGGCTGGAGGCAGTCTTACCTTCCTGACGGCCTTCCCGAATTCTGTTGTGCGATTCTGCGCTGCTTTGTAGGCTTTGCCCGCAAACAGCAGGAGAGACCTCATGCGCGTCGCGCAACTGGATCATGTACAGCTTGCCATGCCGCAAGGCGGAGAAGAGCAGGCGCGCGCATTCTATGGCGGGCTGCTCGGCCTACCGGAAGTCCCGAAGCCGTCGAATCTCGCCGCCCGTGGGGGCTGCTGGTTCGAGCGCGGCGCTTTGAAAATCCATCTGGGTGTCGACCCGGCTTTCGCGGCTGCGCGCAAGGCGCATCCGGCATTCCTGATCGATGGTCTTGATGAGCTGGTCGATATTCTGTCCGGCGCCGGTTATCCGGTCAGCGAGGATGAGCCGCTAGAAGGCTATAAGCGCTGCTATGTTTCCGATCCTTTTGGGAACCGCATCGAATTGATGGAACGGCTGGCGGCTGATGCCGGTCGTTATGGTTGATGGTTCGTTAACGGGTTCGGGCTAGTTTCGGCTCTGAATTTAGCCTTGTTTCGTCCTGATAGAACACGAATGTACCCTGTACGCCTTTTCAAAAGACCAAGATTACTTGCATCCGCGCGGGCTGGCCTTGTCGTGGCCGGGCTGTTTGCCTGCGCGCCGGTTCATGCGCAGGACGCCTTGCAGCAGCAGCGCGATCAGGCGGCAAGCGACTATGAAAAGCTCAGCAACGAACTCACCGTTACCGGCGACAGGCTGAAACAGCTTGAGGACGAGGTGGCCGGGCTGAAGAAGGATCAGGCCACCATTACCGCCGCGCTGATCCAGTCGGCCAAGACCGACAAGAAGCTGCAGCAGGATATTGCCGATATTGCCGACAAGCTGACCGCGCTGCGCGAGCAGGAAGACGGCATCCGCGCATCGCTCAGCGCACGGCGCGGCGTTCTGGCCGAAGTGCTGGCCGCGTTGCAGCGCATGGGGTTGAACCCGCCTCCCGCCATTCTGGTGCGGCCCGACGATGCGCTCGCCTCGGTGCGCAGCGCCGTGCTTCTTGGCGCCGTGGTGCCCGAAATGCGCGAGCAGGTGGAGGAGCTGACCGGCGATCTGAAAGACATGCAGCAGGTCACCGCTTCCATCGGCCAGGAGCAGGAAAAGCTGAAGACGACGCGCACGGTCCAGGCGGAAGAGCAGAAACGGCAATCACTTCTTCTTGAGGAGAAGAAGAAACTGCAGGCGCAATCGGAACAGGAAATCGAGGCGCAGCGCAAGCGTTCGGAAGAGCTTGCGGCCAAGGCAGGCAGCCTGAAAGACCTCATCGACGGGCTCGACAAGCAGATGGCAGGCGTGCGCGATGCAGCCGAAGCGGCCCGCAAGGCGGAAGCCGATCGCCTTGCCGCAGCAAGGGAAAAGGCCGGGGAAGCCGCGCCCGATGACACGCATCTGCGCCCGCAGATCGATTTTGCCTCCTTGCAGGGCAAGCTTGCCTTGCCTGCGGCGGGTAAGACGGTGCGCCGCTACGGCGAAAGGGACGGCGTCGGCGGCTCCATGATGGGGCAAGTGGTCGAAACCTTGCCCTCTGCCACGATTACGTCACCTTCCGATGGCGTGATACTTTACGCGGGCACATTCCGTTCCTACGGGCAGCTCTTGATACTCGATGCAGGCAATGGATATCATGTCGTCATGGCTGGCATGGGGCGAATCGACGTATCGCAAGGCCAATTTGTACTTGCGGGAGAGCCGGTCGGCGCAATGGGAGAAAAACTTCTCGCAAGTGTTGCACCGATAGAGGTGGGCAATGGCGCGCCATTGCTTTACATTGAATTTCGAAAGGATGGAAAACCCGTCGATCCCGCTCCGTGGTGGACCGAACGGCTTTCTGGAAGGACGTGAAAATGATGCGTAAACTGTCGCTGCTGTTCGCCGGGGCCCTTCTGGGGGCGTCAGCCATGGTGATGGTCCAGGGCGCGCCGGCTTCCACTGCTTTCGCGGCAGGGAAAGATAGCGATGTCTACAAGGAACTGGCCCTTTTCGGCGATATTTTCGAGCGTGTGCGCGCACAATATGTGACGCCGCCCGACGACAAGAAGCTCACCGAAAGCGCGATCAACGGCATGTTGACCTCGCTCGATCCGCATTCGTCCTATCTCAACCCGGAAGCCGCGCAGGACATGCGCGCGCAGACCAAGGGTGAGTTCGGCGGTCTGGGCATCGAAGTGACGATGGACAACGATCTCGTCAAGGTCATTGCGCCGATCGACGATACGCCCGCTTCCAAGGCCGGCGTGCTGGCAGGCGATCTCATCACCAAGATCGACGGGCAGGAAGTGCGCGGGCTTTCGCTGAACGACGCCGTGGACAAGATGCGAGGCGAAGTGGGTTCGCAGATCGAGCTGACCATCCAGCGCGAAGGCGCCGACAAGCCGATCACGCTGAAGATCGCGCGCGCCGTCATCAAGGTGAAGGCCGTTCGCTACCGCGTCGAGAACGATGTGGGCTATCTGCGCGTCATCTCGTTTACCGAACAGACGTCCGACGACCTGAAGAAGGCGATCAAGGATATTCAGGACAAGATTCCGGGCGACAAGCTCAAGGGCTATGTGCTGGATCTTCGCCTCAATCCGGGCGGGCTTCTCGATCAGGCGGTCGCCGTGTCCGACGCCTTCCTCGACAAGGGCGAGGTGGTTTCGACCCGTGGCCGCGATCCGCAGGACGTGACCCGTTTCGATGCGCGCAAGGGCGACCTGACCGACGGCAAGCCGGTCATCGTTCTCATTAATGGCGGTTCGGCCAGCGCGTCGGAAATCGTTGCCGGTGCGTTGCAGGATCATCGCCGCGCCACCGTGCTCGGCACGCAGTCCTTTGGCAAGGGCTCGGTGCAGACGATTATTCCGCTTGGCGAAAATGGTTCGCTGCGCCTCACCACCGCGCTTTATTACACGCCGTCGGGCAAGTCGATCCAAGGCAAGGGCATCACGCCTGATATCAAGGTCGACCAGCCATTGCCGCCGGAACTGAAGGGTGAGGACGTCGTGCGCGGCGAATCCGAACTCAAGGGCCACATCAAGGGCAATGCCGAAGACGATAACGGCTCCGGTTCGTCGGCCTATGTCCCGGCTGAACCGAAGGACGATATTCAGCTCAATGAAGCCTTCAAGCTCCTGCGGGGCGAAGTGGCCAATGCCGCATTCCCGCCGGACCCGAAAAAGGGCGTATTGAACTGATCGCTCCATGCTTGACCTGAACAGCCCGTTAGGACTGGACAAGAAACCGCAAAAGCGCGGGGGCTTACGCTCCCGCGCTTTTCGTTCGTCCGTGAAGGGTCTGGCCATCGTCGCCGGGCTTTGCCTTGCCGGGGGCGCGGTGTTCGCCATCTGGCAGACCAATCAGGCCGGTTTCCGCAAGACCGAAACCGCCGCCGTGGAACCGGCGCAAACCGAAGCGCCCGCCGTCAAGCCAGAGGTGAAGCCTGCGACCGGCAACACGCCGCCGCCCGGCAGCGCATTGCGCGGGGCGAGCGGTCAGCCGGGACCGGCCATCATCAAGGTGACGCCGGACACGCCGCCCGGTATGCCAAATGTCGCTCCGGGTGCGGAAGGCAACGTGGTCGTGGTGCAGAACACGCATCGCTCCGGGCAGGACCAGCGCGTCGCCCATCTGCCCGAACCGGCGCTGGTCGAGCAGAGCCCGACCGGGCCGCTTCCCCAGCGCGGCGCGGATGGCCTGCGCCCGATGGATGCCTATGCGGTCGGCTGGTCCGGCGCGCGCGGCGCGCGGATCGCGCTTGTCATTGGCGGTCTCGGGCTGTCGCAGACCGGCAGTATGGAGGCGGTCGACAAGCTTCCGCCGGAAATAACGCTCGGTTTTGCGCCGCAGGGCAACAGTTTGCAGCGCTGGATGCAGGCCGCACGGCAAAACGGTCATGAACTTGTGCTGCAATTGCCGATGGAGCCGTTCGATTATCCGCGCGTCAATCCCGGCCGCAATACGCTGACGGTGAATGACGGGGCCAGCCAGAATCAGGCTTCCCTGCTGTGGGCGCTGTCGCGCATGACCAATTATGCCGGAGTGATGAACTATATGGGCGCGCGTTTCACAGCCGAGACGGAAGCCTTTTCACCGGTGCTGGGCGAGATCGGCAGGCGCGGCCTTTATTATCTGGATGACGGCACATCGGCGCGCAGCCAGGCCGACCGGATTGCCGAAAGCGACGCGGTGCCTTTCGCGGCGGCGGACGTGCTGATCGATGCGGCGCAGGAGCGCGGCGCAATCCTCGATCGTCTGGATGAGCTGGAACGGATAGCGCGCGCCAATGGCAGCGCCATCGGCACCGGCTCGGCCTTTGCCGTGACGGTCGATGCGGTTGCCGCATGGGCCAATGAGATCAAGAAGCGCGGCATTGAAATCGTGCCGGTTTCGGCGCTGGTCCGCGATCCCGAACAGCAGTAGATTTTCATATCATGGAGAATGTCATGTCGAAGCACAAAGGCCCTGTCGACCCGGAAAGCCTGCCTTACCGTCCCTGTGTCGGGCTGATGGTGCTGAACAAGGCCGGTCTGGTCTGGGCTGGCCGGCGCATCGTCATTCCGGGCGACGAGATGGACGGTGCGACGCAGCTCTGGCAGATGCCGCAGGGCGGTATCGACAAGGGCGAGGAGCCGGTCGAGGCGGCCATCCGCGAGCTTTATGAGGAAACCGGCATGAAGTCGGTCTCGCTGCTCGAAGAGGCGTCGGACTGGATCAATTACGACCTGCCGCCGCATCTGGTCGGCGTGGCACTCAAGGGTAAATATCGCGGCCAGACGCAAAAGTGGTTTGCCTATCGTTTCGAGGGCGACGAGAGCGAAATCGCCATCAACCCGCCGCCCGGCGGCCATACCGCCGAATTCGACCGCTGGGAATGGAAGCCGATGGCCGAGCTGCCGGGGCTGATCGTGCCTTTCAAGCGCAAGGTTTACGAGGACGTGGTTGCTGCTTTCCGGCATCTCGTGGCCTGATTTAACGGGGGAGGTGTTCGTGCCCCCTTGTGCCTTCCGCGAACATATAGTCAACTCGCATCAGGCGCGCCGGACGGCGTGTTTTGAGAGGGAGAAAAACGCATGGATGTTGGAAGTCTTCTCGTATTTCTTTTTGTGGGTCTTATCGCTGGCTGGCTGGCAGGCAAGGTCGTGCAGGGCGGCGGTTTCGGCCTGATCGGCAATATTATCGTCGGCGTGATCGGCGCTTTCTTTGCGGGCTGGTTGCTGCCGCGTCTCGGATTTTCCGTCGGCGGAGGGATTATCGCCGCAATCGTCAACGCCTTTATCGGCGCGGCCATCCTGCTTGTTATCCTGCGCATCATCAAACGCGCCTGACCTGCAAATATTTCTCTGAACAGGCCCGGCTTCCCGAAAGCCGGGTTTCTTCATTGCGAAGTTCAATCAGATGACACCGAATTCCAAACTGTCGCTCGGGCTGATTCTCACCGCATCGGCCGGTTTCGTCGATGCGATTGCCTTCCTGCAGCTTGGCGGTTTTTTCGCTTCCTTCATGAGCGGCAATACGACCCAGCTCGGCACCGCGCTGGCCGGACAGCCGGGACCGCAGGGCGCGGTGCTGGTGTGGTTTCCGGCCATCCTGATCGTGCTGTTTTTTGCCGGAGCATTCTTCGGCACGCTGACGGTGCGCGCCCATGGACGCCGGGGCAGCCTTTATGTGATGGCGAGCGTCGTGGCGATATTGCTGCTGGTCGGCGTGCTGCGGCGGGAGGGCGCGCTGCTCATCCAGCCGGTGCTGCTGCTTGCCGCCGCCATGGGAGCGCAGAATGCGGCGGTGCAGCCGATAGGCGCGGCGCGTCTTGGCGTGACCTATGTGACCGGCACGCTCTTCAACGCCGCCGCCGATCTTGCCTGTTCGCTGCGCGGCGAAACGCCGAAATGGCGCTGGCTCCAGCATGTGGCCGTGTGGCTTTCCCTGATGCTTGGCGCTGTCGGCGGCGGTCTTGGACACTATTTCATCGGCCTTGACGCGCTGTTCGTTCCGGCTGCGATGATTGTGGGCGTCATGGTCGCCTATATACGGCTCAATTGATTTAGCATGATCTGATCCGAAAACCGCTTCACACTTTTCGGGATCATGCTCAGCTGAAAAGCGATTTTTCGCTTTCCACCAGTTCGGAAATCAGGGCCGAAACTGCCGTCACGCGCCGCAATGTGCGGGCGGATTCGTGATAGGCAAGCCAATAGGCGCGGCGGATCACGCGGTCAGGCAGGACGGGGACAAGGTCAGGATCGGCGCGGGCGATAAAGGCGTGAAGAATGCCGATGCCCGCACCGGCGCGCACGGCCTCGACCTGTCCCAGAGCACTCGACACTTCAAAAGCCGGTTTCCAGTCGCGGGAAATTTCCGGCGCATAGGCGAGCGACGGATTGATGACCAGATCCTCCACATAGCCGATCAGCCGGTGCCGGGCGAGGTCTTCCGGGCTTTCCGGCGTGCCGTTTTCTGCCAGATAGCGCCGATGCGCATAGAGGCCCAGCGTATAATCGACGAGCCTGCGCGCAATCAGCCTGCCTTGTTCCGGGCGTTCGACCGTGATGGCGATATCCGCCTCGCGGCGCGACAGCGAAAAGGAGCGCGGCACAGGCACAAGCTGGATGGTGAGGTCCGGATATTTCTGGGTCAGCCGCGCCAGCCGGGGCGCCAGGAAATTGACGCCGAACCCGTCCGGCGCGCCGATGCGCACCGTGCCCGACACGGCAATGTCCGCATTGCCGACATGGGCGCGGGCGGCAAGCATTTCCGCCTCCATGCGCTCGGCGGCAAGCAGAAATTCCTCGCCCGCCTGCGTCAGCGTCGAGCCATTGGTGCGGCGTGTCAGAAGCGTGGTGGAGAGCGCCGTTTCCAGCGCCGTCAGCCGCCGCGCGACGGTGGTGTGGTTGAGGCCAAGCCGTTTGGCCGCTCCAAGAATCTGGCCAGAGCGGGCGACGGCCAGAAAAATGCGAATATCGTCCCAGTTCATGGCGGCACACTAGCATAAAAATGCACAACGGATACGCTTTTCAGCGCCTTGCAATCACGAATTTGCAGAGTCAAGATGGCGGCAACGATGGGGGCGCCTGCGCCCTCCAAAGCGATCATCAGGGAGGTTCTTCGATGCGCAATATCGGACATTTCATCGGCGGCAAGCATGTGGCAGGCAAGAGCGGCCGCACGGCGGACGTCTTCCAGCCGCTCGACGGCTCGGTGCAGGCCAAGGTGGCGCTCGCCACCAAGGAAGAAGTGCGCGCCGCCGTCGAAAACGCCAAGGCGGCACAGCCGGCCTGGGCGGCGACCAACCCGCAGCGCCGGGTTCGCATCCTGCGCAAGTTCATCGAACTGGTCGAAGCCGAATATGACAGCCTCGCCGAATTGCTGGCCCGCGAACACGGCAAGACCATCGCCGACGCCAAGGGCGACATCCAGCGCGGCCTTGAAGTGGTGGAAGTCTGCCTCGGTGCGGCGCATATGCTGAAAGGCGAATTCACCGACAATGCCGGTACCGGCATCGACACCTATTCCATGCGCCAGCCGCTCGGCGTCGTGGCAGGCATCACGCCGTTCAACTTCCCGGCCATGATCCCGCTGTGGAAGGCCGGCCCAGCGATTGCCTGCGGCAATGCCTTCATCCTGAAGCCGTCCGAGCGCGATCCGGGCGTGCCGATGCGCCTTGCCGAACTGTTCATGGAAGCCGGTCTTCCGGCAGGCATTTTCAACGTCGTCAATGGCGACAAGGAATCGGTCGACGCGCTGCTCGATGATCCCGACGTGCAGGCCATCGGCTTTGTCGGCTCCACGCCGATTGCGCAATATATCTATGGCCGCGGCTGCTCGAACGGCAAGCGCGTGCAGTGCTTCGGCGGCGCGAAGAACCATCTTCTCATCATGCCGGATGCCGACATGGACCAGACCGTCGACGCGCTGATCGGCGCAGGCTACGGTTCGGCTGGCGAGCGCTGCATGGCGATCTCGGTTGCGGTTCCGGTCGGTGAAGACACCGCCAACCGCCTGATGGAAAAGCTGATCCCGCGCGTCGAAGCGCTGAAGATCGGCACCTCCACCGACAATTCCGCCGATTACGGCCCGCTCGTCACCAAGGCAGCGCTCGACCGCGTGCGCGGCTATGTCGATCTCGGTGTGGAAGAAGGCGCGAAGCTGGTCGTCGATGGCCGTAACTTCAAGATGCAGGGCTATGAAGACGGCTTCTACATGGGCGGCTGCCTGTTCGACCACGTGACGCGCGACATGCGCATCTACAAGGAAGAAATTTTTGGCCCCGTCCTCTCGGTCGTGCGCGCCAAGAATTACGAGGAAGCGCTGGCTCTGCCGAACGATCATGAATATGGCAACGGCGTTGCTATCTTCACCCGTGACGGCGATGCTGCCCGCGATTTCGCCAGCCGCGTACAGGTCGGCATGGTCGGCATCAACGTGCCAATCCCGGTTCCGATCGCTTACTACACCTTCGGCGGCTGGAAGGCTTCCGGCTTCGGCGATCTCAACCAGCATGGCCCGGATGCATTCCGCTTCTACACCAAGACCAAGACCGTCACTTCTCGTTGGCCGTCCGGGGTTAAGGATGGGGCAGAGTTCGTCATCCCGACGATGAAGTAACCCCGAACGATTCCCTACGTTTGCGCGTCCTCGCTTCGCTGCGGGCGCGCGGCTGGGGTTGAGGATGGGGCAGAGTTCGTCATCCCGACGATGAAGTAACCCCGGACGATTCCTTACGTTTGCGCGTCCTCGCTTCGCTGCGGGCGCGCGGCTGGGGTTGAGGACGGTGCGGAGTTCGTCATCCCGACGATGAAGTAAGCATTGCGCCAATCACCTCGTCCTTCGATGAACTCAGGATGAGGTGATTGGCAGCCTTACTGCCCCCCAAGCGAAACCCCGCCGTTGTGGCGGGGTTTTTGTTTGTATCCGGGCATCAATAAGGGCGCAGAGTTGGTCATCATCGCCAATGAAGCAGGCGGCACGGCGTCTGTCCCCTCATCCTGAGGAGGCGCAAAGCGCCGTCTCGAAGGGCGAGGTGAGGGTCCCCCACCCGCCAATGCCCAACGTCATCTTGAGCCTATCAAGGGGTCGAAGGATGGCTGTGGGGCGGGCTTTCAGGGATGCAGGGGCGGAAATCCATGCCGTTCTGTCAGGGCAGCCAATATCTTGTGCGGGTCGGCAATCAGCGAACGCCCTTCATACATGCCGGTCTCAAATTCGGAGCGGTCGCCATCCTTCACTATCAGCAAAGGCAGGCTTTGATTGTCCTCGCCTGCCAGCGCTATCACGCCCTTGCGCGGGCGCTGCCAGTCGATGCGCTCAATGTCCAGACCGCTGCCCAGCGCCGGAAACGAAGCCAGCACGCCTTCGATGAGCGCACAGTGCCAGCAATAGAATGTCTGGCCGGGATAAGCCGGATCTTCAAAACCGGGCTTCAAGAGAAAAAGCTTGTCCTGTTTCATGGCCGTTATCCCAATGCTTGAGTAATTTGTAAAAGTGATGAAGCGCAAAAATCGCTGGTTTTGGAACAGCTTTCCAAGCCAGATGCCTGCAATCGATATATAGCTTGATTCCCGATTGCAAAAGCTCAACTTTTCCGTTTCACGCCCTAAATAAGCTCGAAGCCCGATCATCAGGAGTTCCGTTCATGAGCGAAAAGATCAATCGCCGCATCGTGCTGGCGTCCCGTCCCGAAGGTCGCCCCACAGCGGAAAACTTCCGGCTGGAGGAAGCGGCAATCCCCAGCCCCGGTGATGGCGAGGTTCTGCTGCGGCTGCGCTATTTGTCGCTCGACCCCTATATGCGCGGGCGCATGAGCGCGGGCAAGTCCTATGCGGCGCCGGTGGCCATCGGCGATGTGATGGAGGGCGGCACGGTCGGCGAAGTGGTTGAAAGCGGGAGCGCGGGCTTTGCTCCGGGCGATGTCGTGCTGTCCCATTCCGGCTGGCAGGATTACGCGGTCGCCGATGCCTCGACCTTGCGCAAGCTCGATCCGAAGGAAGCGCCGGTGACGACGGGGCTTGGCGTTCTCGGCATGCCGGGCTTTACCGCCTATTCGGGCCTCCTCACCATCGGCCAGCCGAAACCGGGCGAGACTGTCGTGGTGGCGGCGGCAACCGGCCCGGTCGGTTCTGCCGTCGGGCAGATTGCCCGGATGAAGGGCGCGCGCGCCGTCGGCATTGCAGGCGGGGCGGATAAGTGCAAGGCGTTGATCGATGAGTTTGGCTTCGATGCGGCCATTGATCACCGCAGCCAGAATTTCGCGGCTGAACTGGCGCAAGCCTGTCCTGACGGCATCGATGTCTATTTCGAGAATGTCGGCGGCAAGGTTTTCGATGCGGTGTTTCCGCTTCTGAACCAGTTTGCGCGTGTGCCGGTCTGCGGCCTGATCGCGCAGTATAATCAAAGCGGGCCGTTCGACGGGCCTGACCGGTTGCCGCTGGTGATGCGGGATGTTCTGTCGAAAAGCCTCACCATTCGCGGTTTTATCCAGCGTGATTTCGCCGATCAGAGGCCAGCCTTCCACCACGACATGGTGAAGTGGATTGCCGATGGGCAGGTGCGCTATCGCGAAGATATTGTCGATGGGCTGGAAAATGCGCCGAAAGCCTTCATTTCCCTGCTGGAAGGCGGCAATTTCGGCAAGCTGATCGTGAAGCTTGCATGAGACTGCAATAAACTACTTGCAGAACGGCCTGTTGAGCGTGATGCTGTGCCCGTCAATTCAAACTGAAGCGCGTTTCGATCTCCTGAATCGGATCAGCGCTCCGGTCATTTGTTTTAACGCGCATCTGTTCTGAAAGCCGTTTCACACGTTTCAGGATGCGCTCCAAAGGCAGGCAGGGCATGGGCGAGCGCCAGCAGGCGGGCATAGGGGAAGGCGGCGGGCCGGGGCGCGAGCGCCAGGAAGAGGCCCAGCGCATTCTTGACCGGCTGGAGCGCGAGCAGACCGGGGCCGAAGGCATTGTGCGGCGCGGTTTTTTCCGCACTACGCAACATCTGGCCGCCGCCGACGCTCCCGAAAACGATCCCATCGAGCTTTGGGCCACGCGCGTCGGGCGCGGGCTCGGCTTCCTCATCACGCTGGCGATCATCGTCTGGCTCATTTTCTATCTCATGCAAAGCTAGGTGCCCAATGACGCTTTCAGCGCCTTCGGATGCGACAACCGTTATTGTCATCTCAAGCCATGTCGTGCGCGGATCGGTCGGCAATCGGGCCGCCGTTTTCGCATTGGAAACGCTGGGTTTTCCCGTCTGGGCCGTGCCGACCGTGGTGCTGCCATGGCATCCGGGCCATGGAGTTCCGGGCGCTCCGGCTGGACGCATCGTGCCGCCGGCGGAAGAGTTTTCGCGGCTCATGCAGGATCTGCAGCGCGCGCCATGGCTTGGCGAGGTGGGCGCTGTCCTGACCGGCTATCTCGGCCATCCCGAGCAGGCGGCAGCCGTTGCCGAACTGGTCAAGACCGTGAAGACGAAAAATCCGCAGGCCGTCTATCTCTGCGATCCGGTCATTGGCGACGAGAAGGGGCTTTATGTGCCCGAAGCGACGGCGATCGGCATTCGCGACAGGCTTTTGCCGCTCGCCGATATTGCGACGCCCAATCGGTTCGAGCTTTCCTGGCTGACCGGCGTGCCGCTCGAAGACAATGCCGCCCTGATGGAAGCGGCACTGGAAGCCGGTCCGGCGACCATGCTGGTTACTTCGGCCTTTCCGCTGATGAGCGGCAGCATCGGCAACATTCTGCTGACGCCGACCATGGCGCTGATGGCCGAGCATCGCCGTGTCGAAGGCCCGACCAACGGTCTTGGCGACCTGACCTCGGCGGTGTTTCTGGCGCGGCGCCTTTCCGGCATGACCGAGGAAAAGATGCTGCAAAGCACAACCGCAGCGGTGTTCGAGATCATGGCGCGTTCGGCAAAGCGCGGGGCGGACGAACTGATGCTGGAGGCCGATGCGTCGAGCCTTGCAACGCCCATGGCCATGGTGCAGACCCGACGGCTGGTGCATCCGACCAGGGGGTTGCGCGCCTGATGCAGACCGCCGCCGTGTTCGCTGGCGTCGATGGCTGTCCCGGCGGCTGGGTCGCGGTGATCGGGGAGAGCGGGCGCTTGCGGGCCGAAGTGTTCGGCAGTTTTGCTGCATTGGCGGCGTCGCTGCCCGACAAGGCGATCATTGCTGTCGATATGCCGATCGGCTTGCCCGAAAAGGGCGTGCGTTCTGCGGAGCGGGCTGCGCGGGCGCATCTCGGCGAAAGACAGTCGAGCCTTTTTTCCATTCCGCCGCGTGCTGCCGTTTATGCTGCGGATTATCGCGAAAGCTGTTCCCTGTCGCTTGAACGAACCGATCCGCCACGCAAGGTTTCAAGGCAGGCTTTCGGGCTTTTCCCGAAGATTTGCGAGCTTGATGCCCTGTTGCGCCGCGATGCCGGGCTTGCGATGCGTGTTATCGAATCGCATCCCGAACTGGCTTTTGCCGCGCTGAATGGCATGAAGGCCATGTCGCTGCCCAAGAAGATCAAAGGCCGCGTAAACCCGCAAGGGCTGGCCGAGCGCCGGGCATTGCTGCGCGGCTGCGAACTGACGGAGGATTTTTTGCAAAGTCCCGTTCCGCGCGGCGCGAAGGAGGATGACTTTCTCGATGCCTGCGCCATGTATCTCGTGGCCCGTCGCCATGCGCGGGGCGAGGCGCGTCCGTATCCCGGCCATGTGGAACGTGATGAGTTCGGTCTGCGCATGGCGATATGGGCTTGAGAAACATGCGTGAATGCGAGCGAAAATCTGCGTCCAATTCGACGCAGCCCGTTCAGTGCATTTCGATTGATCTCGCTTTTCGATAGGGATATTGGAAAAATATGGTTGATCTTCCAGACTCACTTCTCGCCGGTTATCGGACCTTCATGAGCGAGCATTTTGCCCATGAAACCTCACGATACCGCCATTTGGCCGACAAGGGACAATCACCGGAAACGCTGGTTATCGCGTGTTGTGATTCCCGTGCGGCTCCCGAAACCATCTTCAACACGGCGCCCGGAGAAATCTTCGTCCTGCGCAATGTTGCCAACCTCATTCCGCCCTACGAGCCCGATGGCGAATATCATGCCGCTTCCGCAGCGCTGGAATTCGCGGTTCAAAGCCTCAAGGTGAAGAATATTGTCGTCATGGGCCATGGCCGCTGCGGCGGCATCAAGGCGGCGCTCGACACCGAAAGCGCGCCGCTTTCGCCGGGCGACTTTATCGGAAAATGGATGAGCCTCATCGCGCCCGCCGCCGAAGCTGTCAGCGGCAACCAGCTCATGACCCAGAGCGAACGCCAGACCGCTCTGGAGCGCATCTCCATCCGCTACTCCATCAACAATCTGCGCACATTTCCTTGCGTCGATATTCTGGAGAAGAAGGGCAAGCTTACCCTGCATGGCGCATGGTTCGATATTTCGACCGGCGAGCTGTGGGTGATGGATCATCAGACGGGCGATTTCAAACGTCCTGAGCCGGCCTGATCGAATATTCAAAAAGAGTGTTTTTGAACGGCTCCTTTCATGTCGAGAGGAGCCGTTGCCTTATTTTTGCCATCAGAAATCGGGGATTTTCTTCCCAAAACGCGAAAAATCGCACCAGAACATGCAAAAATAGCCCCAAATTTTGGGGCTATTTTGTGAAGTCTGTGGCTTTTCCGTGGCAATTTCGAAGCGAAATTGCGGATAGCGGCATAGGAGCGGGATGATTTAAACTAAATCGTCTCCCGCTCTGAATTTTATTTGAGCATGATTTTATCCGAAAACCGGTTCCCAGTTTTCGGAATCATGCTCTAATTTCCGTCGATGGCCTTGCCCATGACGGCGATGGCGCGCTGGTAAACCGAAGCTGCATTCCAGCCCTGGATCGCACCGTAGTTCGGTTCGCCCGGCTGATAGCCCGCACCGCGCCGCCAGCCGTGGCCGACGAGGAAATTCGCGGTCGAATGGAGCGCGTCCGCCTTGTTGCGCAGGTCGAAATGGCCGCCGCCCGAACCGCTGACACCGTATTTCAGGACGTTTGCCGGCATGAACTGGGTCTGGCCGACTTCGCCATGCATCGCGCCCACGGCCTGCGGGCTGAGATCGCCCTGATCGATGAGCTTGAGAGCGGCATAAAGCTGGCCGGTGAAGTATTCGGAACGGCGGCAGTCATAGGCCAGCGTTGCAACGGCGGACAGCGTGTGCTGCTTGCCGAGATAGGAGCCGAAGCCGGTTTCCATGCCCCAGATCGCGATCAGCGGGCCGGCTGGAACGCCATAGCGCTTTTCGATCGCGGCGAAGAGAGCGGCGTTCTGCTGCTTCTGGGCGCGGCCGCGCTTGATGATCGTATCGGCGCCGCGCTTCTTCATGAAGTCTTCGAAGGAGAGCTTGAAGCTCTTCTGATTGCGGTCGGCATTGATGGTGGCCTGCGCATATTTGGTGTTGGCCAGCGCGCCGAGGCCCGCCTTGCCAACGCCGCGCGACGGCGCTTCCTTGAGGGTCTGCTGGAGCCAGGCATTATAACCGGCGGCGTTATTGCCGCACTGGGCTGCCTCGGCAATGCCTGTTCCCGTCATCATGCCCATTGCAAGAACTGCTGCTGCCGTCCAAGTCCGGCCCTTGGCAACCAATGCCATTCGTTTCTCCTTTGGAGTTGATTCGACCTCAACGCGAATTTGCCATTCCTTACACCAAATGTCATGCGGCAACGACAACGCGCCGGAGGCATTTGCGAAATGCCGCGTTTACAAACATTTTTGCATCAAAACAGCAAGCTTTTGTTGGCTCCCAAACAGTGAGCGAAATTTTTCGCTTGGATGCTGTGGCTTTCATACCTATTGCTAATAGCGGGACTGGTAAAGAATATTTACCACCCAGGATACAATCGATTTTCAAGATTCGTGACATTGACGAGGGAGGACGCCACATGTCGAACGGATTTCTTGCGCTATTTGCGTTTCTGCCAATTCTCGTAGCCGGTGTAATGCTGGTTGGATTTCGTATTCAAGCCCGCATCGCGATGCCTGTTACCTATGCGCTGACCGTGGTGATCGCCATGGCGGTCTGGGGCATGAGCGGCAACCGGGTCATCGCCTCGACCATTCAGGGCCTGATCCAGACGGCGGGTCTGCTCTGGATCATTTTCGGAGCGATACTGCTTCTCAACACACTTAAATATTCGGGCGGCATTTCCGCAATCCGGTCGGGTTTTGCCCAGATCAGCCCGGACCGCCGCATCCAGGTGTTTCTGATTGCCTGGCTGTTCGGTTCGTTCATCGAGGGTGCGTCCGGCTTCGGCACGCCTGCCGCCGTTGTGGCGCCGCTGATGGTGGCTGTCGGGTTTCCGGCCCTTGCCGCCGTTACGTTCGGACTGATGATCCAGTCCACGCCGGTCTCGTTCGGGGCCGTCGGCACGCCGCTCATCGTCGGCGTGCAGTCGGGTCTCAATCGCGAGGCGCTGACGGCGCAATTGCAGGGCGTGGGGTCGGGCTGGGAACAGTTCTTCCATATCATCACATCGGAAGTGGCAATCCTGCATGCGCTGTGCGGCACGTTCATGCCGCTGTTTCTTGTGGTCGTCATGACCCGCTTCTTCGGGCGCAACCGCTCCTGGACGGAAGGCCTTGCCATTCTGCCCTTCGCGCTGTTCGCCGCCTTCTCGTTCACCATCCCATATGTGCTGAGCGCGGTTTTCCTCGGCGCGGAATTTCCGTCCATGATCGGCGGTCTCGTCGGTCTGGCGCTCGCGACATTCGCAGCGCGCGCCGGTTTTCTCATGCCGAAGCAGAACTGGGATTTTCCGCCCGCTTCGGAATGGCCTGCGAGCTGGCTCGGCAGCGTCGAAATCAAGCTCGATGAACTGACCTCGAAGAAAATTCCGCTGGCATTGGCATGGACGCCCTATGTGCTTCTGGCGATTTTCCTGGTCGTCAGCCGCACATTCCCGTCCGTGGGCAATGCGCTCAAATCGATCACCTTCGTTGCCAAGGATATCATGGGTGAAGCCGGGGTAGGAGGCGATTTCTCGCCGCTTTTCCTGCCGGGCGGCCTTCTGGTCATTGTCTGCGTGATCACCTTCTTCCTGCATCGCATGAATGGCGGGCAGTTTGCCAAGGCTTTCGGGGAAAGCACCAAGACGCTGGTGGGGGCGGGCTTCGTGCTGCTGTTCACCGTGCCGATGGTGCGCGTCATGATCAATTCCGGCGTCAACGGCAAGGAACTGGCCAGCATGCCGCTGATGGTGGCCGACTGGGTGGCGACGGAAGTCGGAAATGTCTATCCGTTCTTCGCCCCCTCGGTCGGTGCGCTGGGTGCGTTCCTTGCAGGCTCCAACACGGTATCGAACCTCATGCTCAGCCAGTTCCAGTATGGCGTGGCGGAAGGGCTCGGCATTTCCGGTGCGCTGATGGTTGCCGGTCAGTCGGTCGGTGCCGCAGCCGGCAACATGATAGCAATCCACAACGTGGTTGCGGCTTCGGCGACCGTCGGCTTGCTGGGGCGTGAAGGCACCACAATGCGCATGACCATCATCCCCACGATCTATTACGTGGTGCTGGCGGGAACCCTGCTGATGATCGGCCTCTATGTGCTGGGCATCGGCGATCCGCTGGCTGGTGTGGCGGCACAATAAACGCAAGCGAACCTAAAACGGCCCCGTTTGTTTTAGGGGCGCATCCCGAAAGGCGTGAAACGGTTTTCGGAACAAGATGCGCCCCATGGCAAACCGGGCCGGTTTCAGTGTATTGCGGGCCTTTTGCTTGACATTGCAGGCTGTTCGCCTTAAAGCCTGCTCCAATCTATCCGCGATCTTCAGAACGCGAGCCACCGACCGGGACCCATCATGGTATAAAGCGATCCCGGAGGTCCACATCCGACAGCGCGATGCGCCCTCGGGTGCTGTACCGCTTTGGTTGCTTCTTGAACTGGCAGACCCACGGGACGATTTATCCCTGACGAAGCATAAGCCTCTTCTCGGATTAAAAGGAAATTCGATGTTTGAATCACTTCAGGAGCGTCTTGGCTCCATCCTGAACGGCCTGACCGGACGCGGCGCTCTTTCCGAGGCCGACGTGACGGCGGCGCTGCGCGAAGTGCGCCGCGCGCTGATCGAGGCCGACGTTTCGCTGGAAGTGGTTCGCTCCTTCACCGACAAGGTGCGGGAAAAGGCCGTTGGCGCTGAAATCCTGAAAAGCATCAAGCCCGGCCAGATGGTCGTCAAGATCGTCCATGACGAACTTGTCGAAATGCTCGGCACCGAAGGCGTTTCCATCGACCTGAACGCGCCTGCGCCCGTCGTCATCATGATGGTCGGCTTGCAAGGCTCCGGTAAGACGACCACCACGGGCAAGATCGCCAAGCGCCTGACCGAGCGCCAGCGCAAGAAGGTGCTGATGGCGTCGCTCGATACGCGCCGTCCGGCTGCGCAGGAACAGCTTCGCCAGCTTGGCATCCAGACCGGCGTCGACACGCTGCCGATCATTGCCGGCCAGTCGCCGGTGGAAATCGCCAAGCGCGCCGTGCAGGCCGCAAAGCTTGGCGCGCACGACGTGGTCATTCTCGATACCGCAGGCCGCACGCATATCGACGAGCCGCTGATGGTGGAAATGGCGGATATCCGCAAGGCCGCCAATCCGCATGAAATCCTGCTCGTTGCCGACAGCCTGACCGGTCAGGACGCCGTCAATCTGGCGCGCAATTTCGACGACCGCGTCGGCATTACCGGCATTGTGCTCACCCGTATGGATGGCGACGGTCGCGGCGGTGCCGCCCTTTCCATGCGCGCCATCACCGGCAAGCCGATCAAGCTGATCGCCACCGGCGAAAAGATGGATGCGCTTGAGGAGTTTTATCCCAAGCGTATTGCAGACCGTATTCTCGGCATGGGCGACATTGTTTCGCTGGTCGAAAAAGCTGCCGAAAACATCGACGCGGAAAAAGCCGCCGCGATGGCCAAGAAGATGCAGTCGGGCAAGTTCGATCTCAACGATCTTGCCGATCAGCTCGGGCAGATGAAGAAGCTTGGCGGCATGGGCGGCATCATGGGCATGATGCCGGGCATGGCGGGGATGAAGGACAAGGTGGCAGCCGCCGGTCTCGACGACAAGGTGTTCGACCGCCAGCTCGCCATCATCGGTTCCATGACCAAGGCCGAGCGCGCCAATCCCGACATTCTCAAGCACAGCCGCAAGCAGCGCATCGCCAAGGGTTCCGGCACGAGTGCCGCCGACATCAACAAGCTTCTCAAGATGCATCGCCAGATGGCCGACATGATGAAAGTCATGGGCAAGGGCAAGGGCGGAATGATGAAGCAGATGATGGGCGGGCTTGCCAGCAAGATGGGGCTGGGTGGTCTGGGTGGAGGAATGGGCATGCCCGATCTCTCCAAGATGGACCCCAAGCAGCTTGAGGCGCTTGCCAAGCAGGCGGAAGCAGCGGGCCTGACGAAAGGCGGCGGCTTGCCGGGGCTTCCCGGCGGCGGTCTTCCGGGCGGTTTGCCCGGTCTGGGCGGGCCCAAGCTTCCCGGTCTCGGTGGCGGCCTTCCGGGTCTGCCGAAGAAGAAGTGAGCATCATGAGCGACGAACAGAACACTGCACCGGCTGAACTTCTGGCATTGCGCGCTTCCATCGACAATATCGATGCGGCGTTGATCCATATGCTGGCCGAGCGTTTTCGCTGCACGAAGGCTGTTGGCGTTCTGAAGGCTGAACGCGGTCTGGCGCCCGCCGATCCGGCTCGCGAAAAGCGTCAGGTGGAACGTCTACGCGCGCTTGCAGTCGATGCCCATCTCGATCCCGATTTCGCCGAAAAATTCCTGAACTTCATCGTGAAGGAAGTCATTCGGCATCATGAGCATACCGCCGCCAATCACGGTGGGAAACAATAGCTATCTCGATAGCTTAACCCGTTTTGTCCCGGCCATCCCCCGGGCGAAGCAATTGTCTAAAGGAAAGAAAAAATGTCTCTGAAGATTCGTCTGGCCCGCGCTGGCTCCAAGAAGCGTCCTTACTACCACATCGTCGTTGCCGACGTCCGCAGCCCGCGTGACGGCCGCTTCATCGAAACCGTTGGCGCATGGAACCCGATGCTGGCCAAGGACGCTGAACGCGTGAAGCTCGACGCCGACCGCATCCAGCATTGGATTGCACAGGGCGCACAGCCGACCGATCGCGTTCTGCGCTTCCTCGACCAGGCTGGCCTTGCAAAGCGTCCGACCCGCAGCAACCCGACCAAGGGTGAGCCGGGCAAGAAGGCCCAGGAACGTCTGGCCATGGCCAAGCAGGCTGAAGAAGAAGCCGCTGCAAAGGCTGCCGAAGCTGCTGCAGCCGCCGCGGAAGCTGCTGCTGCTCCGGCTGAAGAAGCTGCAAGCGAATAATTTTTTCGCGCAGTTTTGCGTTTTGAGAAAGCGGCGGAGCAATCCGTCGCTTTTTCTTTTTAACCAGTCATTTTGAATGGGCTGGACGCGCCGCCAAAATCGCTTATCTTCTTGATTTGACGGCTCGCATTTGCGTGAACGCGTATGTGCGGGTGATGAGTTTGTTTCCCCGGCGCTTGGCAAAGCGCTCTTTTCAGGAGAAGTCCATGTCGGCTGCGACCGTTGCCACTTCTTTCTCTTTTCGCCGTATTTTCATCGCTCTTGGTCTCATCGTTCTGGTTCCGCTGCTCTCCGCATGCGGTTTCAACACGATCCCCACCAATGAGGAAAAGGCGAAAGCCGCCTGGAGCGAGGTGCAGAACCAGTATCAGCGCCGCGCCGATCTCGTGCCCAATCTGGTCGAGACCGTGAAGGGCTATGCCGCCCACGAAAAGGAAACCCTGCAAGCCGTGATCGATGCGCGCGCCAAGGCGACGCAGGTGCAGATCACGCCTGAAACGCTGAACAATCCCGAGCTGTTCAAGCAGTTTCAGGATAATCAGGCCAACCTGACCAGTGCGCTGTCGCGCCTGATGGTGGTGGTCGAGCGCTATCCGGACCTGAAAGCCAACCAGAACTTCCTTGCTTTGCAGTCGCAGCTTGAAGGCACCGAAAACCGCATCGCCGTCGCACGGCGCGACTATATCGAGGCGGTTCGTGTCTACAACACGTCGCTGCGCACCATGCCGACGATGATCTGGACATGGATCTGGTATCGCGATGCACAGCCCATGCAGAGCTTCAGCGCCGATGCGGGCAGCCAGGCCGCGCCCAAAGTCAACTTCAACTGACGGCGCGATTTATGGCGCGTGCGGCACTCTTGCGTGATCGTCGCGGCCTTGGCTGGCCGGGGGGCTGGCTGGGCTGGCTGGGCTGGCCGCGACATTTGCTTGCGCTCGCTTTCCTGATTTTTTCGAGCGTTCTGGCGCTGAACAATGCGCTGGCGCAGGACGTGCCGAAGCCGGCGCAGGCACTGACAGGCCGCGTGGTGGATGCGGCAGGGATCATCGATCCGGCTGAGCGCCAGCAACTGACGCAGAAACTTGCCGATTTCGAAGCGAAGTCGTCCGATCAGGTGGTCGTGGTGACGGTGCCAAGTCTCAATGGCGAAGACATTGAAACCTATTCCAACCGTCTGTTCCGCGCCTGGGCGCTGGGGCAGAGCCAAGAAAACAACGGCATTTTGCTGGTGGTTGCGCCCAACGACCGCAAGGTGCGCATCGAGGTCGGCTATGGTCTCGAAGGCGTCATGACAGATGCGCTTTCAAGCGTCATCATCAATGGCACCATCATTCCGGAATTTCGCACCGGCAATTATTCGAGCGGCATCGTGCAAGGCGTGGACGGCATTCTTTCGGTGCTTTCCGGCGATGCGGCGGAGCTTGAAGCGCGGGCGAAGCGCAATGTGCAGTCAAGCTCGGACGATGTCGACTGGGTGTTCGTCGTCTTCATCACCTTCTGGTGCCTGATCTTCTTCGGCGGTTTCGGCATGGCGATCCTGACGCCGGTTTTTGGCCGCAAGATCGGGCCGGGAAAATATCAGTGGCTCGGCATGGTCGTGGATTACAACAATCGCGGCGGCGGCTCTGGCGGCAGGGGTGGCGGCAGCTGGGGCGGCGGCGGTGGCTGGTCGTCCGGCGGGGGAGGCGGCGGTTTCTCCGGCGGTGGCGGCTCATCGGGTGGCGGCGGCGCCTCGGGCAGCTGGTAGGGAGACGCAACGATGAAGCATCACACGCTGATTGGCGCCGAGGACCATACCCGCATTGCCGAGGCGATCCGCAAGGCGGAAGCCGAGACCAGCGGCGAAATCTACGCCGTCCTGGCGCGCTCCAGCGACGATTATTTCTTCGCGGCGGGCTTTGTCGCGACCTGCGGCATTCTGCTGGCATCGGTTGTCGTGGCGTTTCTCGCGCACTGGTACTGGTTCGATATCCGCCTGCCCATGTTTGGACTGGCGGTGCTGGCGGCGTTTCTGACCGCAATGCTGGTGCTCTGGTTCTTTCCGGCCATCCGCATGCTGCTGGTGCCGCGCCGCATCCGCTACAAACGCGCCCATCTCAATGCCGTGCAGCAGTTTCTGGCGCGCAATGTGCATATTACGGAGCACCGCACCGGCATCCTGCTTTTCGTCTCCATGGCCGAACATTATGCCGAGGTGATCGCCGATGCGGGCATCAATGCGCGTGTCGATCAGGAAGAGTGGAACGCGATCGTCGCGACGCTCACCCATCATGCCTCGCGGGCGCAGGTGGCCGAGGGTTTCGTGCTGGCAATCGGGCAGGCCGGGCTTTTGCTGGAGAAGCATTTCCCGGCAGGCCCGGACAATATCAACGAGCTGGACGATCACCTGATCGAGTTATGAGAGCCGTTCGATTCCGTCAGAATCATCTGCAACTTTAGTCCTAGAATAAGGCGAAACGCGCCTGCGGCTTCGCCCTTCTGACGGGTTTCCAGCGGGTTGTGGAGAAATCCACCGGCATAATCCGAAATTTCGCAGGAAGTTTTCGAAGTTTTGTTCCAAATTAAATGGATTAAATGCTGTTTTTCTGACTTTCCGGGAAATTTTTCGTTATTTTCAGCGAATTGCCATCGAAACCGATGCCTAATCTGCTAGTTTGGCGCGCATTGCCATCATGACAGGAGTATCCGACGTGACTGCAAAGCAGGATCGGTCGAGCAAGGTTAAAGGTTCCAAGGCAAGCAAGGAGGAGAAGAAGGGAGGAAGTTCGAAGGCGCTTACGGCCTTCTCGCAGCTTCTCTTCGAATGGGCGCCGCCAGAAGATCTGGCCGCTTACGATGCTGCCGCTCTCGACAGTTCGGCCCGTCACGGCTATGCCGCGCTGGAATCCTGGCGCAAGGGCAAGAGCATCATCAGCGTCGATAACGGTATCGAACGCCAAGGTCGCCCGGTGAGCGTCATCACCATCGTCAATGACAACATGCCGTTCCTGCTCGACTCCATCATGGGTGAGCTGAACGATCATGCCGGCCAGATTTTCATGGTCGTGCATCCGGTTCTGGATATTGCACGCGAGAAGGACGATCTCGTCATTCTCGGCGAAGCATCGCAGCTTGCGCCTGCCAAGGGTGTTGAGCGCGTCAGCCTGGTACAGATTCATCTTCCTGCCCTCGACAAGCAGGTCAAGGCCGACCTGACCGCCGCCATCAAGCGCGTGCTGGGGCAGGTTCGCTCCGCCGTCAGCGACTGGAAGCCGATGCTGAAGCGCCTCGACGGCGCCATCGCCGATTACAAGCGCGTTTTTGAAATGACGAACGATCCGGCCATGCCGGAAGCAATCGCGTTTCTGGAATGGCTGCGCGACGACCGTTTCATCTTCCTCGGCCTGCGCGAACTGACCTTCAAGGGCAAGGGCGACAAGCGCGAACTGGTCCCGGTCAGGGAAACGCTCGGCATCCTCAACGATCACGAGGTCCGCGTCCTGCGCAAGGATGGCGACGACACCGTGACGCCACGCGAGGTGACGGAATTCCTCGACAGCAGCGAACCGCTCATCGTCACCAAGGCGAATTCGCTTTCGCTGGTGCATCGCCGCTCCTATCTCGATTATGTCGGCGTGAAGATTTTCGGCGAGAAGGGCGAGGCCATCGGCGAACTGCGCCTGGTCGGCCTCTTCACCTCGGTCGCCTATACGAGCTCGGTTGCTGGCATTCCGTTCATCCGCTCCAAGGCCGATGCGGTCATCAAGCATCTGGGCTTCAACCGCGAGGACCATTCGGGCAAGGCGCTCATCAATGTGCTGGAAGAATATCCGCGCGACGAGCTTTTCCAGATCGATGTGGAAAGCCTCACGGCCAATGCCGAACTGATCCTGGCGCTCGGCGAACGCCCGCGCGTGCGCGCCGTGCCGCGTCTCGATCGCTTTGGCCGTTTCGCCACGGTGCTGGTCTATATCCCGCGTGACCGCTACGACTCGGTCGTGCGCGAGAAGATCGGCCATTATCTGGTCGACGTCTATGGCGGCGACAGCTTTGAGTTCCATCCGGTCTTCCTGCAAAACGGCCTGACCCGCGTTCAGTTCGTCATCCGCCGTCATGAGCGCTCCACGCCGCATGTGGACCGGGAAGCGCTGGAAGCTGAAGTGCGCGCCATCGTCCGCACCTGGGACGACGCGGTGCGTGAAAGCTCGGACAGCGCCGAGGCAAAGACCGTTGCGCTTGCCGCGAGCTTCCCGCCGTCCTATCGCGAAATCTTCACGGCGCCGGAAGCGCTGGTCGATGCGGAACGCATTGCCGGCCTCAGCGCAGAAGCTCCACTTTTCGTGGATTTCTATCGTTATCGCACCGATGGTCCCGATGCGGTTTCGCTGAAAATCTATCATCACGGCGCCCCGGTTGTGCTGTCGCAGCGCGTGCCGCTTCTGGAAAACATGGGCTTCCGCGTCGTCAGCGAGCAGACCATCGACCTGCCAAATGCGGGCAAGGACGGCGCGACCGTCTATCTGCACGACATGCAGCTTGTGAATGCCTATGGCGCAGCCGTCGATCTTTCCGACGATGGCGAGATGCTGGAAGATGTGTTCCGCAATGTCTGGGACGGTCTGGCCGACAATGACGGCTATAACGCGCTGGTGCAGACCGCGCGCCTGAGCGCACGCCAGATCATGATCCTGCGTTCCTATGGCCGCTATCTGCAACAGGCAGGCATTGCCTATTCGCAGAGCTTCATCGCGGCTGCGCTGAACCGTTATCCGGAAATCGCCAGCGATCTCTATGCGCTATTCGACCTGCGCTTTAACCCGTCGGCCAAGCGCCGCGATGCGGCTGAAAGGAAGCTGGTCGACGGTATTGAAACCGCGCTCCTGGGCGTGCCGAGCATCGATGACGACCAGATCTTGCGCCGTTTCCGCAATCTGATCGAAGCGACGCTGCGCACCAATGCTTACCAGCCGGATGCCGACGGCAAGCCGCGCGTCACCTTCGCCTTCAAGCTTGATCCGCGTCTGGTCGACGGCCTGCCGGACCCGCGCCCCTATCGCGAAATCTTCGTCTATGGGCCGGAAGTGGAAGGCGTGCACCTGCGCTTCGGCGCTGTCGCTCGCGGCGGCCTGCGCTGGTCGGACCGCGCACAGGATTATCGCACCGAAGTGCTGGGTCTCGTGAAGGCGCAGCAGGTCAAGAACGCGGTGATCGTGCCGGTTGGCGCCAAGGGCGGCTTCTATCCGAAGCGCCTGCCGGTCGGCGGCGACCGCAATGCGGTTTTCGAAGCCGGTCGCGATGCCTATAAGGTGTTCATCTCCACGCTTCTGTCGGTCACCGACAATATCGAGGACAACCATGTCGTGCCGCCGACGGAAGTCGTGCGTCATGACAATGACGACCCTTATTTCGTCGTTGCCGCCGACAAGGGTACGGCCACCTTCTCCGATACGGCCAATGCCATCAGCCAGGCGCATGATTTCTGGTTGGACGATGCCTTCGCATCCGGCGGTTCTGCCGGTTACGACCACAAGGGCATGGGCATCACCGCGCGCGGCGCGTGGGAAGCCGTGAAGCGGCATTTCCGCGAGCTCAACATGGATATCCAGACCGAGCCTTTCACGGTTGCCGGTGTGGGCGACATGTCGGGCGACGTGTTCGGCAACGGCATGCTGCTTTCCGAGCAGATTCGTCTGGTGGCGGCATTCGACCATCGCGATATCTTCATCGATCCGAACCCGGTTCCGGCGGACGGCTATGCCGAGCGCAAGCGCCTGTTCGAACTGCCGCGTTCGAGCTGGCAGGATTATGACCGCTCCAAGCTTTCGGCTGGCGGCGGCATCTACAGCCGCAGCCAGAAGACGATTACGCTCTCGCCGGAAGCCGCCGAAGTCATCGGCCTTGGCAAGACCTCCGGCACGCCGCAGGAAATCATGACGGCGATCCTGAAGTCGAAGGTCGATCTCCTCTGGTTTGGCGGTATCGGCACCTATATCCGCTCGTCCGCCGAAACGGATGCGCAGGTCGGCGACCGCGCCAATGATGCCATCCGCATCACCGGCTCGGAAGTCGGCGCACGGGTGATCGGCGAAGGCGCAAACCTTGGCGTAACCCAGCGCGGGCGCATCGAATATGCGCTGTCGGGCGGTCGCGGTAATACGGACGCCATCGACAATTCGGCAGGCGTCAACTGCTCGGACGTCGAGGTCAATATCAAGATCGCGCTGGCTGCCGCCATGCGTTCGGGCAAGCTCAAGCGCCCGGCGCGCGACAAGCTCCTGGTCAGCATGACCGACGATGTATCGGAACTCGTTCTGCGCAACAATTACCTGCAACCGCTGGCCTTGTCGCTCAACGAAAGGCAGGGGCTCGCAGAACTGCCCTATCAGGCCCGCTTCATGGCCGAGCTGGAAGCCCGCAAGCTTCTCGACCGCAAGGTGGAGAACCTGCCGTCCGACGCCATGCTGATCGAGCGCCAGAAGGCTGGCCAGCCGCTGACGCGCCCGGAACTGGCGGTCCTGCTGGCTTATGCCAAGCTGTCGCTCTGTGACGATCTGGTGGCGAGCCAGCTTCCGGACGAGCCTTACTTCCAGTCGCTGCTGCTGGATTATTTCCCGAAGCGCATGGTGAAGACCTATGCCGAGGAAATCTCCGGCCATCGTCTGCGCCGTGAAATCGTCGCCACCCTGTTGGCAAACGATGTCATCAATCGCGGCGGCATCACCTTCATCAGCCGTCTGGCCGATACGACCGGCAAGTCGCCTGCCGATATCGTCCGCGCCTATGTGGCGGTGCGTGACGGTTTCGACATCGACACGATCTATGATGCCATCGATGCGCTCGACAACAAGGTGCCGGGCGATGTGCAGAACCAGTTCTATCATCTGGTCGGCGAAATGCTGCAGGCGACGACGGCCTGGGTACTGCGCAACGACACGACCCGCGCCAACCTGACGGAGCTGGTGGATACGATCACCCGCGCCCGTGCCGAACTGGAGCCGCGTTTCGACGGCCTGATGCCGGAATATCTGAAGAGCGCGCTTCAGACCGACAAGGCCGCCTTCGTGGAAATGGGCGCGCCGGAAAAGCTGGCAGGGCGTCTTGCCAATCTGCAGCTTGCAGGCATCATGCCGGACATCGCGCTGATCGCGCATCTGGCCGGTGCCGACCGGGTGGTCACCGCCAAGACCTATTTCGGTGTTTCGGAAGCGTTCCGCATCGGTCGCATCGAGGAAGCCGCCCGCGCTATCCCCGTCACGGATTATTATGACGGGCTGGCGCTGTCGCGGGCAAGCGATACGATCACGCAGGCCGCACGCGGCATCACCATTGCGGCGCTCAAGCGCTTTGCCAAGGAGAAGGACCCGGCGTCAGCCTGGTTTGCCGCCGATGGCGCGCGCATCGAGCAGGTGAAGAGCCGCATGGTGGCGCTGACGGAAGGTGGCGACCTGACCGTCTCGCGACTGGCGGTTGCGGCGGGTCTCATGTCCGATCTTGCGCAGTAAAACAACCCGAGAACAGTCTCATGGAAGGGCGGCTTCGGCCGCCCTTTTTCATTATCCTGCGCAAAACCGTTTCACACTTTTGCTGGAAATGCTCTAATATGATTTGGGCCTGAAATTCATCCGACACATTGAAGGAACGACGCAGCCTTGGCTGGGCTGGCCTGCGCGCATCTGCCTGAAAATCGGAGCTGAAAATCGGAGCCGGTTTTCGCAAAGCATTGTGTGCAGATGTATCGCGTTGGAGTGGTCTTTATACGCCAAAAGGCGCACGGTGCTCTATCGTCGAAAGCAGCTTCGGGCGTGGGGGGAAGGAAAGAGTAATTGAGCGATCAGCTTGTGGCTGCCCGCAGCCATGCCTCGCGGCGTGGCATATGGGGCTGGATATTCTTCGACTGGGCGGCGCAGCCGTTCTTTACCGTCATTGTAACCTTTATCTTCGGCCCGTATTTCATTTCCCGCATGGCGGATACTCCGGAAGCGGGGCAGATTGCCTGGGGATATGGTCTTGCCGCAGCCGGTTTCGTGATCGCCATCCTCTCGCCCGTTCTGGGGTCGATTGCCGACAAGACCGGTTCGCGCAAGCCCTGGATCGCCTTCTTTGCCGTTCTGAAGATCGTGGGCCTGATGACGCTGTGGTTTGCAGTGCCGGGTGCCAGCCTGTTCTGGGTGCTTCTGGCTTTCAGCATGGCAATGGTTTCGGCGGAATTTTCCATCGTCTTCAACGATTCCATGATGCCGCGGGTTGTTCCCGGCGGTGAGATCGGCAAGGTTTCCAACCTGGCCTGGGGGCTTGGCTATCTGGGCGGCGTTCTGGTGCTCATCTTCGTGGTGGTTTTTCTGGCTGCATCGCCGGATACGGGCAAGACGCTGATCGGGCTTCCGCCGCTCTTCGGCCTTGATCCGTCCAGCGGAGAAGATGCCCGCATCACCGGGCCTATCGCGGCGCTGTGGTATCTTGTTTTCATCATGCCGATGTTCCTGTTCACGCCCGATCAGGCGCGTGGACAGCCGTTGCGTCAGGCAATCGGCAGCGGTCTGGCTGAACTCAGATCGACGCTGGGGGAAGTGCGAAAGCGTCCGGGCATTGCCCGCTTTCTTGCCGCGCGCCTTGTCTATCAGGATGGGCTCAACGCCATTGTGACGCTGGGCGCCGGTTATGCCGCTTCGTTGTTTGACTGGAGCATCAACGAAATCGGCCTCTTCGGCATGATTACCAATGTGACGGCCATCCTGAGCTGCCTCGTTGTGGCGCGTCTCGACACCAGGATCGGCTCAAAAGTCATCGTGATTGGATCGCTGGTGCTTTTGCTCGTGGCTTCATTGGGCATCGTTTCCACCCAAACGGATTCCCTGCTGTTCGGCCTTGTGCCGGTCAGCTATCCAGAGGTGAGGGGACTGTTCTCGACTGTTTCGGAACAGGCATTTCTCGTTTACGGGCTGACGATTGGCGTGGCGCTCGGGCCGGTGCAGGCATCCGCCCGTTCGTGGTTTGCCCGCAGCATCAGGCCGGAGGAATCGGGCCGCTATTTCGGCATCTATGCGCTGGCTGGCCGCGCGACGAGCTTTCTCGGACCGTTTCTGGTGGCGACCATCACCGCTCTCAGCGGTTCCGCAGCACTCGGCATGTCGGTGCTGTTGCTGTTCTTTGCCGTTGGGCTCTATCTGGCGGCCATAACGCCTTATCCAGCCGACCGGCCGCGCGCATCCGGCCCGCTGTGACGGGCCGGATGATTATATTATTCGATCCAGCCGAGTGAACGCTGCACGGCCTTTTCCCACGAGCGGAACAGGCGCGTGCTTTCCTCGGCTGACATGCGCGGGTGCCAGCGATGGCCCACTTGCCAGTTCTCGATAATGTCCTGCGTGGATTTCCAGTAGCCGACGGCAAGCCCGGCGGCGTAGGCGGCGCCCAGCGCCGTCGTCTCGATGATTTTCGGACGCACGACCGGCACGTCCAGAATGTCGGACTGGAACTGCATGAGAAGCTCGTTGACGGTCATGCCGCCATCGGCGCGCAGTTCCGTGATCTCGACGCCGGAATCCTTCACCATCGCATCCAGTACTTCGCGCACCTGATAGGCGCTTGCCTCAAGGGCTGCGCGCGCTATGTGGCCCTTGTTGGCGAAGCGGGTGAGACCGGCAATGATGCCGCGCGCCGAATCCTGCCAGTGCGGCGCAAAGAGGCCGGAAAAGGCCGGGACGAAATAGACGTCGCCATTGTCTTCGACGGTCCGCGCCAGCGTTTCGATGTCGCCGCTCGTTTTGATGATGCCGAGATTGTCGCGTAGCCACTGCACCAGAGCGCCGGTGATGGCGATGGACCCTTCCAGCGCATAGACCGGCTTCGCACCGTCGAGCTTGTAGGCAACCGTGGTCAGCAGGCCGTAATTGGAGGGCACCAGTTTCTCGCCGGTGTTCATCAGCATGAAGCAGCCGGTGCCATAGGTATTCTTGGCTTCGCCCGGTTCCAGGCAGGCCTGACCGAAGAGCGCTGCCTGCTGGTCGCCCAGAATGCCCGCAAGCTGGACGCCGGAAAGCGCGGGCAAGGTGATCTCGCCATAGACCTCGCTCGAAGAGCGGATTTCCGGCAGGCAGGCGGATGGAATATCGAACAGGCGAAGAATAGCTTCGTCCCATTCCAGCGTCGAAAGATCCATAAGCTGGGTGCGGGAGGCATTGGTCACGTCGGTGATGTGAATGCCGCCCTCAGTGCCGCCGGTGAGATTCCAGACCAGCCATGTGTCGATGGTGCCGAAAAGCGCATCGCCCGCTTCAGCCTTTTCACGCGCACCCGGAACATGATCGAGGATCCAGCGCAGCTTGAGGCCGGAAAAGTAAGTGGAAATTGGCAGGCCCGTCTTTTCGCGCAGACGGTCCGCGCCGCCGTCCTTGGTGTAACGGGCGACCAGCTCGTCGGTGCGCGTATCCATCCAGACGACCGCATTATGAAGCGGCGCGCCGGTCTTCCGGTCCCAGAGCAAGGTGGTCTCACGCTGGTTGGTGATGCCGACGGAAGCGATATCGCTTGCCTTCAACTTTGCCTTCTTGAGTGCAGCCGCAATGACATGCTGCGTGTTCCGCCAGATTTCCACCGGATTGTGCTCGACCCAGCCCGCTTTGGGGTAAATCTGCTCGTGTTCGCGCTGGTCGCTGGCGACGATATCGCCCTGCCTGTCGAAAATGATGAAACGCGAACTCGTGGTTCCCTGGTCGATGGAACCGATAAACTGCGTCATGGGGCGGGCTCCTCCAAATCTGTTCGAAACGAATGTAAACGAAAGAATGTGAAACTCAAAATAGAGCATTTCCAGCAAAAGTGCGAAGCGGTTTTGCGTAGGATAATGCGAAAAAACAAAGAGATAGATCGGTTCCGCAATTCCGCTAGGATCGGAACCGATCTAAACGAAGGCCCCGGAACGGTTGGTTCCGGGGCCTCTATAAATCTGTGGTTTACAAGGATTTAGTGGCGGAAGTGACGCATGCCGGTCATCACCATGGCAATGCCATGTTCGTCGGCAGCGGCGATCACTTCGTCGTCCCGCATGGAGCCGCCGGGCTGGATGACAGCGGTTGCGCCAGCCTGAACTGCGGACAGCAGACCGTCTGCGAACGGGAAGAACGCATCGGAAGCGACCACGCAGCCCTTGGTGAGCGGTTCGGCAAGACCGGCTGCTTCGGCTGCATCTTCGGCCTTGCGGGCTGCGATGCGGGCGGAATCGACCCGGCTCATCTGGCCTGCGCCGATGCCGACCGTTGCGCCGTCCTTCACATAGACGATGGCGTTCGATTTCACATGCTTGCCAACGCGGAAGGCGAATTTCAGATCGTTGAGTTCGGCTTCGGTCGGGGCGCGCTTGGTGACGACTTTCAGATCAAGGTCATCGACCACGCCATTGTCGCGCGACTGGACCAGCAGGCCACCGGCAACCGTCTTGGCGGCAATGCCCTTGGCGCGCGGGTCCGGCAGACCGCCGGTCACGAGCAGGCGCAGGTTCTTCTTGGCTGCGACGATGGCCTGTGCACCTTCGGTGGCATCCGGCGCGATGATGACTTCGGTGAAGATCTTCACGATCTCTTCGGCTGCTTCCTCATCGAGCGTCTTGTTGAGCGCAACGATGCCGCCAAAGGCTGAAACCGGATCGCAGGCGAGCGCCTTGAGATAGGCTTCCTTGATCGTGGAAGCTTCCGCAACGCCGCACGGATTGGCGTGCTTGATGATGGCGACGGCTGCGGTGCGGGCGGGATCAAACTCGGCCACCAGCTCGAAAGCCGCATCGGTGTCGTTGATGTTGTTGTAGGAAAGCTGCTTGCCCTGAAGCTGGGTCGCGGTGGCGACGCCGGGGCGCTTTTCGCCGGTGAGATAAAAGCCAGCCGTCTGGTGCGGATTTTCACCGTAGCGCATGACGGAATGCAGCTTGCCTGCGACGGCGCGATAGGTTGGCGTTTCTTCGTTGATTGCCTCGGCAAACCAGTTGGAAATCGCCGCATCATAAGCTGCCGTGCGCGAAAAGGCCTTGGCGGCAAGCTTTTTGCGGAAGGCGAGCGGCAGGGAGCCGGAATGCTTTTCCAGTTCGGCCACAACTTCCGTATAGTCGGCAGGATCGACGACCGTTGCGACATAGGCATGGTTCTTGGCCGAAGCGCGGATCATCGCCGGGCCGCCAATGTCGATATTCTCGACGGTGGTGTCATAGTCGCCGCCCTGGAAGCGGACTTCCTCGAACGGATAGAGATTGATAACGGCAAGATCGATGCCGCCAATGCCGTGTGCTTCCATGGCCGCGACATGTTCCGGGTCATTGCGTACGGCGAGCAGGCCGCCATGCACCGCCGGATGCAGCGTCTTGACGCGCCCGTCCATGATTTCCGGGAAGCCGGTGACTTCGGACACGTCCTTCACCGGAATGCCTTCTGCGGCAATCGACTTGGCGGTGCCGCCGGTCGAGAGGATTTCGACGCCTTGCGCATGAAGCGCCTTGGCGAAATCGATCAGGCCGGTCTTGTCGGAAACGGAAAGGAGGGCGCGGCGCACCCGATGAAGATCGGGAGCGGGAATATGCTTGGAGCTGACAGCCATAGGGAGTTGGTCTCTTCGTTGCTGAAACGGATGCGTTCAGGAAAGTGGACGGCTCGCCCTAACACAAGCGCGCCGAGAATCCTACCGCAAAAGACCAATTTGATCTTTATACGTAACTGCCAAGCGCGACGCGGCTGAACTGCCAGTTCACTTCCGGCAGGTCGGATGCCGGGAAGGAGAGCACGATCTGTTTCGATGTCACTGGACCGCGGAAACCCGCAAAGAAGATCGAATCTTCCAGTTGCGGCGCAACTTCAAAGCAGGAAAAGACCCAGGTGTCGTCGCGATCCGCTGACAGGACGATCAATCCGTTCTCATCGAAGGAAATATCGACCGAGGGATGCAGGTGGAAACGGACGGCAATATTGTCGCGCCCGTTGGCCTTCAACGGACGGCCATCGCCGCGATAAAAGCGATCGGCGCCCTGGATTACGCTGCCATTATGCGACAGCACGAGGCGACGTTCGTGATAGATGCCGAACAGGCGCGCATAGCCGTCATGGCTGGCAACAAATCCCTGCCGCCCCATTTCCTCGATCCGGTCGCGCTGCACGCGGGTCGGGCCTGCAATGATCGGCGTGCCGATCATGTTGGAAAGGCCCGCATTGAGGCTGAAACGGCACGAGGACGTGTCGTTGATGGTGACGGTGGAGTGCGCAGCCGTCGAGCGGCCCAAGGGACGAAATTCCGGCGGGCCGAAACGGTCGATGCCGGAATTGACGATATAGCGCTGGCGCCCGGAGGACATTTCAAAGGCGAGGCAACCCGCATGGGCATCCCGCGATGCGGTCACCGGCGGCGGCAGTCCGGTATCGGCGATGATGGTGGTGGACCCCATCGAAAGCCGTTCATAGCCGGAATAGGGCGCATGGGTCAGCGGCGATCCGGCGGTCTCGTCGTGCCGCAGAACCGAGATGATGCGTTCCGGCATGGTGGGACCGACGCCATTGAAAAGCGCAAGGCTGCCATCCTGATGACGGAAGAAACGCAGCGCAGGCAACATGCGCTCAACGGCTTCGATCAGCGCCTTGGGCGGCGATTCGGTGCCGTTGGCATAGGTCTGGCGGAGCGGCAGAAGATCGGCCAGAAGTTCCAGTACCGTAACGGGATTGCGCGAGATATGCCCGCCATCCGGCAGGATCTGGCGTTTCAGCTCATATTCCAGATTGCGGCGCGCGGCGCGTGCCGTCGGCGGCGAAACTGGCAAGGCAAGCGCTGCGAAGGCAAGAGCGATGCGGGCGCGCAAGCGTTCCTCGCCGTCATCCATGGCGGCGGCGACGGTGCGCAGGTAACGCACCTGCATGGCGAGCGAGCGCATGAACTTGCGATAGGCGGGAAGTTCCGCGCCCGACAAAATGAGATTGGAATGCTGCAGCCAGGCGATGATGCGCTGGGCGGTGACTTCCGGCGACCAGGCAAGACCGCCGATGCGCCTGCCGAACATGCGCATCCAGTCATCGACGAGCGCGCGCGCATTGGCGGTGGCCAGTTCGCTGTTGGCGCTTTTCAGATGACGCAGCCAGCCAAAACTCTGGAGGGCTGCTTCCCATTCCGGTGTCGGCGGCTCGACGGCGAAAGGCGACAATCCGCCGGTTTCGACAAGACGACCGGCGAGCGCGAAGCGGCCATGATAGAATTCTTGCGCCAGTTGCGGGTCGGCGACGCGCAGGTCGGGCGGGGCTATCAGAATGCGGTCCGGGGTAAAGCCGGTGAAGCGCCAGCGATAAAGCGGCCCCATGCGCAGACGGCGGCTGAACTTGCGCCACGCCTGTGCAACGGCCAGTCCCCAGAGGTGAGGGGTTTCGCTGAGGGCGACTGCCACCCGGTCTTTCTCCGTATCGTTTGTCATTATGCTGCGGCCAAATCGAACAGCCGATGTCCTTTGATACAATTGTACTGAAATGGTGAATCGAGCGTTAACCATACCGGACGGAAATGCGCCCGGTATGCGAAAACACTTGTTTAGTGGTTTTATACGCGCTTGAAGCGGGCGGCGAAGAAGCCGTCCATGCCAGCCATTTGCGGATTGCCGTCAAAACGATCCGGCGGCAGGTCTGCAGGTGTAGACCGCAAAAAGCCTTCCGCCGTCACCAGCCCTTCAAGGCCGGGACAATCCTGCTCCGTGATCGGGAACGGCTCCAGCAGCGGATTTTCCGCCGCCTTGCGCGCCATTTCTTCGCCTTCGAGCGGATGCAGCGAACAGTTGGAAAAGACGATCACGCCGCCGGGTTTGACCAGAGTGGCCGCGTGCGCCAGAAGCTTGCCCTGAAGTTCCGCGAGTTTTGCAATGTCCTGCGGGGTCTTTGTCCATGGCACATCCGGGTGACGGCGCACCGTGCCGGTGGACGAGCAGGGCGCATCCAGAAGCACGGCGTCGAACAATTCATTCGGCTGGAAATCCATCAGATTGGTGGCGACGGTTTTCGCCTCGAAACCAAGCCGTTCCAGATTGCTGTTGAGCCGCTTCAGGCGGTTTTCGGAAAGGTCGAGCGCGGTCACATCCGCGCCCTGAAGCACAAGCTGCGCCGTCTTGCCGCCGGGGGCGGCACAGAGATCGGCAACCCGTTTGCCCTTGATGTCGCCCATCAGGCGGGCGGGCAGGCTTGCCGCCACATCCTGCACCCACCAGTCGCCTTCGGCAAAGCCGGGCAGGTCGGTGAGATTGCCTTCGACCGTTTGCAGGCGCACCGAACCGTTGGGAAGCGCCATGCCGCCGAGCTTTTCGGCCCATGCCTTCGCATCGCCCTTGACCGTGAAATCGATCGGCGGCTCATAGGCGTGCATGGCGAGAATGGTTGCGGCTTTTTCCGCGCCATAGGCATCCGTTATACTCTTTGCAAACCACTCCGGCACATTGGTTTCGGGCTCCAGCGTGTGGGCGAGAGCGCGTTCCTTGTTGCGCGCGAGACGCCGCAGCAGCGCATTGACCAGACCGGCATATTTGCGGTTGCGCGGATCGTTGTTTGCCGCTTCCACCGCCAGATCGACCGCCGAGTGATCAGGCAGATCGAGATAGAAAATCTGGGCGATGGCGACGTGCAAAAGATGTTTCAGCGCCACGGCATTTTCCGGCAATGGCCGGTCGAGCCGCTTGTTGATGGCGCGTTCGATGCTGCCGCGATTACGCAGCGCAGAACCCAGAATGGCGCGAACCAGAGCGCGGTCGCGCGGCTCAAGCGCCAGATATTGCGGATGGCCGTGGGTATTGTCGGTCAGGCCGTCGAGCGAGGTGTTCTTTTCGATCACCGCGCCGAGAAGGCGGGCCGCACACAAACGCGCCGCCAGACCGGGGCGCAGGTCTGCGGCGTAGTTGTTCTGCGGCTTTTTGTTTCCACGCTTCGGCGCGGCTTTTTTATCGTTCACACTATTCTTCTTTATTTACGACCACGGCCCTCGAAAACCGGAACCGCCATTGCTGCTGCCGCCTGCATTACCCCATGGACCGGTGCTTTGGGAAGGGGCAGCGGCGCGTGGTGCCATTCCGCCAGAGCGGATGCCCATTTCGGCAGCCATCTGTTCAAGTGCCGCAATGCGGTTATCGGTATCCGGATGGGTCGAGAAAAGATTATCCGCGCCGCGCCCGCTCAAGGGATTGATGATGAACATATGCGCGGTCGCCGGGTTGTGTTCGGCTTCCTCGTTCGGGATGACCTTGGCGCCACGCGCGATCTTGCCTAGCGCGGAGGACAGCCACAACGGATTGCCGCAGATTTCCGCGCCGCGCCTGTCGGCGGCGTATTCGCGGGTGCGGCTCACCGCCATCTGCACGATCATCGCGGCAAAGGGCGCGACGATCATGGCGAGAAGCGTGCCGACCACGCCCATGATGCCATTGCCGTTCTCGCGGTTGCCGCCAAGAAAGAAGGCAAAATTGCCGAGCATGGAGATCGCGCCGGCAAGCGTTGCCACGATGGTCATGGTCAGCGTGTCACGGTTTTGCACATGCGCCAGCTCATGCGCCATCACGCCCGCCACTTCTTCCGGCGAAAGCCGGTTGAGCAGGCCGGTCGTCGCGGCAACGGCGGCGTTTTCGGGGTTGCGGCCCGTGGCGAAGGCGTTCGGCTGGTCTTCGTGGATGATATAGACCTTCGGCATCGGCAGGCCCGCATTGGCGGCAAGGCCGCTCACCATGCGGTAATAGTCGGGCGCGCTGCGCTCGTCCACTTCCTGCGCATTATACATGCGCAGCACCATCTTGTCGGAGTTCCAGTAGCCGAACAGGTTCATGGCGACGGCGATCACTAGCGCGATCATCATGCCGCCTCCGCCGCCCAACAAATAGCCGATGCTCATGAACATGACCGTCATGAGCGCGATCAGCATGGCAGTTTTCGTCATATTCATCCGTGGCGGTCTCCAAATCTTGAGCCGCGCGCCCCCGCAAGGGTTTTGCACGGCAAGCCTTTCTGCCTATATGATGGGTATGAAAAGGCTTCGCTTCAATAATGGGAGCAGATGCAGCCAACAGGAATGTGACCGATGAGCGAGAAAACCGACGCAACCGAAGCCCGGGAAAATGTGGACAAGCGCACGTTTGAAGACCTGCCGCCTGCGGCACAGCGCGCCTTGAAGGAAGCCGAAGCGCGCCGCGCCGCCGAAAAGGAAGCGCAAGCACCGCGCGAAATTGGCGGGCGCGGCGGAAAAGATCCCGCCCGTTATGGTGACTGGGAGATCAAGGGGCGGTCGATAGATTTTTAGTCTCTGATCAGTCCGGCTTCTTTGCCAATGGCAAGAATTTCATGTGAAGGCGTGTCGGTCCATTGGGCTTGAGTTTCCGGTCGAACGGTTTCACGCCAGAGCCGCACGAGTTCGAACCCCATTGAATAACCAAGCCAACGGGGAAATTTTCCTCTGCCAAAAAACCATTCGGCGTGATTGTAATCGGGAGATTGCAAATCTGCGACTGTTGGGCGGTGCACGCTCAACCGGTCGATGTCGACTGCACGTTCCCACGGCTCTGGTGGTGAGTTCATCAGATGTTGGACGAAATTTCCTGCCAAGCCTTCGCTTACCAACGCTTCACCAAGTGTCCATCCATAGCCCGGTCCAGCCATGCGCATGCAGTGATGGATTTCATGCAGCGCCTGGCGCTGGAGCGTTCCGTTTGTAAGGCTGGGTTTAAGATTGGGATTTTCTGGGTCGAAGTTTAATGAAAACAACGTGCTGTTGTGGGCTCGTCCCAGAATTCCGATCTCTGGAATTATATGTTTCGAACGATCGAGAAGAATATCGAGCTTAGGAGGCGAAACGAAGCGTTCCAGAGTTCTGAAGGCTTCGGCAATCTCAACGTCGATACGTTGCTGAAATTCTTTGAGGCCGCCTGATGCAGTCAACCAATGTAAAAGCCAGATATCCTTGAAGGCAGATTCCATACCAGTTCTCAGGAAATGAGTGACTGAAATCGAGTGTAGGACACTTCAATTCTCACACAAGTCAAAGAATTGGGGATGTGAAAAGGCCGGGAAATTCCCGGCCTTTCGTTTGTCATTTCTTGTTCTGGCGATTTTCGATCAGGTCGTCCACGACGCCCGGATCGGCCAGCGTCGAGGTATCGCCCAGTGCGCTGAACTCGTCTTCGGCGATCTTGCGCAGGATGCGGCGCATGATCTTGCCCGAGCGGGTCTTCGGCAGGCCCGGCGCGAACTGGATCTTGTCCGGCGTCGCGATGGGGCCGATTTCCTTGCGCACGTGCTGGGTCAGTTCCTTGCGCAATGCCTCTTCGTCATGGACGGTCTCGCCGGTCATCAGCGTGACATAGCAATAGATGCCCTGTCCCTTGATCGGATGCGGATAGCCCACGACGGCAGCTTCCGAAACCGAGTGATGCGAGACGAGCGCTGATTCGATTTCCGCCGTGCCGAGGCGATGGCCGGAAATGTTGAGCACGTCGTCGACACGGCCCGTGATCCAGTAATAGCCGTCCTCGTCGCGGCGGCAGCCGTCGCCGGTGAAATACTTGCCCTTATAGGTCGAGAAGTAGGCTTCGACGAAGCGCTTGTGGTCGCCGTAAAGCGTGCGCATCTGGCCCGGCCACGAATCGATGATGCACAGATTGCCGTCTGTGGCGCCCTCGACGACCGCGCCTTCATTGTCCACGAGTTCCGGCTTGATGCCGAAGAACGGGCGTGTTGCCGAACCGGGCTTGAGGTCCGTTGCGCCCGGCAGCGGCGTGATGAGAATGCCGCCGGTTTCCGTCTGCCACCATGTATCGACAATCGGCGAGCGCTGGTCGCCAACCACGTTGTAATACCATTCCCAGGCTTCCGGATTGATCGGCTCGCCGACCGAGCCGAGCAGGCGCAAGGTCGAGCGCGACGACCGGGTGACGAATTCATCGCCCGCACCCATCAGCGCGCGGATGGCCGTCGGCGCGGTATAGAAAATGTTGACGTGATGCTTGTCGACGACTTCCCAGAAACGCCCCTGATCGGGGAAGTTGGGCACGCCTTCGAACATGAGCGTCGTCGCGCCGTTGGCGAGCGGCCCATAGACGATATAGGAATGGCCCGTCACCCAACCCACGTCCGCCGTGCACCAGTAGATGTCGCCATCGTGATAGTCGAAGACATATTGATGCGTCATCGATGCATAGACGAGATAGCCGCCGGTGGTGTGCAGCACGCCCTTCGGCTTGCCCGTGGAACCGGAGGTGTAGAGAATGAAGAGCGGGTCTTCCGCGTTCATCGGTTCCGGCTCGCAGGTCGGCTCCACGCTTGCCACTTCCTGGTGGTACCAGAGATCGCGGCCCGGACCCCAGCTCACCTTGCCGCCGGTGCGGCGCACGGTGAGAACCTTGTTGACCATCACATATTGCTTGGCAGCAATGTCGATGGCGGTATCGGTGTTTTCCTTCAGCGGAACCGGCTTGCCGCCGCGCACGCCTTCATCGGCAGTGATGACGAAGGTGGATTCGCAGTCGACGATACGGCCGGCCAGCGCCTCCGGCGAGAAACCGGCGAAGACGACCGAATGCACCGCGCCGATGCGCGCGCAGGCGAGCATCGCATAGGCGGCTTCCGGGATCATCGGCAGATAGATCGTGACGCGGTCGCCCTTCTTCACGCCGTGCTTCTTCAGCACATTCGCCAGACGGCAGACGTTTTCATAAAGTTCGCGATAGGTGATCTTCTTGTCGATATAAGGATTGTCGCCTTCCCAGATGATGGCGACCTCGTCGCCACGGCTCTTCAGGTGGCGGTCGATGCAGTTGTAGGAAACATTGGTGACGCCGTCCTCATACCATTTGATGGACACGTCGCCGTTGAAATCGGTGTTCTTGACCTTGGTGAAGGGCTTGAACCAGTCGATGCGCCGTCCGTGCTTTGCCCAGAAGCCGTCCGGGTCGCTCACGCTTTCCTGATACCAATCGAGATAGGTTGCGTTGTCGATGAGCGTGTTTCTCTTTGCCTCGGCAAGAACCGGGTAAAGCTTTTCCGACATGATGTCCTCCTTCAGCATTCCGCGAACCGGACAGCCATGTCCCGCTCGCATAATGCACCCAAAACTGCCCGGCACCTCCCGCCGGATGAGACGGCTTGCCGAGAATGGCAAGACCATCGGGTGCCCTGTCTACCTTCCATCGCGGGCAAGGTAAATTAGACAATCGGCGCGTCCATGATCCACAATGACGCATCGTTGGGAAGGGCGGCTGGCAGCACTCGCTGTCGATTGTTGCTAATATATTGTTTTTACAGTTTAAAAACCTTTTGGAGTGATTATCTTCTAATCAGGAGCCTTGCAATATGGCTCTTCACAAAAAGGGGAAATCGCCATGACGACGTCCGCTTTGAATGCGAAATCAGCCTTCGAACTCCAACTTGCCGGCTACGGCCTGACGACGGCGAAAGTCTTCTACCACCTGCCCGATCATCCGCATCTGCTGCAACTTTTCGTCTGGCAGGATTATGACCTCGCGCCGGATTTTCCGGTGCTCAATCATTTCATCGAGTTCTGGAACAGGGAAATCGACGGGCCGTTGCATTCGGTCAGCTACACGCATTTTCGGCTGCTTGGCCCTTCGGACTGGAGGAATGTGCAGGGCGAGATCGTCCTGCATTAGGAGCATTTCCAGCAAAAGTGTGAAGCGGTTTTGCGTAGGATAATGCGACAAAACAAATAGTAGGGGACAAGGGACTCAGGCGGGGGTGGTATAGCTCCGCCCGCCGAAGATGGCCGAGCCGACACGCACCGATGTCGCGCCGAAGCCGATGGCGGTTTCATAATCGCCCGACATGCCCATGGAGAGCTTTTCGACGCCTGCTTCACGCGCCAGTTTTTCCAGAAGCGCGAAATGCGGCCCCGGATTTTCATCCGCAGGCGGGATGCACATCAGCCCCTCGATGGCGAGGCCATGTTCCGTGCGGCAGCGCTCGACAAAAGCCACGGCCTCTTTGGGCGCAATACCAGCCTTTTGTTCTTCAAGGCCGGTGTTCACCTGCACATAGAGTTTGAGGCTTTTGCCCTGCTTCTTGATTTCATCGGCAAGGGCAGCGGCGATCTTTTCGCGGTCGACGGTTTCGATGACATCGAAAAGCGCGACGGCATCGGCGGCCTTGTTGGATTGCAGCGGGCCGATGAGATGGAGTTCGATGCCGGAATAATCCTCCCGCAACTGCGGCCACTTGCCTTGCGCTTCCTGCACGCGGTTCTCGCCGAAGACGCGCTGGCCTGCATCGAGCGTGGGGCGGATGGCATCCGCGTCGAAGGTTTTTGACACCGCGACAAGCGTAACGGAGCCTTTATCGCGTTGTGCTTCCTTTTCAGCTTGGGCGATTGCGGCCTTGACCGTGTTCAGGTTCGCTACGATATCTGACATGAAACTCTCGCTTTCAGGCTTTTCGTCCGCAAAAGGTTGACGCTTTCGCCAATACGTGGTGAAGGTCGCCATTAAATATCGACTCTCCTTATTGCATCACCTTCGTGCGAGTAAATACGGTCATGGCAGCCGAACGTTATAATCCGCGCGTGGCGGAAGCTCATTGGCAGAAAGTCTGGGAAGAAGACCGGACTTTCGAAACCGACAATGGCGACAGCCGCGAGAAATATTATGTGCTCGAAATGTTCCCCTATCCGTCGGGGCGCATCCATATGGGCCATGTGCGCAACTATGCGATGGGTGATGTCGTCGCCCGTTACAAGCGCGCCAAGGGTTTCAACGTGCTTCATCCGATGGGATGGGACGCGTTTGGCATGCCTGCGGAAAATGCTGCAATGCAGAACAAGGTCCATCCGAAGGAATGGACCTACCAGAACATCGCCACGATGCGCAGCCAGCTGAAATCGATGGGGCTTTCGCTCGACTGGGCGCGTGAATTCGCGACCTGCGACGTGGAATATTATCATCGCCAGCAGATGCTGTTCATCGACCTTTTCGAAAAAGGCCTGGTGACGCGCAAGACCTCCAAGGTCAACTGGGACCCGGTCGACAACACCGTGCTTGCCAATGAGCAGGTGGTGGACGGTCGCGGCTGGCGTTCGGGCGCACTGGTGGAACAGCGCGAACTGACGCAGTGGTTCTTCAAGATCACCGATTTCAGCGACGAATTGCTGGCCGGTCTCGACACGCTCGACCAGTGGCCGGAAAAGGTCCGCCTGATGCAGCGCAACTGGATTGGCAAGTCGGAAGGCTTGCAGGTCCGCTTCGCGCTGGATGGCAAGTCCGCGCCGGAAGGTTTCTCGGAAATCGAAGTCTATACGACCCGCCCCGACACGCTGTTCGGTGCGGCTTTCGTGGCGATTTCCGCCGATCATCCTCTGGCGAAGAAGCTGGCTGAAAACAATGCCTCGCTCACCGGCTTCATCGATGAATGCCATCACCATGGCACATCGCTGGCGGCGCTTGAAACCGCTGAAAAGAAAGGTTTCGACACTGGCGTAAAGGTCAAGCACCCGTTCGACGAGAACTGGGAGCTGCCGGTCTATGTCGCCAATTTCGTTCTGATGGAATATGGCACGGGCGCGGTTTTCGGCTGCCCGGCGCACGATCAGCGCGACCTGGATTTCGCCAACAAATACAAGCTGAAGGTTACGCCTGTCGTTCTGCCGAAGGGCGAGGACGCGGCAAGTTTCAGCATCGGCGATACGGCCTATACCGACGATGGCATGATGATCAATTCGCGCTTCCTCGACGGCATGACGCCGGAAGCCGCCTTCAATGAAGTGGCGAACCGTCTGGAGAAGACCGATCTCGATGGCAAGCCGCAAGCGGTTCGCAAGGTGCAGTTCCGCCTGCGCGACTGGGGCATTTCGCGCCAGCGTTACTGGGGCTGCCCGATCCCGATGATCCATTGCGAGGCTTGCGGCGTCAATCCGGTGCCGCGCGCCGATCTGCCGGTCAAGCTGCCGGACGATGTCGAGTTCGACCGCCCGGGCAATCCGCTCGACCGTCATGCCACATGGCGTCATGTGAAATGCCCGAAATGCGGCGGCGATGCGCGCCGCGAGACGGACACGATGGACACGTTCGTCGATTCGTCCTGGTATTACGCCCGCTTCACGGCACCTTGGGAAAACGAGCCGACGGATCGCGCGGTTGCCGACCGCTGGCTGCCGGTCGACCAGTATATCGGCGGCATCGAACACGCGATCCTGCATCTGCTCTATTCGCGCTTCTTCACCCGCGCGATGAAGGTTGCCGGTCATGTCGGCATCGACGAGCCGTTCAAGGGCTTGTTTACGCAGGGCATGGTCGTGCACGAAACCTACAAGGCCAATGGCCAGTGGGTGGCGCCTGCCGATATCCGCATCGAGGAAAGCGAAGGCAAGCGCAGCGCGACTTTGCTTTCGACAGGCGAGCCGGTGGAAATCGGTTCCATCGAGAAGATGTCGAAGTCGAAGAAGAACGTTGTCGACCCGGATGACATCATCGCTTCCTACGGTGCCGACACGGCGCGCTGGTTCATGCTGTCTGATTCGCCGCCCGAACGTGACGTGATCTGGACGGAGGCCGGTGCCGAAGGCGCGCATCGTTTTGTGCAGCGCGTCTGGCGCCTGGTGGCCGAAGCTGCCGAACAGTTGAAGGACGTTGCGCCGAAGGCGGGAACGCAGGGCGAGGCGCTTGTCGTTTCCAAGGCCGCGCACAAGGCGGTCAAGGCTGTCGGCGACGATATCGAAAAGCTCGCCTTCAACCGTGGCGTGGCCCGTCTTTACGAGCTGGTCAACACGGTCGCCGGTCCGTTGCAGCAGGTTGCCTCCGGCAGCGCGGATGACGAATTGAAGGGCGCTGTCCGCGACGCTACCGAAAAGCTTATCGCGATGCTGGCGCCGATGATGCCGCATCTGGCCGAACAGTGCCTGGCAGCGCTCGGCGGCAAGGTGGCTGGTCGCGAAACGCTGGTTGCCCGCGCGCCATGGCCGGTCTTCGATCCGGCCTTGGTAGTGGAAAACGAGATCGTTCTGCCGGTTCAGATCAACGGCAAGAAGCGTGGGGATTTGACAATCGCCCGCGACGCTGATCAATCTAGCATCCAGCAGGCGGTGCTCGAACTTGACTTCGTCAAGGCTGCGCTCAATGGAGGCTCGCCGAAGAAGGTTATCGTGGTGCCGCAAAGGATCGTCAATGTCGTTGCCTGACCGCTTTTTCTCCGCAATCAAAGCTTTCCGCATTGCGTTTTTCGCAGTGGGAGCCGCGGTTCTGATGGCTGGATGCACCGTGCAGCCGCTTTACTCCTCCGGCGCTGGCGTCGGTGGAACCATAGGCGGCAGCGTGACGCCGGACATGCGCACCAAGCTTGCTTCGGTCGCGATCGATCCGGCTGGCGACGTCTTCGGCCAGCAGGTCCGCAATCGCCTCATCTTCCTGCTCGGCGGCGGTGCCGGTGAGCCGGCTAACCCGACCTATCGGCTTGGCCTTGGCCTGAGAAGCTACACGCTTGCGGCGGTCAGCGTCGATGTCGGCGATACGACCGACCGTACCGGCCGTCCATCGTCCGGTATCGTCAAGGCGACGTCGAATTTCGTGCTGCGTGACAAGGACGGCAAGCCGCTTGCCGCTGGCACTCGCACGGTTGGCGCTTCCTTTGACCGTCCGCGTCAGGAATTTGCGAACCTGCGTGCCGAACGCGATGCGCGCAAGCGCGCCGCGGAAGAACTGGCCGAACAGATCTTCCTCGGCCTGGCGCAAAAGATGTCGAAGCTCCAATAGAGCGGCTTTAACGGTATCGTTGGAACCGCTCTATCCATTCGTTTTTTCCGCATTTGCGAACGTAAAACCGTTTCACATTTTTGCTGGAAATGCTCTGGTTGGGCTGGTCCGATCTGGCGGAAGGCGGTACTCTCTGTGCCGCCTTTTGTGTTTCAGGGAGCAATGATGCGTCTCGTTTCGTTTTCCGCGAAGGGCTATCGTTCGTTGCGTTCCGTTCGTGTCGATCTCGGGCAGGTGGCGGTTTTTGTCGGCGAGAACGGGGCCGGAAAATCCAATCTCTATCGCGCCCTGCAATTGGTGAAGGCCGCTTCCGAAGGCAATTTCTCAACCGAAATCGTGCGTGAAGGCGGAATGCAATCGGCGATGTGGGGCGGAAGCCGCCGCAAGCACGAACCGGCGCGCATCATTCTGGAAGCGCATTTCGAGGATGAAAGGCTGGCATCGCGGCTTGCCTATAGTGTCGAGGCGGGGTTGCCGCCGCCCGTTTCGGGTGCGTTTCCCTTCGAGCCGCAGATCAAGGAAGAGAAGCTCAGCCTCGATACGGGGCGCCGTCCTGTCGATCTGATGGACCGGCGCGGGCCGGTTGTTTTCGCGCGGGATGGGGAAGGGCGGCGCATGGAGCATCCGTCACGCCTGCTTACTTCCGAAAGCGGGCTGGCGGTGCTGGGACAATCCGGCCATTACCCCGAGATCGGCGATTTGGCCGCGCAGATGCGAAGCTGGCGCTTTTATCATGGCTTTCGAAGCGACCGCGACGCACCGGCGCGTCAGCCCTCCATCGCTGCGACCGCCGCCATGCTGGACGAGGACGGCGGCAATCTTGCCTCGGTCTTCGCGACGCTTGCCCATATCCGGCAGGATACGGTCGATCTGGACCGTCTGGTGGCAGATGCGCTGGATGGCGCGAGGCTCGATATTCCCTTTCCGGGCGAGACGGCGAGGTTCGGCCTGAATTTTCCGGCTTTTCCGCATCGCATATTCCGGGCCGGAGAATTGTCCGACGGGCAAATCCGCATGCTGGCGCTTGCCGGTGCTCTGCTTTCCTATCGCCTGCCGCCGCTGATCGCCCTCAATGAGCCGGAGGCGAGCCTGCATCCCGATATGCTTCCCTCGCTCGCCCGCATGATCGCCCAGGCATCCGAGCGCAGCCAGATATGGGTGGTGACGCATTCCGCCACCCTTGCAAGCGCCATTGCCGAGCAATGCGGCGCGCGACCGATCCGGGTGAGCAAGCAGGATGGGGAAACGGTGCTGGAATAAAAAAGGCGAGCCGATGGCCCGCCTTTCATTCGTCTGACAAGAGCAGCCCATTCAATGATGAATCGTTGGAACTGCTCCAAGTTTTTGTTTTTAAGCATTATCCTACGCAAAACCGCTTCGCACTTTTGCTGGACATGCTCCAGGTCGCCGATCAGGCGATCTTCTGGCCGGTTTTCGCCCAATCGGCGAGGAAAGCTTCGAGACCCTTGTCGGTCAGCGGATGCTTGACGAGCGCCTTCAGCGTGGCAGGCGGCGCGGTCACGACATCGGCGCCGATGAGAGCGGCTTCCTTGACATGATTGACGGTGCGAACCGAGGCAGCAAGAATCTCGGTGCGGAAATCATAATTGTCATAAATCGTGCGGATTTCGGCAATCAGTTCCATGCCGTTGATGCCCGTATCGTCCAGGCGGCCGATGAAGGGCGAGATATAGGTCGCGCCAGCCTTGGCGGCGAGCAGGGCCTGATTGGCCGAGAAGCACAGCGTCACATTGGTCTTGTGGCCTTCCGACGACAGCTTCTTGCAGGCGCGCAGACCGTCCAGCGTCAACGGAACCTTGATGCAGATATTGTCGGCGAGCTTGGAAAGAACGGCGGCTTCCTTCATCATGCCGTCGAAATCCGTCGCGGTGACTTCCGCCGAGACCGGACCCTTGACGATGCTGCAGATTTCCTTGGTGACTTCAAGAATGTCGCGGCCCGACTTTGCAATCAGCGACGGGTTGGTGGTCACGCCATCGACCAGCCCAAGGTCATTGAGCTCGCGGATTTCCTTGACGTCCGCAGTGTCCACGAAAAACTTCATAACAGCGTTCCTCCATAATGAGCGCGGGTGGATTTGAGGAATTTAAAACCATTTAATTCCCGGAAGGTGGCTTTTCTTTAGCGCAAAGCCGCGCCAAGGTCACGCGATCATGTCGAAAGATTCGCACGATATTGCAAACCCCATTTCTGGCCTGTTTCCGGAGCTCGCCCCCCGGGTGGTTCCCGTGCTCGTGCCCATGCCCGCGGAGCGGCCTTATTCTTATATGGTTCCGCCGGGCATGAACGTCCAGCCCGGATCGATTGTGCGCGTGCCGCTGGGGCCAAGGGAAGTTGCGGGGATCGTCTGCGAGGGCGAAACCGATGCCGTCGATGCCAGAAAATTGCGGGAAATTTCGGAAGTTTTCGATTGTCCGCCGGTTGGCGGCGACATGCTCCGCTTCATGCGCTGGGCAGCCGACTACACGCTGTCGCCGCCCGGCATGGTGGCGCGCATGGTCCTGCGCGTGCCTGCCGCATTCGACCCCGAACCGTCGGTGCCGGGGCTTCGCTATTGCGGCGGCGAGCCGGAGCGCATGACCGACGCCCGGGCGCGGGTGATGGAGCTTGCCCGCGACGGGCTTGCCTGGACCAGATCGGGCCTCGCCCATGCGGCGGGGGTTTCGATGACGGTCGTGGACGGGCTGAAGGCGCAAGGCGTTTTTGAGGAAGTGATGCTGCCGCCGCCAGCCGTGGTGGCAAAGCCCGATATCGATTATGCCCGGGCCACGCTTTCGGAAGACCAGCAGGCGGCGGCGGAAATGCTGTCGGAAGCGGTGGAAGCGGGCGGTTTTTCGGTTTCGCTTCTCGACGGGGTGACCGGTTCGGGCAAGACCGAGGTCTATTTCGAAGCGGTCGCCAAGGCGATCGACCAGGGCAGGCAGGTGCTGATTCTCCTGCCGGAAATCGCGCTGACGCAGCAGTTTCTCGACCGGTTCCATGACCGGTTCGGGGCAAAGCCCGCCGAATGGCATTCCGATCTTGCACCGCGTACCCGCGAACGCGTCTGGCGGCAGATAGCGGAAGGCACGGTGCGGGTTGTGGCGGGCGCGCGGTCGGCTCTGTTTTTGCCCTTCAAGGAACTGGGGCTGATCGTCGTCGACGAGGAACATGACCCGGCTTACAAGCAGGAAGATCGGGTTTTTTATAATGCCCGTGACATGGCGGTGGTGCGCGGCCATATCAGCGGTTTTCCGGTGGTGCTGGCATCGGCCACGCCCTCCATCGAAAGTCAGGTCAATGCGGAGCAGGGGCGCTACAAGCGAATCAAGCTCTACGGACGCTATGCGGAAGCCGCGCTGCCCGACCTGAAGACCATCGACATGCGGCGTTCGCCGCCGCCGCCGGGCCGGTTTCTGTCTCCTGCCCTGACGGAAGCGGTCGGCAAGACGGTAGAACGCGGCGAACAGGCGCTTTTGTTCCTCAACCGGCGCGGTTATGCGCCCCTGACGCTGTGCCGGGTCTGCGGCCATCGCTTCCAGTGTCCGCAATGTTCAAGCTGGCTGGTGGAACACCGCTTTCGCGGGCAGCTCATGTGCCATCAGTGCGGCTATCACGAGCCGGTTCCGCAAGCCTGCCCCGAATGCGGCACGCTCGATCATCTGGTCGCCTGCGGTCCCGGCGTGGAACGCATTGCCGAGGAAGTGGCGGCGACCTTCGACAAGGCGCGAATCATCGTTCTTTCGTCTGATATGGCGGGTGGAGTGAAGCGGCTGCGGCTGGAACTCGACGCTATCGCGAAAGGCGAGGCGGATATTGTCATCGGCACACAGTTGGTCGCCAAGGGGCACAATTTTCCCAATATGACGCTGGTGGGCGTCGTGGATGCCGATCTGGGGCTTGCCAATGGCGATCCGCGTGCGGCCGAGCGCACCTTCCAACTGCTCAATCAGGTGACGGGACGTGCCGGACGAACCGGGCGCAAGAGCCTCGGGCTTCTCCAGACCTACCAGCCCGATCATCCGGTGATGCGGGCCATCGTCAGCGGCGATGCGGATGCGTTCTACGCCCGCGAGATCGAGGAGCGCGAGCGCAGCAACCTGCCGCCTTACGGACGGCTTGCAGCGCTGATCATCTCCGCCGACAACCGGCCCGACGCCGAAAATCATGCGCGTGCGCTTCGCCGTGCCGCCCCTTCTTCACGGGAGATATCCGTGCTCGGTCCTGCCGAAGCGCCGCTTGCGCTGGTGCGCGGACGCCATCGCTTCCGAATTCTGGTGCACGGGACAAAACGCGCAGATATTCAAGGATTTATCCGTGCGCTGCTGGCGGCTGCGCCAAGGGAAAAAGGCTCGATCAGGGTGCAGGTGGATATAGATCCGCAAAGCTTTCTCTGACACGTAAAGGCGTGGAAGATCCACGGAAATTCCGCTATATGGCCTGAAGTGACAAGGGTGCCGAAAGGGGAAATGCGATGGAATTCTATCTTCCTGCCACGACCGGAGAATGGCTTGCATGGGGCTCTGCGGCCATCACGGCACTGGCCGGTCTTGTCATGCTTTTCGCACCCGGCATAACGATGAAGCTCTTGCGCCTCCAGCCGATCAACGGCCGGCCCGAAGGTTACGGTTCCATCCGCGCGACGCTTGCAGGACCCTATCTCGGCGTGGGGCTTGGATGCCTCATCTTTGCCCAGCCTTTTCTTTGGGTGGTGCTGGGTACCGTATGGGCGTTTGCGCTGTTCGGGCGCTTCATTTCGATGATGTCGGACGCAGGCGGGCGCAGGGGCGGACCGACCGGCGGACGCTTCTACGGCAGTCTCGCGGCATTGGTAGAATTCGTGCTCGCAGCCGGTCCGCTGCTCTACGCATTCGGCTTCATTTCCTGACCGGAAAGGGCCGGGTTTTGCACGTCAGGCGTGCAGGCTTTGTCACGGAAGGTAGCACTGGCGCGGCAGATGCGACTTTTTTGACCGCGAAAGGCGGCAAATCTTACACAAAAGTGCCGGATTCGCGTGTTGCGAGTCCTGTTCGTCTATGCTAGACGGCAATCACATTTCGGTGTTGACGTGCTCGCGCGTCAGTGGTTTTCCGGAAACATTCAATAAAATCATCGGCTTGGCGTCCTGAGCAAGATTGGGCCCCAAAAGGATGGTTTCAACGTAGAGAGCAGGTTGTTCGTGGCTGAAACGTCTTCGCTCATTTCAGGTGTCGCACAGCGTTACGCCGGATCGCTTTTCGAGCTCGCGCTCGACGCGAAATCCGTTGCAGCTGTGGAAAAAGATCTTGACCGTTTCGAGGCGCTTCTGAGCGGAAGCGAAGACCTCAAGCGACTGATCTCCAGTCCGGTGTTTTCCTCGGAAGACCAGCTTCACGCCATCGGCGCCATTGCCGACAAGGCAGGCATCAAGGGTCTGGTTGGAAATTTCCTGCGCGTCGTCGCGCGGAACCGCCGTCTCTTTGCATTGCCCGGCATCGTTGCCGCTTTCCGCAAGATTGCTGCTGAACATCGTGGCGAAGTCTCCGCCGATGTGGTTTCCGCGCACGAGCTGAGCGCTGCGCAGCAGAACGAATTGAAGGCAACGCTGAAGGGCGTGGCCGGCAAGGACGTGACGATCAATGTCACCGTCGATCCGTCGATCCTCGGCGGTCTTATCGTCAAGATGGGTTCGCGTCAGATCGACACGTCCCTTCGCACTAAACTTTCTTCTCTCAAGCTTGCACTGAAAGAGGTCGGCTGATGGACATCCGCGCCGCGGAAATTTCCGCTATCCTGAAAGAGCAAATCAAGAACTTCGGCAAGGAGGCTGAGGTCTCCGAGGTCGGTCAGGTTCTGTCCGTTGGCGACGGTATCGCCCGCGTCTATGGTCTGGACAATGTTCAGGCTGGTGAAATGGTCGAATTCCCTGGCGGCATTCGCGGCATGGCGCTGAACCTTGAAAGCGACAATGTCGGCGTCGTTATCTTCGGTGCCGACCGCGACATCAAGGAAGGCGACATCGTCAAGCGCACCGGCGCAATCGTTGACGTTCCGGTCGGTCCGGAACTGCTCGGCCGCGTTGTCGACGCTCTCGGCAACCCGATCGACGGCAAGGGCCCGATCAAGGCCAAGGAACGCCGCCGCGTCGACGTCAAGGCGCCTGGCATCATCCCGCGCAAGTCGGTCCATGAGCCGATGTCGACGGGCCTCAAGGCCATCGACGCCCTGATCCCGGTTGGTCGCGGCCAGCGCGAGCTGGTCATCGGCGACCGTCAGACCGGCAAGACCGCCATCATCCTCGACACCTTCCTGAACCAGAAGCCGATCCACGACAACGGCCCGGACAAGGACAAGCTGTACTGCGTCTACGTCGCCGTCGGCCAGAAGCGTTCGACTGTTGCCCAGTTCGTCAAGGTTCTTGAAGAACGCGGCGCCCTGGAATATTCGATCGTTATCGCGGCTACCGCTTCCGATCCGGCTCCGATGCAGTATCTCGCACCGTTTGCTGGCTGCGCGATGGGCGAATATTTCCGTGACAATGGCCAGCACGCCCTCATCGGCTATGACGATCTGTCCAAGCAGGCTGTTGCCTACCGCCAGATGTCGCTTCTGCTGCGTCGTCCTCCGGGCCGCGAAGCTTATCCGGGCGACGTTTTCTACCTGCACTCCCGTCTTCTCGAGCGCGCTGCAAAGCTCAACGACGAAAACGGTGCTGGCTCGCTGACGGCTCTGCCGGTCATCGAAACGCAGGGCAACGACGTTTCCGCCTTCATTCCGACCAACGTGATCTCGATCACCGACGGCCAGATCTTCCTCGAAACCAACCTGTTCTATCAGGGTATCCGTCCGGCTGTTAACGTCGGTCTGTCGGTTTCGCGCGTTGGCTCTTCGGCCCAGATCAAGGCCATGAAGCAGGTTGCCGGTTCGATCAAGGGCGAGCTTGCCCAGTATCGTGAAATGGCTGCCTTCGCACAGTTCGGTTCCGACCTTGACGCTGCAACGCAGCGCCTTCTGAACCGCGGTGCGCGCCTGACCGAACTCCTGAAGCAGCCGCAGTTCTCGCCGCTGAAGACGGAAGAGCAGGTTGCCGTGATTTTCGCCGGTGTTAACGGCTATCTCGACAAGCTTGCTGTCAACCAGGTTGGCAAGTTCGAAGAAGGTCTTCTCGCTTCGCTGCGCACCGAGCACAAGGACGTGCTCGAGGGCATCCGCAACGAGAAAGCCATTACCGATGACCTCAAGGGCAAGCTCAAGGCAGCGATCGACGCGTTCGCCAAGTCTTTCGCTTGAATTTTGTGACGGGATGAACGGATGCCTTCACTAAAGGATCTGAGAAACCGTATCGCCTCGGTCAAGGCGACGCAGAAAATCACCAAGGCGATGCAGATGGTCGCCGCGGCGAAGCTGCGCCGTGCCCAGGAAGCTGCGGAAGCCGCAAGGCCTTATTCGCAGCGCATGGGCGCCGTTCTCGCAAATATCGCGCAGAACGTCACCGGCGAAGATGCGCCGGCCCTGATGGCCGGTACGGGCAAGGACGACGTGCATCTGCTCGTCGTCTGCACCGCAGAACGTGGCCTTTGCGGCGGTTTCAACAGCCAGATCGCGCGTCTGGCGCGCGATCATGCCCGCAAGCTCCTCGCTGAAGGCAAGACGGTCAAGATCATCACGGTCGGCAAGAAGGGCGCGGACATCCTGCGTCGCGAATTTGCCAGCCTGCTGGTCGATCATGTCGATCTGCGCGAAGTCAAGCAGCTCGCTTTTGTGCATGCCGACCAGATCGGCCACAAGATCATCAAGCTGTTCGAGGAAGGCGCTTTCGACGTCTGCACGCTGTTCTATTCCGAATTCAAGTCGGTGATCTCCCAGGTTCCGACCGCACAGCAGCTTATCCCGGCTTCGGCTGGCGACAGCGTGGGCGGGGAAACTGCGGGCGACGCGATCTACGAATACGAACCTGATCCTGCGGCGATCCTGTCGACGCTGATCCCGCGCAATATCTCGGTCCAGATTTTCCGCGCTCTGCTGGAAAATGTCGCGGGCGAGATGGGCGCGAAGATGAGCGCGATGGACAATGCGACGCGCAATGCGGGCGACATGATCAACAAGCTGTCGATCACGTATAACCGCCAGCGTCAGGCGCAGATCACCAAGGAACTGATCGAAATTATTTCGGGTGCGGAAGCGCTCTAGAGCATTGTGCAGCCAGATGGAAACATCTGGCGTCGCACGGATGCGCCGGAATAGAATTTGGTTTACCGCGTGATTTTCCGAAAAGCCTGCAACTTTTCGGGATCATGCTAACGGAAGGTAAGGATCGATGGCAAAAGCAGCGACCCCGAAAACTACCGCCGCGGCCGAAGCAAAGCCAGCGGCGAAGGCGCCTGCCAAGAAAGCAGCGCCCAAGACCACCGCAGCAGCCAAGTCTGCCGCTCCAAAGGCAGCAGCGGCTGGCGCAATCGGCCACGTTACGCAGGTCATCGGCGCTGTCGTCGACGTCAAGTTCCCGGAAGGCCAGCTCCCGCTGATCCTGAACGCGCTTGAGGTTGACAATCAGGGCAACCGCCTGGTTCTCGAAGTTGCCCAGCATCTCGGCGAAGACACCGTGCGCACCATCGCCATGGACGCGACCGAAGGTCTGGTTCGTGGTCAGGAAGCACGCGACACCGGCGAACCGATCATGGTTCCGGTTGGCGTCGAAACGCTTGGCCGCATCATGAACGTCATCGGCGAGCCGGTTGACGAAGCCGGTCCGATCAAGACCACGGCAACCCGCGCCATCCACCAGAGTGCTCCGGAATATATCGAGCAGTCGACCGAAGCCGAAATCCTCGTAACGGGCATCAAGGTCGTCGACCTTCTCGCTCCTTACGCCAAGGGCGGCAAGATCGGCCTCTTCGGCGGTGCAGGCGTCGGCAAGACCGTTCTCATCATGGAACTCATCAACAACGTCGCCAAGGCGCACGGCGGTTACTCCGTGTTCGCAGGCGTCGGTGAGCGTACCCGTGAAGGCAACGACCTTTACCACGAAATGATCGAATCGGGCGTGAACAAGCTCGGCGGCGGCGAAGGTTCCAAGGCTGCCCTCGTTTACGGCCAGATGAACGAACCCCCGGGTGCGCGCGCCCGCGTTGCTCTCTCCGGTCTGACGGTTGCCGAAAACTTCCGTGACCAGGGCCAGGACGTTCTGTTCTTCGTGGACAACATCTTCCGCTTCACGCAGGCAGGTTCGGAAGTGTCGGCTCTTCTCGGCCGTATTCCTTCCGCCGTGGGTTATCAGCCGACGCTGGCAACTGACATGGGCGCCATGCAGGAACGCATCACGACGACGACCAAGGGCTCGATCACCTCGGTTCAGGCGATTTACGTCCCTGCCGACGACTTGACCGACCCGGCGCCGGCCACCTCGTTTGCCCACCTGGACGCCACGACCGTTCTGTCGCGCTCGATCGCAGAAAAGGGTATCTACCCGGCTGTTGACCCGCTCGACTCCACGTCGCGCATGCTTGACCCGAAGGTCGTCGGTGACGAACACTACGCCGTCGCCCGTCAGGTTCAGTCGATCCTGCAGCGCTACAAGGCCCTTCAGGACATCATCGCGATCCTGGGCATGGACGAACTGTCTGAAGAAGACAAGCTCACCGTGGCCCGCGCCCGCAAGATCGAACGCTTCCTGTCGCAGCCGTTCTTCGTTGCTGAAGTCTTCACCGGTTCGCCGGGCAAGCTGGTCGACCTCGCCGACACCATCAAGGGCTTCAAGGGCCTTTGCGCTGGCGATTACGATCATCTTCCGGAAGCTGCCTTCTACATGGTCGGCAGCATCGAGGAAGCTCTCGAGAAGGCCAAGAAGCTGGCAGCAGAAGCTGCCTGATGAATTGAATTTCCCGGTGGGCCGCAAGGCCCGCCGTGAAAGCCAATCATTTTGTTTAAGCATGTTCTGAAAACTGCTTCAGCTTTCCGGATCGTGCTTTTGAATTCAAGTGAGAACCATGGCTCAAGCTTTCCAATTCGAACTCGTGTCGCCTGAACGGCTCCTGCTTTCCGCGCAGGTGACGGAAGTCGTCATTCCGGGTAGCGAAGGCTATCTGACGGCTCTCGCCGGTCATTCGCCGCTGATGACGACGATCATGCCGGGTGTCGTTTCGGTGAAGCTTGCCGACGGCAAGTCCGACTCCTACGTGGTCTTCGGCGGCTTCGCCGATATCACCCCGCAGGGCTGCACCGTTCTGGCCGAATCGGCGACCCATGTGGATGATATCAACCCGGCAGACATTCAGCGCCGCATCGAGGAAGCCCGCAAGCATCTGGAAGATGCCTCGACCAACGAGCATCGGACCAAGGCGGAGATCTTCCTGCACCAGCTGATGACGCTGCAGGGAACGATCATGCCGGCCTGATAAGCGGGCAATTCATCGTGTTTCGGGAAAGCGGGCTTTTGCCCGCTTTTTCTTTTCAGATCACCGTTCCGTCAGGGAATTTGTTCGCAGAACGGTCATATCGGCGCAAAATCCCATCACGCTTGCGTGAGTTCATGAAGTTCGCTTGAAAATGGTTCGGCAGCGATCTATCCAAACCTGAAATCATTAGTTTACTAATATATAAGGCGATTGGCATGGATACGGCAGACCTCAGAGCTGAAATGATAGATGCCATGGCGAAGGTTAATCGCAGGCTTCGCACTGTTTTTGATGCGCGCGTGAAGGAGCGCGGCCTGACGCTGGCCCGGGCGCGCACCCTGCTTGCCCTGATGGAACAGGAAGGCCTTTACCAGAAGGAGCTGGCCGAGGCGCTGGAGATCGAAAACGCGACCATGGTGCGCCTGCTCGATGGTTTGGAGCGCCAGTCTTTCATCGAACGGCAAACGGTTCAGGGCGACCGCCGCGCCAAGCGGGTCGTCATGACGGCGGAAGGCAAGATTCTGGCTGAACAGGTGGTGAAGCTCGCCGGAGACGTGCGCGAAGATCTTCTTGAAGGCGTGAGCGATGAAGAGTTGAGCGTTGCGCTCAACGTGCTTCGCAAAATGTCGGACTCGATGAACAAATCCCATTGATGGGGTTAATCAGTTCCCGAAGTTTCAAAGAGCCGGAGCCATCGCTTCGGCTTTTGTTTTGATTATCGCGCCTCATGAAAGCCAGCGGCGAAAATCAGGGCGCGAGGGTCCGCAGATAGGCCATCAGTTCGCTGGCCGTGTCGCTGGCCCGCTCCGGCTGGCGGGAAATGATCGCCTCGATCAATGTCGCATGTGCATTGGCCGAACCGGCTATGCCGGTCGACGGGCGAAGGCGGAACCAGAAGCGGCGGCTGTGGCTTTGCAGGGGCGCAGCGATGCGCGCCGCATAGGGATTGCTCGCAGCCGCGCCCAGAACAATGTCGAACGCCTTGTCGGCATCGAGAAACAGCGCCACATCCTCGTCGGGAATTGCCTGCCGCATGGCAGCGGCAGCGGCTTCGAGCCGTTCATAGTCGCGCGGGCTGCCGAAGCGCGCGGCATCACGCGCCAGAACGCGCTCGACGCCTTCGCGCGCATCCAGCACCTTGATGAAATCCTTCGGGTCGATGGCCGCGATGGCAATGCCGGAGCGCGGACGCACCTCTACGAGACCTTCCCAGGCGAGCCTTTGAATGGCTTCCCGCATCGGCGTGCGGCCCATGCCGGTCAGTTCGATCAGCGTACGCTCGTTGACGACAGTGCCCGGCTCCAGTTCCAGCGTGACGATGGAACGCTCCAGAATGCGATAGGCCTGTTCGGCAAGGCTTTCGCTGGCCCAGCCATCCATGGCCGCCAGCGGCATGCTGGCCGGGCTGCGCGTCAGCCTGTCTCGAACGTTCGTTTCTTCCATGTCGTCCATGCCCTGTGGTTTACGACGATTGACATAGTTCAATCCTACAGATATATCTCTGATATATCAATAAGTGACGATTTGCGTAGTCGATCCCTGACTTGGCCCTAATCTGGCCTTTGTGGCTTTTTCAAGCGATGGCGAACTTTCGGCACAGTGTCATTCCAAAAAAATGATGGACAGAAATTGCGTGCTGGCGTTGAACATGACGATTGCCGATTGGCCGAAACGACCATGTGGGCTGGTTTTTCGGCAAGGCTGCAGGCAGAATTGAATCCGGTGGGGAGCCGCACAAGATGAAATCTGATCCACAGGGTCAGCAGGATATTCTCATTATCGGCGGCGGTATCGTCGGCGTGGCCACAGCGGCCTTGCTTGCCGAAGCGGGGCGTCAGGTTCTGGTTATCGACAGAACCGGCATTTGCGAGGAAACCAGCTCCGGCAATGCTGCGGCGCTTGCTTTCTCCGACATTCTTCCGCTCGCCTCCAAGGGCGTCATGCGCAAGGTGCCGGGCTGGCTGATGGACCCGCTCGGGCCGTTTACGATCCGTCCTTCCTATTTTCCGAAGATGGTGCCCTGGCTTTATCGCTTCTGGCGCGAAAGCAGCGCGGATGCATTGGCTAAAACCGCGATTGCGCAGGCAGATATCATGCGGCTTGCAGGCAGCGAGATGATGGCGCTGATCGACCGGGCCGGCTTGCGCGATCGCCTGCACGAGAACGGCAATCTCGAACTTTATGAAAGCGAAGCGGAGCTTGCCGCCTCGCAGCCGGGCTGGGATGTTCGCGGAAATGCCGGAATTGCCTATGAACACGTGCGCGGCGATCGGCTTGCCGAATTGCAGCCGGGACTAAGCCCGCGTTTCGTTGCCGGAACTTTCGTTCCCGGCTGGAAGAATGTGAGCGATCCGAAGCTGTTCGGCAAGGCGATCTGGTCCTATGCGGAAAGCAGGGGCGCGCGCTTCCTTCAGGCCAAGGTCGTGAATGCCAGACCGGGCGATGGCGGGGCGAGTGTTCGTCTTGAGGACGGAACCGAAATCAGGGCGGCGCATCTCGTCCTGATGGCCGGTGCGTGGTCGCGTGACCTCGCCAAAGGTTTTGGCGATGCCGTGCCGCTCGATACGGAACGCGGTTATAATACGACCTTGCCGGTCGGCAGTTTCGACGTGAAGCGCCAGCTGACATTCCCCGGCCACGGTTTCGTCATCACTCCGATGGAAACAGGCCTGCGCGTCGGCGGCGCGGTGGAGTTCGGCGGGCTTGACCTGCCGCCCAATTTCGCGCGTTCCGAAGCCATGCTAAAGAAGGCTTCCATGTTTCTGCCGGGCCTTCGCACCGAAGGCGGACGGCAATGGATGGGCTATCGGCCATCCATGCCGGATTCGGTGCCGGTCATCGGCCGGGCTTCGGCGCGCGGCAATATCTATTACGGCTTCGGCCATGGCCATCTCGGCCTCACGCAGTCGGCTGCGACCGGGCGGCTTATCCGCGATCTTATCACGGGGGCTGCGCCTGCAATCGACATCGAACCTTTCAAGCCACAACGTTTTCGGAACTGACCATCATGGCAAGACATTCATTCTTCTGCGTCGACGGACATACATGCGGCAACCCCGTGCGTCTGGTGGCTGGCGGCGGGCCGAACCTGGAAGGTTCGACCATGATGGAAAAGCGGGCGCATTTTCTGCGCGAATATGACTGGATTCGCACCGGGCTGATGTTCGAACCGCGCGGCCATGACATGATGTCGGGCTCGATCCTCTATCCGCCCACGCGCCCGGATTGCGACGTTGCGGTGCTGTTCATCGAAACCTCCGGCTGCCTGCCGATGTGCGGTCATGGCACGATTGGAACCGTGACGATGGCGATAGAGCAGGGGCTGGTGACGCCGAAGACGCCGGGCAAGCTCAATCTCGATACGCCCGCCGGTCTGGTGGCCATCGAATATGAGCAGAACGGCCAGTATGTCGAGCGCGTGCGCCTCACCAATGTCCCGGCCTTCCTTTATGCCGAAGGGCTGGAAGTCGAGTGCCCCGACCTTGGAAACCTCAAGGTTGATGTGGCCTATGGCGGCAATTTCTACGCCATTGTCGAACGCCAGGAAAATTACACGGACATGGAAGATTATTCCGCGCTGCAACTGATTGCGTGGAGCCCGGTCCTGCGTGAGCGGCTGAACGAGAAGTACAAGTTCCAGCATCCGCTGCTGCCCGACATCAATCGTCTGAGCCATATTCTATGGACCGGCAAGGCGAAACACCCGGAAGCGCATGCCCGCAATGCGGTCTTCTACGGCGACAAGGCAATCGACCGTTCGCCCTGCGGAACCGGTACGTCTGCGCGCATGGCGCAACTGGCTGCCAAGGGCAAGCTGAAGCCCGGCGATGAGTTCGTGCATGAATCCATCATCGGGTCGCTTTTCCACGGCCGCGTGGAACGCGCTGCGGAAGTCGACGGGCGCCCGGCAATCATCCCTTCAATTGCTGGCTGGGCACGCATGACGGGATATAATACGATCTTTATCGATGACCGCGATCCCTTTGCACACGGGTTTACAGTCGCGTAGGATCAGTGGAGGGGACGAGGCTGGGACAGCGTCGGGATTTGTTCAGGAATAAAATCCGGCTGACGCCAGGCCCGCAACCTGGTCTCCCGAAAGACCCTAAAGTGGGTACGGCTGGTAATTTTCTTATTGGCCCCCAATTTTTTGGCTTTCGGGCAACGCTAAAAATATGGAATAAAGCGCGCCGGGTAGGAGAAAAAAACATATACAGGACGTTTGATAGGGGACATGACTAGTTTGTGGAGGGATGATGCCCTTAGTCTTTTGTCTGAGACAAAAGGGGCTTGCATTCCTCTATACAGCCGTTAGGTGTAATTAACCGGGAATAAAATGAAGGCGCACGAAATAAAGATGCGTCAAAAAAACCCCGGACGTTAAAATGGGTGGCTTCTCGATGGAATATTTCTTCCAGCAGGTGATCAACGGGCTTGCGCTCGGCTCGATCTATGGCCTGATCGCCATCGGCTATACGATGGTCTATGGCATTATCGGCATGATCAACTTTGCTCATGGCGATGTCTTCATGCTCGGCGCCTTCATGGCGCTGATTGTTTTTCTCATCATCACAACTTTCATTGGAGCATTGCCGATTGCGCTGATGCTTCTGTTGATGATGATCGTCGCCATGTTGCTGACGGGCTTGTGGAGCTGGACGATCGAGCGCGTGGCCTACAGACCGCTGCGCGGTTCGTTCCGCCTCGCGCCGTTGATCACGGCTATCGGCATGTCGATTGCCTTGTCGAATTTCGTTCAGGTGACGCAGGGTCCGCGCAACAAGCCGGTGCCGCAGCTTCTGAACGGCTCCTTCAATATCTTCGGTACGAACGTGACGATTTCGCTGAAGCAGATCGTTGTCATCGTGGTGACCGCGGTGCTGCTGACGATCTTCTGGTATATCGTCAATCGCACCTCGCTGGGCCGTGCGCAGCGCGCCTGCGAACAGGACCGCAAGATGGCGGCGCTTCTTGGCATCAATGTTGATCGCGTCATTTCGCTTACCTTCGTGATGGGTGCGATGCTGGCGGCGGTGGCCGGTACGCTCTACCTCTCCTTCTATGGCGTGATTTCCTTTGCCGACGGCTTCATTCCCGGCGTCAAGGCGTTCACGGCAGCGGTTCTGGGCGGCATCGGCTCGCTTCCCGGCGCTGTGGTCGGTGGCTTGCTCATCGGTCTCATCGAGGCGTTGTGGTCGGCCTATTTCTCGATCGATTACAAGGACGTTGCCGCGTTCTCGATCCTTGCCATCGTGCTGATCTTCATGCCGTCCGGCATTCTTGGCCGTCCTGAAGTCGAAAAGGTTTAATCATGGCTGCACAGTCGAGTTCACGCCCGGATTCCCTTTTTGGCCGGGCCATCCGTGAAGGGTTCTTCGCCGGTCTTCTGGCGCTGGGCCTCTTCTGCCTCATCATCGGTTTCAAGACCGATCAGAACATCAACAACGAACTGGTGCTGCAACAGCGCTGGGGCGCGCTGGCCATCATCGTCGTGCTGGCCGCCATTGGCCGCTTCCTGTTCGTTGCCTTTGCCCAGCCCTGGCTGGAGGCGCGCAAGCTTGCCAAGAGCAAGCAGCCTGCCGTTGCGGTCGGAAGTCCGTCTTTCGTGCGCCGCAACTTCTCGCGTCTTGGCGTCGCCTTCCTCTTTGTCTACCCGATCCTGATCGTCGCGCTGCTTGGCTGGCAGGGATCGCTCAAATGGGTCGACAATTTCGGCGTTCAGATCCTCATCTATGTGATGCTGGCCTGGGGTCTCAACATCGTGGTGGGCCTCGCCGGTCTTCTCGATCTGGGTTACGTCGCCTTCTATGCCGTCGGCGCTTATTCCTACGCGCTGCTTTCCACCTATTTCGGCCTGTCCTTCTGGATGCTGCTGCCGATTGCCGGTATTCTCGCTGCGACGTGGGGCGTTATTCTGGGCTTTCCGGTCCTGCGCCTGCGCGGTGACTATCTCGCCATCGTGACGCTGGCCTTCGGTGAAATCATCCGTCTGGTCCTCATCAATTGGACCGATCTGACGAAGGGCACGTTCGGCATTTCCGGCATTGCCAAGGCAACCTTCTTCGGCCTGCCTTTCAAAGCGGGGCCAGATGGTTTTGCGGCCCATATGGGACTGACCTTCTCGGCGGCGCATTACAAGTTCTTCCTTTATTACGTCATCCTTCTGCTGGCGCTGCTAACGGCGTGGGTCACCATCCGCCTGCGTCGCATGCCGGTTGGCCGTGCATGGGAAGCGTTGCGCGAAGACGAAATCGCCTGCCGCTCGCTCGGCATCAACACCACCACGACCAAGCTCACGGCCTTTGCGACGGGCGCGATGTTTGGTGGCTTCGCCGGTTCCTTCTTTGCGGCACGCCAGGGCTTCGTCAGCCCGGAATCCTTCGTGTTCCTCGAATCCGCCGTCATTCTCGCAATCGTGGTCCTCGGTGGCATGGGTTCTCTGGTCGGCATCGCCATCGCGGCAATCGTCATGATCGGCGGTACCGAAATCCTGCGTGAAATGAGCTTCCTGAAAGCGATTTTCGGACCTGATTTCACCCCCGAACTCTACCGTATGCTCATCTTCGGCCTCGCCATGGTCGTGGTCATGGTCTGGAAACCGCGCGGTTTCGTCGGAAGTCGAGAACCGAGCGCGTTCCTGCATGAGAAGAAGATGGTGTCGGGTGCCTTTACCAAGGAAGGGCACGGCTGATGGCGGAGATAAGCACAATGTCTGGCACTGTGTCCGGCAACACTCAAAAAGACACCATCCTTCAGGTCGAGCATCTCTCGATGCGCTTCGGTGGCCTCGTCGCCATCAATGATCTGAGCTTCAATGTGAAGCGCGGGGATATTACGGCAATCATCGGCCCCAACGGTGCAGGCAAGACCACGGTCTTCAACTGCATCACCGGCTTCTACAAGCCGACAGGCGGCATGCTGACGATGAACCGGAAGACGGGCGACAAGTACTTGCTGGAGCGTCTTCCCGATTTCCAGATCACCAGACACGCCAAGGTGGCGCGCACATTCCAGAACATACGCCTGTTCTCGGGCCTCACCGTTCTGGAAAACCTGCTCGTTGCGCAGCACAACACGCTGATGCGTTCTTCCGGTTATACGATCCTGGGTCTTCTGGGGCTGCCCGGCTACAAGTCGGCGGCGAAGGAAGCGGTTGAAAAGGCGCGTTACTGGCTGGAGAAAATCAACCTGATCGGCCGTGCGGACGATCCGGCAGGCGATCTGCCCTATGGCGATCAGCGCCGTCTGGAGATCGCCCGTGCAATGTGCACCGAGCCGGAAATCCTCTGCCTCGACGAACCTGCCGCCGGTCTCAATCCGCGCGAATCGGCGGAGCTCAACAAGCTTCTGCTCGATATCCGCAAGGAAACCGGCACATCGATCCTGCTGATCGAACATGACATGTCGGTCGTCATGGAAATCTCCGATCATGTGATCGTTCTGGAATACGGCACCAAGATTTCCGATGGCGCGCCGGAAGAGGTCAAGAACGATCCGCGCGTTATCGCCGCCTATCTCGGCGTCGATGACGAGGAAATCGCCGAACTCATCGAAGAGGCGGACAAGCCCGGTGTTGTCGATCCGGCGCATCTGGTCGCCGCCCAGCTTGCCGAGGAAGCCATCGAGGAGGAAATTGCCGAGGAGACGGGCGAAAAGCCTTCCGCTGTTGATGCAACCGATGTTCCGGCTGGCGACAAGACTGCTCCCAAGGGCGATGCGAAACGCACCAAAGCCCCGACAAAAACCCCTACAAAGGCTTCCTCGAAGCCCAAGAAGGGAGGCGAATGATGCAGGCTGAAACCATGCAGAAAAAGCAACCGCTTCTGGCCGTCGAGAAGGTCGAAACCTATTACGGCAATATTTGCGCCCTGAAGGGCATCGACCTGACTGTCGACGAGGGCGAGATCGTGGCGCTGATCGGTGCCAACGGCGCCGGAAAATCGACGCTCATGATGACGATCTTCGGTTCGCCGAAGGCGCGCACCGGTCGCATTCTCTTCAACGGCAAGGATATCACATCCATGCCGCCGCACGAGATTGCCAAGTTGCGCATCGCGCAGTCGCCGGAAGGCCGCCGCATCTTCCCGCGCATGACGGTTCTGGAAAATCTCCAGATGGGCGCGAGCCTCGATAATCAGCAATATTTCGATGAAGACGTAAAGCTGATGTTCGACCTGTTCCCGCGCCTGAAGGAGCGTATCAACCAGCGTGGCGGCACGCTTTCGGGCGGCGAGCAGCAGATGCTGGCCATCGCCCGCGCGCTGATGGCGCGTCCGAAGCTTCTGCTTCTGGATGAACCGTCGCTCGGTCTGGCGCCGCTGATCGTGAAGCAGATCTTCGAGGCGATCAAGGAACTGAACCGCACCCAGGGGCTGACGGTTTTCCTCGTCGAGCAGAACGCATTCGGTGCGCTGAAGCTCGCAGACCGCGGCTATGTGATGGTCAACGGCTCGATCACCATGAGCGGCGCAGGCCGTGAATTGCTGGCCGATCCGGAAGTCCGCGCCGCCTATCTCGAAGGCGGAAGGCACTAGGAGGAAATCATGCAAGGTATTCTCTACGAAGAACCGTCATTCTGGTTGTTTTTCCTCATCACCTGTCTGCTTGGCGGCTGGGCTGCCTGGATGACGGGACGTGCCTGCGCTTCGACCTGGCGCACCTATCCGCAGCTGCTGATCTACCTGATCCCACTGGGCGCTGCGGTGCGCTTCATCCACTTCGCGCTGTTCGAGGGAACCCTTCTTTCGCCCCAGTACTATCTGGTGGATACGATTGTCCTGATGATCATAGGCACGATCGGCTTCCGCTACACGCGCACCAAGCAAATGGTGCGGCAGTATGGCTGGCTTTATGAAAAGGCGTCACCTCTCAGCTGGAAAGCGAAATAATTTCAAAGCTTCGCCGTTATGCGGCGAAGCTTTTTTACAAGATCACGTTGACAGTAATAAGATTCAGCGTAGATATTGCTGAGTAATCAGCAAGAAAATAAGGCGATGCAAAACATCGTTCGGGGTAAATACAATGATGGGAGTCTCAACAATGAAGAAATCGCTTTTTTCAGGCGTTGCACTTGCAGCAGTAATGGCTTTCGGGGGCTCGGCTTGGGCCGACGTGCTTGTCGGTATCGGTGTTCCTGTAACGGGGCCAAATGCTGTTTACGGTGCGCAGATTCAAAAGGGCGCGGAAGCCGCGATCAAGGAAGTCAACGATGCGGGCGGCATCAATGGCGAGAAGATTGCCATTACCGTCGGTGATGACGTATCCGATCCCAAGCAGGGGATTTCGGTAGCCAACAAGTTCGCCGCTGATGGCGTCAAGTTCGTCATCGGTCACTTCAATTCCGGCGTCACGATCCCTGCATCGCAGGTCTATGCCGAGAATGGCATCCTCGAAATATCGCCCGGCGCGACCAACCCGCAATATACCGAACAGGGCCTTTGGAACACCTTCCGCACCTGTGGCCGTGACGACCAGCAGGGTATTGTTGCCGGTCAGTACATCTTCGATCATTTCAAGGACGCGAAGGTCGCCGTTATTCACGACAAGACCCCTTATGGTCAGGGCCTTGCTGACGAAACCAAGAAGAAGCTCAACGAACTTGGCGCCAAGGAAACCCTCTATGAAGGCGTCAACGTCGGTGAAAAGGACTTCTCCGCGCTGATCGCCAAGCTCAAGCAGGCTGGCGTGACCGTTGTTTACTGGGGTGGGCTGCATGCTGAGGCCGGTCTCATTATCCGCCAGATGGCCGATCAGGGCGTGAAGGCCCAGTTCATCTCGGGCGATGGCATCGTGTCGAACGAGCTGGCCTCTATCGCCGGTCCGGCTGTCGAAGGCACGCTTAACACCTTCGGTCCCGATCCGCGCAACAACCCAAACAATGCCGATCTGGTGAAGAAGTTCCGTGACGCCGGTTTCGAGCCGGAAGCCTACACGCTTTATTCCTATGCGGCGGTTCAGTCGCTCGCCCAGGCCGCCAAGGCTGCCGGCAGCAACGATCCGCAGGAAGTCGCCAAGGCCATGAAGGAAAAGGGACCGTTCAAGACGGTGCTGGGCGACCTCTCCTATGATGAAAAGGGCGATCCGAAGCTTCCCGGCTATGTCATGTATAAGTGGGAAAAGGGCGCTGACGGAAAATATACTTACGTTCAGCAGTAAGTTTCGCTTATATTCTTTCCCGATTGGTGGAGATGCCCGGCTTTATGCCGGGCATTTTCGTTTTCATGTTTCGACCTCGCATAAAGTCATGCGTGAAACGCAGAATATAGACGAAATCATTACTTTACTTTCCTAATGAAAGGGAATCTATCTACGATGGCTGTCAGATGTAGGGCGATTCCCGGTGTCTGACTGGCGATCTGGTGGGAGGACCGGTTTCAACGCGGGCAGTTCAAGCCCAAATTGCGTTTCAACGGCTGATGCAGCCTCCCATCCGAAATTCCGGGTTCAGGTCCAGCCATTGCTGTTCAAGCCCGCAAGAATGGTGGCCATCCGGTTCGGTCGGGCGGTCGCCGTGAATGACTGTTTTGATGCGTATTCCGGAAACCGTTTCAAACTTCGGAGTGCGATTTAGTGGGAGCAACTGAAATGAAGAAATCCTTATTCTGCGGCGTATGCCTCTCGGCAATGGTGGCAATGGGCGGCGTATCCTTCGCCGACATCCAGCTGGGCGTCGGCGCACCGTTGACCGGCAGCCAGGCGGCTTTTGGCGAGCAGATCAAGCGCGGTGTGGAAGCGGCTGTCGCGGAAGCCAATGCCAAGGGCGGCATGAACGGCGAGCAGATCACCATCGTCTATGGTGACGACGCAGCTGATCCGAAGCAGGGCATTTCGGTTGCAAACAAGTTCGTTGGCGATGGCGTCCAGTTCGTCATCGGCCACTTCAATTCCGGCGTCAGCATTCCGACTTCTGACATCTATGCCGAAAACGGCGTGCTGATGATTGCGCCCGGCACCACCAACCCGACCTTCACCGAGCGCGACTTGTGGAACACCTTCCGCACCTGCCGTCGTGACGACAAGCAGGGCATCGTTGCCGGTAAATACATGGCCGACAATTACAAGGACGGCAAGGTTGCCATCCTGCACGACAAGACTCCCTATGGTCAGGGCCTTGCCGACGAGACCAAGAAGTCGCTCAACGAAAGCGGCATGAAGGAGACGCTCTACGAAGGCGTGAACCAGGGCGACAAGGATTTCTCCGCGCTCATCTCCAAGATGAAGGCGGCGGGAATCACCGCGGTTTACTGGGGCGGCATGCACCCGGAAGCCGGTCTGCTCATTCGTCAGATGGCCGATCAGGGCCTCAAGGCGCAGTTCATTTCGGGCGATGGCATCGTGTCCAACGAACTGGCCTCGATTGCTGGTGATGCCGTGGCAGGCGTCATGAACACCTTCGGTCCCGATCCGCGCGACGACAAGTCGAACGCCGATCTGATCAAGGCTTTCCGCGACAAGGGCTTCGAGCCGGAAGCCTATACGTTCTACGCCTATGCGGGTGTGCAGTCGCTGATCAGTGCCGCCAATGCCGCCGGAAGCAACGACCCGCAGGAAGTCGCCACCGCGATGAAGGAAAAGGGCCCGTTCAAGACCGTGCTCGGCGACATCACCTTCGATGCAAAGGGCGATCCAAGCCTGTCGCCTTACGTCATGTTCGAGTGGCGCAAGGGTGAAGACGGCAAGTACAATTACTTCCAGAAGTAATGGAGCATTTCCAGCAAAAGTGCGAAGCGGTTTTGCGTTGGATAATGCGCAAAAGCAAATGCACGAGAGCGGTTCCAGTGATTGCCTCAAAATAGGAACCGCACTCGTGCCTCATATATTAGCAAAATTTGCTACAAAATTCAGCAATATGCCCGGCATTTAGCCGGGCATATTGTTTTTAACTTGCGGTTGCACAGTTCGTTTGCGCTTGGGCCTGTTGCCATGTAATCAAAGCTGCCTTTGTCATTGCAGTTAGGGAGATCTGCCTTGTCTTTCGCCCAAAAGCCAATCCGGAAAATTCTGGTCGCCAACCGATCTGAAATTGCAATCCGCGTATTCCGCGCCGCCAACGAGCTGGGGCTCAAAACGGTGGCCATATGGGCCGAGGAAGACAAACTTTCCCTGCATCGCTTCAAGGCCGACGAGAGTTATCAGGTAGGGCGCGGCCCGCATCTCGACCGCGACCTTGGCCCGATTGAAAGCTATCTTTCGATCGACGAGATCATTCGCGTTGCCAGGCTTTCGGGCGCCGATGCGATCCATCCGGGTTATGGCCTGTTGTCGGAAAGCCCGGAATTTGCCGAAGCCTGTGCCGAAAACGGCATCATCTTCATCGGTCCGAAGCCGGAAACCATGCGCCGCCTCGGCAACAAGGTTGCGGCGCGCAATCTCGCCATCGAGATCGGTGTGCCGGTGGTGCCCGCCACCGATCCGCTGCCGGACGACATGGAGGAGGTGAAAAAGCTTGCCGCCGAAATCGGCTATCCGCTGATGCTGAAGGCAAGCTGGGGCGGCGGCGGGCGCGGTATGCGCGCCATCCGCGCCGAGGCCGATCTCGCCCGCGAGGTGACGGAAGCCAAGCGCGAGGCCAAGGCCGCCTTCGGCAAGGATGAGGTTTACCTCGAAAAGCTCGTTGAGCGCGCCCGCCATGTCGAGGTGCAGATTCTCGGCGATACGCATGGCAATGCGGTTCATCTTTTCGAGCGTGACTGCTCGATCCAGCGCCGTAACCAGAAGGTCGTGGAGCGCGCGCCCGCGCCCTATCTCGGCGATGCGCAGCGGCAGGAACTGGCAAATTATGGCCTGAAGATTGCGCATGCTACCGATTATATCGGCGCGGGGACCGTCGAGTTCCTCATGGATGCCGATAGCGGCAAATTCTATTTCATCGAGGTCAATCCACGCATTCAGGTGGAGCATACGGTCACGGAAGAAGTGACCGGCATCGACATCGTCAAGGCGCAGATTCATATTCTCGAAGGCTTTGCCATCGGCACGCCGGAATCAGGCGTGCCCCGCCAGGAAGATATCCGGCTTAACGGTCACGCGCTGCAATGCCGTATTACGACGGAAGACCCGGAACAGAATTTTATTCCCGACTACGGGCGCATTCAGGCCTATCGCTCGGCGGCGGGCTTTGGCATCCGTCTGGACGGCGGTACGGCTTATTCAGGCGCGTTCATCACACGCTACTACGACCCGCTACTGGTGAAGGTGACGGCCTCCGGCTCGACACCGCTTGAAGCCATTCACCGCATGGATCGGGCGCTCCGCGAATTCCGCATTCGCGGCGTGGCGACGAACCTCACTTTCCTCGAAGCGATCATCAATCATCCGAAATTCCAGTCGAACGATTACACGACGCGCTTCATCGACACGACGCCGGAACTGTTCGAGCAGGTGAAGCGGCAGGACCGCGCCACCAAGCTTCTGACCTATATTGCCGATGTGACCGTCAACGGACATCCCGAAACCAAGGGCCGTGCGAAACCTGCCAGCGATGCTGCCAAACCGCGCGTGCCGTGGTTCGGCGACAAGCCGGTGCTCGATGGCACCAAGCAGCGTCTGGACCAGCTGGGGCCGAAGAAATTCGCCGAATGGGTGCGCAATGAAAAGCGTGCGCTGATTACCGACACCACCATGCGCGATGGGCATCAGTCACTGCTTGCCACCCGCGTGCGCACCTATGACATTGCCCGTATCGCCAATTCCTACGCGCAGGCGCTGCCGAACCTGTTTTCTCTGGAGTGCTGGGGCGGCGCAACCTTCGATGTCTCGATGCGCTTCCTCACAGAAGACCCGTGGGAGCGTCTGGCGATGGTGCGTGAAGGCGCGCCGAACCTTCTTCTGCAGATGCTTCTGCGCGGTGCGAACGGTGTTGGCTACAAATCCTATCCCGACAATGTCGTGAAATATTTCGTGCGCGAAGCTGCGCGCGGCGGCATCGATCTGTTCCGCGTCTTCGACAGCCTCAACTGGGTGGAGAACATGCGCGTGTCGATGGATGCGGTGCTGGAGGAAAACAAGCTTTGTGAAGCGGCGATCTGCTACACCGGCGATATCCTCAATCCGGAACGCGCCAAGTACGACCTCAAATATTATGTCGATCTGGCGAAGGAAGTCGAAAAGGCAGGCGCGCATATCATCGCGGTGAAGGATATGGCGGGGCTTTTGAAGCCTGCCGCCGCGCGCGTGCTGTTCAAGGCGCTGCGTGAGGAAACCGATCTGCCGATCCATTTCCATACGCATGACACGTCAGGCATTTCGGCCGCGACCGTGCTTGCCGCAATCGATGCGGGCGTCGACATTGTCGATGCGGCGATGGATGCGCTGTCGGGCAACACGTCGCAGCCTTGCCTGGGTTCCATCGTGGAGGCGCTGCACGGTTCGGAGCGCGATCCGGAACTGGACTCGCAGTCGATCCGCCGCATTTCCTTTTACTGGGAAGCGGTGCGCAACCAATATGCGGCCTTTGAAAGCGACCTCAAGGGGCCGGCCTCGGAAGTCTATCTCCATGAAATGCCGGGCGGACAGTTCACAAACCTGAAGGAACAGGCGCGTTCGCTGGGGCTTGAAACGCGCTGGCATGAAGTGGCGCAGGCCTATGCCGATGTGAACCGCATGTTCGGCGATATCGTCAAGGTCACGCCATCCTCGAAGGTGGTCGGTGACATGGCATTGATGATGGTCAGCCAAGACCTCACCGTTGCCGACGTGGAGAACCCGGCCAAGGACATTGCTTTCCCGGATTCGGTGGTGTCGATGATGCGCGGCGATCTCGGTCAGCCGCCTTCGGGCTGGCCGGAAGCCTTGCAGAAAAAGATTCTGAAGGGCGAAAAGCCTTTCACCGTGCGTCCCGGCTCGCTTCTGCCTGCCGCCGATCTCGATGCGGAGCGCAAGGGCTTTGAGGAAACAGTGGGCCGCAAGCTTTCCGATCAGGAATTTGCCTCAGCGCTGATGTATCCGAAAGTCTTCACGGATTATGCTGCCGCGCAGGAAACCTATGGCCCGACAAGCGTGCTGCCGACGCCGGTTTATTTCTATGGCCTCAAGCCGGAAGAAGAAGTCTTTGTCGATCTGGAGCGCGGCAAGACGCTGGTGATCGTCAATCAGGCGATGAGCGAGACCGACGAGAAGGGCATGGTGACGGTGTTCTTCGAGCTGAACGGCCAGCCGCGCCGCATCAAGGTGCCGAACCGCGCCAAGGGCGCTTCGGGCGGTGTCCGCCGCAAGGTGGAGGCGGGCAACGACAAGCAGGTCGGCGCGCCGATGCCGGGTGTCGTTTCGACCGTTGCCGTGGCGACCGGTCAGAAGGTTTCGCAGGGCGATGTGCTTCTATCCATCGAAGCGATGAAGATGGAAACCGCCATCCATGCCGAACGCGATGGTGTCATCGCCGAAGTGCTGGTACGCCCCGGCGAACAGATCGACGCGAAGGATCTGCTGATCGTCTACGGCGAGTAGGGAATGTGAGGGAGCAGTCATGAACATGCATCTTTGGATCGGCTTTGTGCTGGCCTCGCTCGTCATGGGGCTTATCCCCGGTCCTGGTGTGCTCAGCATTGTTGGCTATGCCATCTCATCCGGCACGCGGACGGCTCTGGCCTCCGTTGCCGGAATGGCGGTCGGCAATTTCTGCGCCATCACCCTGTCGCTGGCCGGCGTGGGAGCCTTGCTGGCGGCATCGGCGCTAGCCTTTACCATTCTCAAATGGGCGGGTGCGCTTTACCTGATCGGGCTTGGCGTCATGGCAATCTGGAAAAGCAGAGGCGAGCCGGTGGCGGGCGTGACGGAAACGCGCCCCATTTCGCCCAGGCTCGCTTTCCTGAGCAATATTGCAATCGGGATTTTCCACCCGAAGACAATCGTGTTTTTTGTGGCTTTCGTGCCGCAATTCATTGATCTGAACTTTCCTTACTGGCCGCAGGCGGCAATTCTGATCGCCACTTTCACGCTGGTGGTGGGCATGACCGATGCGCTCTATGCGCTTGCGGCTTCAAGAGCGAGAGGCGTTCTGGCCGCGTCACGCGCGCGTCTGTGGGCGAAGCGGGCTGGCGGCGCGGCCCTGATCGTTGCAGGCACGGCAACGGCGCTCAGTCGCAACTGATTGGTTGTGAGCTCTCGATTTTCCGTGGATCTGAGGATAAACAGTGATTTCATCAGCCATGCCGTCACGATTCAGTGGTTGGGTGGAAGGCTGATTTTGTGCGGGTGAGAGCAAAATGGAACAGGTTTCCGGGCGCGAAGATGCAGCGCCCACGCGTGCGCCGATCATAACCAGAGAGCGGATCGCCGTTGCGCTCCTCTTCCTGATGAACGGTTATATTTTCGGCGGCTGGGCCCCGAAAATCCCGGAATTTGCTGCACGTCTGGGTCTCGACAGCGCCGGTATGGGGCTGATGATCCTGATCTTCGGTCTCGGCTCCCTGGCCATGATGCCGGTCGCGGGCGCTCTTTCGGCGCATCGCGGCTCGGGCATTGTGGTGCGCATTTTTGCGCTTGCCTTCATTCCGGCATTGCTCATCATCGCGCTGGTTCCGAATGTGGTTACGGCTGTGATCGTGATGTTCTATTTCGGCGGGACCATGGCCGCGATGGATGTGTCGATGAATGCCAATGCGGTGGCGGTCGAGAAAAAGATGCGCCGGGCGATCATGTCGTCCTGCCACGCTTTCTGGAGCCTTGGCGGCTTGATCGGTGCTGCAAGCGGCGGCTTTCTCATTGCGCAATTCGGGTCGGCCGTTCATGCGCTGGTGACGACAATCATCGCCGCCATCCTGATCGCGATTGCCTGGCCGTCGATCATTGCGGACACGGAGCACCATCATCCAAGCGGCGAAAAGCAGAAGCTGACCCTGCCGCGCAATCCTCTGCCATGGCTTGTCGGCGTCATGGCGCTGTTTTCCATGGTGCCGGAAGGCGCTATTCTTGACTGGGGCGCTTACCATATGCGCCAGGATCTGGGCGCTTCGGTAACAGTGGCGGGTTTTGGTTTTGCGGCGTTTTCAGGTGCCATGGCCGTCATGCGTTTTGCGGGCGATCTGGTCCGCGACCGGTTCGGCGCGGTTAAAACCCTGCGCGCCTGCACAACCATCGCCATCATCGGCATGTTGATCGTCGGTCTCGGAAACAGCTCGACAATGGCGATTATCGGTTTCGCGATCTGCGGGATCGGCATTTCCAACATGGTGCCGATAGCCTTTTCGATGGCTGGCAACATGCCGGGCGTCAATCCGAGCGTCGGCCTGTCCATCGCGACTACGCTTGGCTATTCCGGCATGCTGGTGGCGCCGTCGCTGATCGGCTTTGTCGCCAAGCACAGCGGCTTCGGCGTGGTGTTTCTGGCGCTTCCAGTCCTGCTGCTGGTGGTGCTCGCCTTCTCAAGCCTGGCCCGATATGCGGATCAAAAGCATTAAACTTTCTTGACGCGCATCTTATCCGAAAACCGGCTTCCACTTTTCGGGATGCGCTACTCCGCCGTCCAGCCGCCGTCGACGGGAATGGCAGCGCCGTTGATCTGCGCTGCCGCATCGCTGGCGAGGAAGGCGGCAACTGCCCCGATCTGCGCGGTGGTGACGAATTCCTTCGTCGGCTGTTTGTCCAGCATAACGTCGCGGATCACGGTTTCGCGGTCCATGTGGTAAGCCTTCATCTGGTCCGGTATCTGCGCTTCGACAAGCGGGGTCAGAACATAGCCGGGGCAGATGGAATTGGCGGTGATCTTGGCGGTCGCAAGTTCCAGCGCCAGCGTCTTGGTAAAGCCGACAATGCCGTGCTTGGCGGCCACATAGGCCGACTTGAACGGCGAAGCCACGAGACCGTGCGCCGAGGCGATATTGATAATGCGGCCCCAGCCCGCCTTGCGCATATGCGGGATGGCGGCGGCGGAGGTGTGGAAGGCCGATGTCAGGTTGATCGCGATGATGCGGTCCCATTGCTCAGGCGCAAACTCTTCCACTGGCGATACATGCTGGATACCGGCATTGTTGACGAGAATGCCCACGCTGCCGAACCGCCTTGCAGTTTCTGTGATCAGCGCGCGGCATTGATCCGCCTTTGACATATCGGCGGCGATATAGACCACGCTTGCGCCATGCTCTTCAGCCAGCTTGGCGGCAAGTGCATGATCCTCGTCGCGGTCGGTGAAGGAATTTATCACGACGTTGTGTCCCGCCGCCGCCAGTGCATGGGCTATACCGAGGCCGATCCCGGAATTCGATCCGGTGATGATTGCGGTCTTGCGGGCAGATGTGTCGTTCATTGGCGGGCTCCTCCATGTGGTCACGACATAATGAGAGGGCGACATTGCCTCGGCAAGCGATTATATAAAGCGCAAGCCGGATATACGCAGGCCCGGAGAAATGCAGACCCGGAGTATTGCAGCCGTTGACATTCGCGTCGCGCTGCGCCACCTGAAAACAGGTACAGTTAAGAACAGAGCAAAATGTCTTCCGAGACCGTCAGCTATTTTTCGCATCCATTTCCTCGCCGCCAGTCGGTTGGTGTCAGTGTCGGTGGCGTTATCGTCGGCGGCAGTGCGCCCGTCGTCGTGCAGTCGATGACCAATACGGACACCGCAGATGTGGATTCCACCGTGGCGCAGGTGGCGGCCCTTCATCGTGCCGGGTCGGAGATCGTGCGCATCACGGTGGATCGCGATGAATCGGCTGCCGCCGTCCCGAAAATCCGCGAGCGGCTCGAACGTCTCGGACACAATGTGCCGCTGGTGGGCGATTTCCATTATATCGGCCACAAGCTGCTGGCCGATCATCCGGCCTGTGCGGAAGCGCTTGCGAAATATCGCATCAATCCGGGCAATGTCGGTTTCAAGGACAAGAAGGACAAGCAGTTCGCCGATATTGTCGAAATGGCGATCCGCTATGACAAGCCGGTACGTATCGGGGTGAACTGGGGTTCGCTCGATCAGGAACTCCTGACCACGCTGATGGATCGCAATCAGGCTGAGGGTGCACCGCTTTCCGCGCAGGAAGTCATGCGCGAAGCCATTGTGCAGTCAGCGCTTATTTCGGCCAATCTTGCCGAAGAGATCGGGCTTGGCCGTGACAAGATCATCCTGTCGGCCAAGGTCAGTCAGGTGCAGGACCTGATTGCCGTCTATACGATGCTGGCGCAGCGTTCCGACCACGCCCTGCATCTGGGCCTTACCGAAGCAGGCATGGGCACCAAGGGCATTGTTGCCTCGTCGGCGGCGATGGGCATTCTGCTGCAGCAGGGTATTGGCGACACGATCCGCATTTCGCTGACGCCGGAGCCGGGTGGCGACCGCACTCGCGAAGTGCAGGTGGCGCAGGAATTGCTGCAGACCATGGGCTTCCGGCAGTTCATTCCGATCGTTGCGGCCTGCCCGGGCTGCGGACGCACGACGTCGACGGTGTTTCAGGAACTGGCGCAGACCATTCAGGACGATATCCGCCGCAACATGCCTGTCTGGCGTGAGAAATATCCCGGCGTGGAAGCGCTTTCGGTTGCCGTCATGGGCTGCATCGTCAACGGGCCGGGCGAATCGAAACATGCCGATATCGGCATTTCGCTTCCCGGCACGGGCGAAACGCCGTCCGCGCCGGTCTTTGTCGATGGCAAGAAGGTCACGACGCTGCGTGGTCCCGCCATTGCCGAGGACTTCCAGAAGATGGTTGCCGATTACATCGAGAACCGCTTCGGGCTTGAGCAGAAGGTTGCCTCCGGTCAGAACTAGAGCATTTCCAGCAAAAGTGCGAAGCGGTTCTGCGTCGGATAATGCGATAAAAACAAAATGTTAGACCGGTTCAGGCGACGCCGTTTAACCGGAATGCCCTAGGCCGAACAGCTTACCGCGCGTGTTGCGGCTTCTGGCGTTGTTTTCAGTGTTGCTGCCCAGAAGACGAGCGTGACAAGGCTGATGCCTGCACCGAGCAGGCAGACGCCGTTCCAGCCTGCATGAGCATAGATCCAGGTTGAAGCCGCCGAACCGCTGGCGCTGCCGATGGAATAGAAAACCATATAGGCGGCGGTAAGCCTGTTCTGCGCGTCCGGCCGCACGCGGTAGATCATCGCCTGGTTGGTGACGTGGACGGCCTGAAGGCCGAAGTCGAGTACCAGCACGCCTGCGATCAACCAGAGCAGCGAGTGCCCAAGCAGGGCTATCAATCCCCACGAGATAAACATCAGGAGCAAGGCAAAGCCTGTCATGCGCTGCGCATGGCCACGGTCGGCAACGCTGCCTGCACGCGATGCGGCCAGTGCTCCTGCTGCACCTGCCAGCCCGAACAGGCCGATCTGGGCGTGGCTCAGTTCGAAGGGCGGTGCGCTGAGCGGCATGACCAGTGGTGCGAGCAAGGTGGTGATATTGGCGAAGATCAGCATGGCGATGATGGCGCGAATGCGCAGCACCGGTTCGGAACGAAACAGCGATACGAGCGACAGAATAAGTGCCGGATAGCGGACGCTGGTGGGTTGGCGCTTCTGGTCGGGGAGGGCGCGCCAGAGCAGGAGCGCGATTGAAAGCGTCAGAATGGCGGAAACGAAATAGACGATACGCCAGCCGCCAATGTCGGTAAGGGCGCCAGCTATGGCGCGCGCCAGCAATATGCCGAGCACAATGCCGCTGGTGACGATGCCGACCACATGGCCGCGCCGCGCAGGTTCCGCGAGGCTAGCCGCATAGGCGACGAGCGCCTGCGTGACGACAGCGAGCAGCCCCATAACGGCCATGGCGACCAGAAGTACGGTGGCATTGGCCGCAAGGCCGATTGCGATCAGTGACAGGACCGACAGAAGGAAATGCGTGATGATGAGCTTGCGCCGGTTGAACAGGTCGCCGAGCGGAACGAGGAAAATCAGGCCGAGTGCATAACCGAGCTGGCTGGCGGCGACGATAAAGCCCGCGGTTGACCGCTTGAGGCCGAGGTCGTCGGCCATCACATCAAGTAAAGGGTGGGCGAAATAGACATTGGCTACCGCCAGTCCGCTTGCTGCCGCAAACAGAAAAAGAGTAGCCGAGGAAAGCGCAGGGCGCGCATCAGGGTTCGCGGACAGCCTTGCTGCCGCGTCGGTTGAAGTTTGCATGATGGGCTCCTAAAATGGTTTCAATATGAAACCATTTTGCTTGTAGTGCAAAAGGTTTTATATTGCAACCATGTTGCAATCGATGGAGCGAATATGGTTCGGAAAAAAAGCTTGAAAGGCGATTATTGCCCCAGTGCGCGCGCGCTTGACGTGATCGGCGACTGGTGGTCGCTGCTGATTGTCCGTGAAGCTTTTGATGGTGTGACGCGTTTCAGCGCCTTTCAGAAAAATCTGGGAATCGCCCGCAATATTCTTTCCGACCGCCTGCGCAAGCTGACGGGGGAGGGCATCATGGAAGCTGTACCGGATCCCAAGGGCGGAGCGCATCAGGAATATCGGTTGACGGCAAAAGGGCGCGATCTGCTGCCTGTTATCGTGTCGCTTCGCCAATGGGGTGAAAAGCATCTCTTTGCGCCCGGCGAGACGCATTCACGCCTCGTCGACAGCATCTCAGGCGAGGATGTGGCCACGCTTGATGTGCGCGCTCAAGACGGGCGCGTGCTTTCCGCTGATGACGTCGTTCTGATCAAGGTGCGTGAGGACGATCTGTGAATTTCAGTTCTGCCGCTCGGCGATGAAGCGGGCGGCCTGCTTGAGAATATCGGCGTCCTTGCCGAATGGTGCCAGCAGGCTTTCCGCCTGGGCAACCAGTCCCGCAAGCTGCTTGCGGGTCCAGTCGATGCCGTGAAGTGAAACCAGCGTGGCTTTTCCGGCGGCGGCATCCTTGCCGGTGGCCTTGCCCATCGCCTCGGCGTCGGCGGTCACGTCCAGAAGGTCGTCCGCCAGCTGGAAGGCAAGGCCGATGGCCGATCCGAATTCGGCCATGCGCTCGCGATCTTCGGTTGATGCGCTGGCGATGATGGCCCCCGCCTCGCAGGCAAAACGGATCAGCGCGCCGGTCTTCATTGCCTGAAGCGTAATGATGCCTGCCTCGTCCGGCTTGCTGGTTTCGGCCATCAGATCGAGAGCCTGCCCGCCTGCCATGCCGCCAAGGCCCGACGCGCGCGCCAGCGCAGACACCAGCTGCACGCGGGTTGTTGCATCAAGGTCGGTTTCATCGGATGCGATAATGTCGAAAGCGTAGGTCAGAAGGCTGTCGCCGGCCAGAATGGCTGCTGCTTCGTCAAATGCCTTGTGTACGGTCGGCTGGCCGCGCCGCAGATCGTCGTCATCCATCGCAGGCAGGTCGTCATGAACAAGTGAATAGCAGTGAATGCATTCAAGTGCGGCGGCGACACGCAGAACGGCATCGCCGCTCTTGCCAAAGAGGGCGGCACTTTCGACAACCAGAAAAGGCCGGAGGCGCTTGCCGCCGTTCAGGACACCGTGGCGCATGGCGGCGAGCAGCCTTTCCGGGCGGGCGATTTCTCCCGTCCTGAGGCGCTGGTCCAGAAGGCCCGTCAGTGCCATTTCCACTTCCATGGCGCGAAGGTTGAGAACGGCGGTGAAATCGGTCGGCAGCTTTTCCATGGCAAAGGGGATGGACGAAAGCGCCGGGTTGGTCAACTGGCCACAGCGATCAGCACAGGCTTTTTCATTTGAACGTCACGAAACGCCGGGTTTCGACTTGTTTCCCTGACAGGATTATGGAATCCGGTTCAAACTTATTAAGGAATGGTTTATGTCGCTTGGGGGAAGGGCAGCAGGCAGTGGCAGTGGCAAAAATCATCATCAAGAGCAAAGATGGTCGCAATTATCTGGCAGATCCTGTTTGGGGTGCCCGGATTGCTCTTGCGCTCAAGATTCTGGTGATTCTGGCCGTGCTGCCGGTTTTCCTGCTTTTCATCTACTCCGTACCCTTTGTCCGCCCGATCTCGACCCTGATGGTCAAGGATTATGTTCTGTTCCAGGACGTGGACCGCAGGTGGGTGGGGCTCGACGATATCGCGCCGGTTCTCGTCAACTCGGTGATGATGGCCGAGGACGGCCAGTTTTGCAGCCATGGCGGGGTGGACTGGCATCAGTTGGGGCTGGTTCTGGATGATGCAGGCGAAGGCGGCCCGAGCCGCGGCGCGTCCACCATAACCATGCAGACCATGAAGAACCTCTTCCTCTGGAACGGGCGCTCCTATGTCCGCAAGGGGCTTGAATTTCCGCTGGCGCTGGCAGCCGACGGGCTTCTGTCCAAAAGGCGCATAATGGAGATTTATCTCAATATCGCTGAATGGGGGCCGGGCATTTACGGGATCGAGGCCGCCGCCCAGCACTATTTCAAGCGCCCCGCGGCAAAACTCAACGCCCAGCAATCGGCATTGCTCGCCGTCACGCTGCCGAACCCGGCATTGCGCAATCCAGCCAAGCCGACACGCAATATGCAGCGCATTGCCCGGATCGTGGCCGGACGCGCAGCACGGTCGGGGCCCTATGTGGTTTGCGTGCAATAAATCGATGATACGAAAAAAAGATAAGACTCCCGCTGGTCAAACGCGGTGAGAGCGTGTATAGGCACGTGACTTTCCGGAATTTTGTCCGATGTGACAGGCTCTTCGGGGCCGTGCCGGACGTTTATTGACCGATCAGTGGAGCTGGATCCATGGCAGTACCAAAACGAAAAACGTCTCCGTCGAAGCGCGGCATGCGCCGTTCGGCTGACGCTCTCAAGGCCCCGACCTATGTCGAGGACAAGAACTCGGGCGAACTTCGTCGTCCGCATCATATCGATCTGAAGAGCGGTATGTATCGCGGCCGTCAGGTCCTCGAAGCCAAGGAATAAGTCTGACGCTGCATAGCAGCCGAAAGATGGTTTTCAAAACGCCGTTCCCGTTTGTTCGGGAGCGGCGTTTTATTTTGTGCCGGTCATTTCGGCAAGGCACATGAAAAAGGCCGCATGAAGCGGCCTAGATCGCGAGCTTTTGTTGGATATCAGCCCGCGTCGAACGCAAAGCCCGCAGCTTCGATGCCAGCGATGGCGGCGATTTCGTCATTGTCCGATGTGTCGCCGGAGATGCCGACCGCGCCGAGGATTTCGCCGCCTGCGTCCTTGATCAGAACGCCGCCCGGCACCGGCACGATCTTGCCGCCCGAGACACCGGAAAGACCTTCCAGAAAATGCGGACGATCCTTCGCCTGATTGTTCAGCCAGCGCGAGCCGGTGCCGACGGCAAGCGCGCCATAGGCCTTGCCCGAGCCGATTTCAAAGCGGAGCATGGACGCGCCGTCCTGACGCTGGAAAGCCTTTACATGGCCGCCGGCATCAAGCACGCAAACAGCAAGCGGCTTCAATTTCAGTTCGTTTGCCTTGGCAAAGGCACCGGTGATGATCGTATTGGCTCGTTCGAGGGTCAGCGAAGGCATGGATATCTCCTATTTGTAGCTCAACGTAATTTAGGCTGTAGCGACCCGCGATGCACACTCCAATGCTTCTCGTCACAGGAAAAACACTTTATCGAATTTCATGAAGACGGCTCGCGCAGCACGGCAAAGCTTGCCAAGGCCCGAAAATTGGTCTTTGTGTTGCGGAACATTTCAAGGAGGAAAGAATGTCCGAACCGAAAGCCATCGTCATTGCCAGTGCGGCCCGTACCGCTGTGGGCGCATTCAACGGCGCATTTGGCAATGTCCCGGCCCATGCATTGGGTGCTGCGGCCATCAAAAGTGCGCTGGAACGCGCCGGTGTGGCGGCGACGGAGGTGGATGAGGTCATTCTGGGACAGGTGCTGACGGCAGGCGAGGGCCAGAACCCTGCGCGGCAGGCCGCTATGGGTGCCGGTTGCCCCAAGGAGACGACGGCGTTTTCCATCAACCAGCTGTGCGGCTCGGGTCTACGGGCGGTTGCGGTGGGCATGCAGCAGATTCTTTCCGGCGATGCGAGAATAATCGTGGCGGGCGGTCAGGAATCCATGTCCATGGCGCCGCATTGCGCGCATCTGCGCTCAGGCGTGAAGATGGGCGATTTCAAGATGGTCGACACCATGCTGAAGGATGGGCTGATCGATGCTTTCAACGGTTATCTCATGGGCATCACGGCGGAAAATATCGCCCGCCAATGGCAGTTAAGCCGCGTTGAACAGGATGAGTTTGCACTGGCATCGCAGCAGAAGGCGGAAGCCGCACAGAATGCGGGCAGGTTTGAGGACGAAATCGTTCCCTTCACTGTGAAGGGCCGCAAGGGTGATGTGGTTGTTTCGGCGGACGAATATATCCGTCCCGGCACAACGATGGAGGCTTTGACCAAGCTGAAGCCCGCTTTCGACAAGGATGGAACGGTTACTGCGGGCAATGCGTCTGGCATCAACGACGGCGCTGCAGCGGTTGTGCTGATGGATGCGGATGAAGCCGCAAAGCGCGGCGTGAAGCCGCTTGGCCGTATCGTTTCCTGGGCAACTGCTGGCGTCGATCCGTCGATCATGGGAACGGGCCCTATCCCGGCAACGAAGAAGGCGCTGGAAAAGGCAGGCTGGAGCGTTGGCGATCTCGATCTGGTCGAAGCCAATGAAGCCTTCGCAGCGCAGTCCTGTGCCGTAGTGCGCGACCTCGGCCTCAATCCGGATATTGTCAACGTCAATGGCGGAGCAATCGCTATAGGCCATCCGATCGGCGCTTCTGGAGCGCGCGTGCTGACGACGCTGCTTTACGAAATGAAGCGCCGTGATGCGAAGCGCGGTTTGGCAACACTTTGCATCGGCGGCGGCATGGGCGTCGCTTTGTGCGTCGAACGCGACTGACTTTTTCTTCATTGAAAGGGGGCGGGCGGAGAAATAGCTCCGTCCGCCTTTTTGTTTCCGCAATGAGGGGATTGAAATCGGATGCGCTGGATAGGGTGGCGTTGCCGGAAAAGTTAACGCAAAACCGTTGAAACAGGCGTCGAAGTCCATTCAACATCGATTTTCTATGGTGTGCCTTGATTGCTGCCCACAAGATGTGGTGAGAACAAATGGAGAAACTTTGCGGATCAGCGATTCGTCGCCGATTCGTTCCGGCTTTGGCCTGAAGGTTAACGGAAATCCTGTTTCCGCCCCTTTTGGCATTAAGGAAGTATCAGTAATCATTAAAATTTTCTGAAACATCGCTTAGCCTTTCGCAACGTCTGTTGACAGGTTTTGCCAAAGGTTAACAACCATGGTGTTTCGCGTCAGGAGAACACGGACAAGCGGAACATTTGATTCATCATGTTGTGGGCGTTTGTGTTAGGCTTACTATATGTTGCCGTGAACAAATGGCGAAGCTGTCGGAGTCAGCGATTCGTCGCCGATTCGTTCCAGAGTCGTTCCAATTGTTAACCGACACGTTATTGACCGGCTTCACATCGGTCGTCGACATATCGGCAATTGGCCCATATTTAAACTTAACAGGAGCGCTTTCGGTGCAGGTCGTATAGTGCTATCGCAGAACCAGCATCCAGCCCGTAAAGGGCGCTTGTACCGGGAATCCGATTATTGGCATGAACCAACTCCCTGCCCATGATTTGCCGCTGACCCTGAGTGGCCGCGATGTGACAGCCGTGCTTGGGCCGACCAATACCGGCAAAACGCATCTGGCTATCGAACGCATGCTGTCGCATGGAAGCGGCATGATTGGCCTGCCGCTGCGCCTTTTGGCGCGCGAGGTCTATAACCGCGTCGTGGAACGGGTCGGTGCGGCCAATGTTGCGCTGGTAACGGGCGAGGAAAAGATCGTGCCGCCCGGCGCGCGCTATTCCGTCTGCACGGTCGAGGCCATGCCGCGCCGCACCGATGTGGCTTTCGTGGCCATTGATGAGGTGCAACTGGCTGGCGATCTTGAGCGCGGCCATATTTTCACCGACCGCATCCTGCATCTGCGCGGGCGGCAGGAAACGCTGCTGCTTGGTGCCGGAACCATGCGCGGCATTCTGGAAAAGCTGCTGCGCGGCATCAATGTGGTGACGCGGCCGCGCCTCTCACATCTGGCCTATGCCGGTTCCAAGAAGATTACCCGCCTGCCGAACCGTTCGGCAATCGTCGCTTTTTCCGCCGATGAGGTTTACGCCATTGCCGAGCTGATCCGTCGCCAGCGGGGCGGTGCAGCGGTGGTGATGGGCGCGCTATCTCCGCGTACTCGCAATGCGCAGGTGGAGCTTTACCAGTCGGGCGATGTCGATTTTCTGGTAGCGACCGACGCCATCGGCATGGGACTGAATCTGGATGTCGACCATGTCGCTTTTGCGCAGAACCGCAAATTCGACGGCTATCAGTTCCGCGATCTGACGCCAGCCGAAGTGGGGCAGATTGCGGGGCGCGCCGGACGTCATCTGCGTGACGGCACATTCGGCGTGACGGGACAGGTGCATCCGTTCGATGAAGAACTGGTCGAGCGGGTGGAAGCGCATAATTTCGATCCGGTGAAAGTTCTGCAATGGCGCACGGCGCGTTTCGACTTTTCGTCGCTCGATTCCCTGCGGTATTCTCTGGAAACGCCCGCACCGGTTGAAGGCCTGGCAAAGGCTTTGCCGGCTGTCGATCAACAAGCGCTTGAAAATTTGTCGAAAGACGAAGAGATTGTGCGGCTCGCAAAGACGCCGGCACGGATCGAGCTTTTGTGGGACGCCTGCGCGCTGCCCGACTATCGCAAGATCGCGCCGGCGCAGCATGCCGATATCATTGCAACCATCTACCAGGATCTTGTCCGCCGAGGGAGCGTCGATGAAGATTATATGAGCGAACAGGTGCGCCGCGCCGACAGCACAGAGGGGGAAATCGACACCCTGTCGCATCGCGTGGCGCAAATCCGCACCTGGACTTTCGTGTCGCACAGGCCGGGATGGCTTGCCGATCCGACACACTGGCAGGAAAAGACGCGCGAAATTGAGGACAGATTGTCCGACGCGCTGCATGAAAGGTTGACGAAACGCTTTGTAGACCGCAGGACAAGCGTGCTTATGAGGCGCCTGAGAGAGAATGCCATGCTTGAAGCAGAAATCAGCCCGGCCGGAGACGTGATTGTCGAAGGCCATAATGTCGGGCAACTGGAAGGATTCCGTTTTACCGCTGACGTTCAGGCCGAAGGGCCGGACGCCAAGGCGGTGAAGTCGGCTGCACAAAAGGCGCTGGCCGCCGAGTTCGAACGCCGCGCGGAGCGCTTTGCTGCTGCGCCGAACGGCGACTTCGCACTGGGCTCGGATGGCGTCATGCGCTGGGTCGGAGCAACGGTCGCAACGCTGGTTGCAGGCGATGACCTGCTGAAGCCGCGCGCGGTGATCCTGGCCGACGAACAGCTGACGGGAGCAGCGCGTGACAAGGTTGCCGCACGCATCGACCGTTTCGTCGCGCATCATATCGAAACCGTTTTGAAGCCGCTTACCGATCTGGCTGCCGCTGATGCCCTGACCGGCATGACGCGCGGTCTCGCATTCCAGATCGTCGAGAATCTGGGCATTCTTCCGCGCCGCGATGTGGCGGAGGAAGTGCGCGGTCTCGATCAGGATTCGCGCGCGGCGCTTCGCCGCCTTGGCGTGCGTTTCGGTGCCTATCATGTCTTCATGCCCATGCTGTTGAAGCCCGCCCCGGCTGGCCTCATCACGCTGCTGTGGGCGCTCAAGAACGATGGCCGCGAACGTGCGGGTTACGGCGATGTCGTGAATGTGCTGGCCGCTGGCCGCACTTCGGTCGTGGTCGATCCGGCTTTCGATCCGATGTTCTATCGTCTGGCAGGCTATCGCGTGCTGGGCCGTCGCGCCGTGCGCATCGATATTCTGGAGCGTCTTGCCGATCTTATTCGTCCGGCGCTTGCCTGGCGTCCGGGTTCCGGTGCGCGTCCGGATGGTGCTTATGACGGCGGACGCTTCATCGTCACGCCTGCCATGATGTCGATTCTGGGGGCAACCACAGACGATATGGAAGAAATCCTGCGCAGTCTCGGTTATCGCCATGAGGCGATGGAAGCCGCTGCCGTGACGGCGAAGCTTGCTGAGCTCGACGCTTTCGCAGCTGAAGCTGCCGCAAAGGAAGCTGGCGTTTCTCCGGCTGCAGAAGCCGAAAAGCCTGCCGTTCCAGCGGCTGAACCCGTGCCTGCACCGGTTGTCGTTGCTGAGGCGGAGACCGAAGCCAAGGTGGACGAAGTTGCTCCTGTGGCAGCGGAAGCGGCGCCGGCCGGTGAAACAGCAGAAGCTGCGGCTGAAGAGCCAAAGCCTGTTCTTCTCTGGCGTCAGGGTCGCTTCGAAGGCCGCAACCGTAATCAGGACCAGAACCGTCAGCGCCAAAATCGCGGCAACCAGAATCGCGGTCATCAGAACCGCGATCAGGGTGGCGAGGCGCGCAAATCCGACGGTGCCGAGCAGCAGGCTCGCAATGATCGCGGCGGCAAGCGCTTCGACAAGCAGAAGCGTCATGACGGTGAAGGCAAGCGTGAAGGCGGCAAGGGCGATTTCCGTGGCGGCAATCAGCGCCAGCCGAAGCGCGATCACGGTCATCAGGGTGCCAAGCGCGTCGAGCAGGAACGCCCTGCGCGTATCGATCCCGACTCGCCTTTCGCCAAGCTTCTGGCTCTGAAAGAACAGATGAAGAAGTAAGATGACCGTAGAAACGGGCGCTAAACAGCGAATCGACAAGTGGCTGTTCTTTGCGCGCGTGGTCAAATCAAGATCGCTGGCGGCGAAACTCGCCGTCGGCGGCAAGGTCCGGGTCAATCGCGACAAGATCGAGCAGGCTGCCCATCAAGTGAAGGTCGGTGACGTGCTGACCATTACGCTGGATCGGCGCATCCTCGTCTATAAGATACTCGCTCCAGGAGAGCGCCGCGGTCCGGCACCGGAAGCCCAGCTTCTCTATGAAGATCTTTCGCCGCCGCCGGCTTCTGCGGCGTCAGTCGAGCCCGCAATGCCGCAGCGCGAGAGCGGCGCGGGAAGGCCGACCAAGAAGGAGCGCCGCGAAACGGATCGGTTGCGCGGAAACTGACATGGACGCGTTACACGGACCCTTTCCATGGACGCGTTGCCGCAGGCGTCTTGCGGTAGTGATGGAAATTGCTTGGCGGGCCCTTCCGGCGAAAGCGTTTTCCAAGCGGAAGCCGCCAAACGAAATGCTGTTTCAGGCATGCATGACTTCGTGATATTGCGGCGATTGTACCCTTGTCACGGCGGGATAAAATCGTTACCTCACGCATTGTCATAAAAGGGCATGGGCTGATACCCGCAACCATTTCCGTGCACGGTGACTTCGTGGCGAGATATTCCAAAGCCCCGGGCTGATTGTCGGCTTGTCGGAGTATCGGCGCAAAGCTGTAGGATAGATAAGCTGCCTGTTCAGGAATTCGGGCAGCAACAGGAGTTCGACGATGACGTATGTCGTGACCGATAATTGCATTCGCTGCAAATATACGGACTGCGTCGAGGTCTGTCCGGTCGATTGCTTCTACGAAGGCGAAAACATGCTCGTCATCAATCCCGACGAGTGTATCGACTGTGGCGTATGTGAACCGGAATGCCCTGCCGAGGCGATCAGCCCCGACACCGAGCCGGGCCTCGACAAGTGGCTGGAACTGAATACGGAATATGCGGCAAAATGGCCCAATATTACCGCCAAGAAGGACGCCCTTCCCGAAGCCAAGGAAATGGATGGCGTGGCTGGCAAGCTGGAGAAGTATTTCTCTGCCGAGCCGGGTAGCGGCGACTAATATCGGTACGGTATTGCATTTGGTGCTTTCAGATTCCTGAAAGCAGGACGGTATTATATAAGTATCGTCTTGTTCCAGAAGACTTCGCACTGCTGGAACACTACCGGTTGTCCTGTCAAGACTGACAGGATGAACGGCATTACGGAAAAGCACGATTTATCACTTGCATTTTCTGTGATGCACCGGCAAAAGACGAATGAAATCACGGGAAAACGCCCATCTTTTAGGTGTGTTGCGTTGCCGGATACAGCATATCCGGCAATTTGTTGATTCTTGCGCAAAATTGTGTTAGGTTGTCTCAATAATTTCGGTGACTGGACGTCAATTCGTGGCGCGATGCGTTAATCTCTGAAAGGGCTGATCTTTAGTACCGGGCTGAATGGCACCGGGGAAGATGATTGCGATTGGCGTCATTCCCCTCACCGTACACCCGGTCGGTTTGATTTGTCGTCAGATACGCTTTCAGTTCCAAGCCGACAAACAGCTTCCGTGCTTCATTTCTCCGGAGCGCGGTCGAACATCATGTGTCAACCGGCGGGTCGCGCCGGGCACAACAGGGAGTAATGAAGCGTATGTCATCCCAGCAGAAAAAGTCTCCAGTAGCGCGTGGCGGTTTCAAGGCCGGTGAGGCCATCGTATATCCGGCTCATGGCGTCGGCCAGATCGTGACGATCGAAGAGCAGGAAGTGGCAGGTCACAAACTCGAACTCTTCGTGATCGATTTCGAAAAAGACAAGATGCGCCTGAAGGTGCCGGTTGCCAAAGCCGCTTCGATCGGTATGCGCAAGCTGTCGGAGACCGACTATGTTGAACGCGCATTGAAGGTCGTTCAGGGCCGCGCACGTGTAAAGCGCACCATGTGGTCGCGCCGCGCGCAGGAATATGATGCGAAGATCAATTCCGGCGACCTCATCTCGATCTCGGAAGTCGTTCGTGATCTTTTCCGTGCTGAAAACCAGCCGGAACAATCCTATTCGGAACGCCAGCTTTATGAAGCCGCCCTTGATCGTATGGCGCGCGAAATCGCTGCCGTGAATAAGCTTTCGGAAACCGAGGCTGTCCGTTTGATCGAGGCCAATCTCGCCAAGGGACCGAAGCGCGGCAAGGCCGATGCCGAGGCCGATCTTGACGACGATGAAGTTGAAGCCGCATAAGCTTCTCTCTCTTCTTTTCTAAAAAGCCCGGCTCGACCCGGGCTTTTTATTTGCCTTTCATCAGAAAAAGCCGGACCCGCGCCATCTTTCGCGCAGGAAACTGCAGTATTATTAGGTTAAAATTTTATTGAGTTTTGCAATCAGTCATTAACCCTTTCAGTCATCATCCTGCATTCTCAAAGATTTATCCTGATTGGGAGGGAACCTGAACGCGGCTGATGCGTTGTCCCGGACACCAGTTCGTAAACGGGTTTGTTTTGCGGCGTAATCATGTTGGCCAAAGAATGGGCCTGGCGGGGAGTTTTGGGCGGTTTCGCTAGTCGTCCAAGGAGTCTTTGTGGGACTGGCATATCCTTCCACTGAACGCCTGACGGGGCGTGAGTTCAGAACAGGAGAACCAGATGAAGCAGTCATCCATGAGCAGTTCTTCCGCAGTTCCAGCCAATCGCATGCCTATGGTTGCGCGCAGCCTCCCGGCGACAGCAGCATCTTCCCAGTCCATGATCCGCAGCGCGATGTCGGCTCCTTATCTGGAGCGCGAAGAGGAACGCGATCTCGCCATTCGCTGGAGGGAACTGAAGGATCAGGAAGCCCTTCATCGCATCACTTCCGCACATATGCGGCTGGTCATTTCGATGGCCGGACGCTTCCGCAAGTTCAAGCTGCCGATGAGCGATCTTATCCAGGAGGGTTATGTCGGCCTTCTGGAAGCTGCCGCACGTTTCGATCCCGAGCGCGAAGTGCGTTTCTCGACCTATGCATCCTGGTGGATTCGCGCATCGATGCAGGATTATATCCTGCGCAATTGGTCCATTGTGCGAGGCGGCACGAGTTCGGCGCAAAAGGCGTTGTTCTTCAATCTGCGGCGACTGCGTTCCAAACTGGCCCAGTCCGATGACAATATGACCAAGGCAGAGATTTATCGAGAAATTTCCGATCAGCTTGGCGTGTCGACAACCGATGTCGAGATCATGGACAGCCGTCTTTCGGGGCCGGATAGCTCCCTGTCGGCGCCCGTAAACAACGAGGAGTCGGGGGCGTCGCGCCGCATGGATTTTCTGGTCGACGATCATCCCTTGCAGGACGAAATCGCGGAAAGCTCCATCGATATGGAGCGCCGCAACCAATGGCTCAACGTGGCGCTCGACACGCTGAACGAGCGCGAATTGCATATTATCCGCGAGCGGCGTCTCGATGATGATGGCGTAACGCTGGAAGCGCTGGGCGAAAAGCTCGGCATCTCGAAGGAACGGGTGCGGCAGATCGAAAGCCGCGCGATGGAGAAGCTGAAGATAGCCTTGTTGAGCCAGCACGAACTGGCAGCTTATCAGGCATAGGCCGCAACAATCAGGGCAACACAAGTAGAGGGGCCAAGTGGCTCCTTACTTTTGTGGTTCCACCGCCTTGCCTTCAAGCCGGGAGGACCAGTCCTCGACCTTGCGATTTTCGAGACGGCGCACGGCATAGCGCTTCCAGCTGTCGGCGAGGTGCGAAAGTCCTGCCATTGATGCCAGTTCGTCGTAATTCAGCGTATCGACATACAGCAAATGCCAGATACGATGCAGCGTCCATTCCGGCGAAAGTCGGTCAATGAGCGTCATCGCGTCTCCGGCTTCCACATGGCCTTCTTCCAGAACGCGATAGTACCACCCCGTCCGTCCTGTCTTCTGGACGCGGACCGCCATGTCGGCTGTTGCAAAGCGCTCGTTCAGCTTCCAGCAAGGCTGGCGTCCCTGTGAAACCTCCACAAGTGCGCTGCCAAGGCGGAACCTGTCACCAACGGCGACATTGCGTTCGTCCAGACCAGAGGTCGAAATGTTTTCGCCGAACGCACCACGCGTGCTCAGACGCGGGTTGTCGCCGATTTCTCCGCGCCAGAGCGCATAATGGTCATGCGGGTAATGATGGAGTGCCTTTTCCGGTCCGCCATGCACCTTCCGGTCGCCCTGCGCATCGCAGTCCAGTCCTTCGAAGGTCACACGAACCTTGCCCGAAACCGGCTGCTTGTCGATGCCGCTTGGGACGCCGCGGTCTCCAAGAGGAGCGACTTTTCCGGCCAGAACTGAGTGGATCTGTGTTTCGGTCATCCTGTCTTACTCGCTGATCAGCTTCACGCGATCGCCAACCGAAACAGTTGCCCCGGCAGACATGGCATTGAGAAGGCGGAACAGTTCCAGCTTGCGGGTGGTGCCCTGCATGCGTGCCGACAGGCTGGCCAGCGTGTCGCCCGGCTTCACCGTCACAACGCGGATGCGAAGCGGCTTGATGGCGTTTTGTTCGGCAGGCGACAGCAGGCGGAACGACTGCGTGACAGTTTGTGAAGCAGGCAGAAGAGCGTTGCTGCCTTTCGGAGCCGCTGTCAGGAAGCGATAGACCTTGTTGTTGGCGCCGATGACCACAATGTCGAACTGCCAGCGGTCGGCACTGGCGCGCGCGGTTGCGGCAGGCAGGCCGTTGATGGTGGTGGTCTGGATCGAACTGTCGTCGAGGCCGGTCACCCAGCCGGAGCGGATATAATCGGCAAGGTTCGAGCCGTCCGGAAGCGATGCGCCATCGAAACGAATGGCCACTTCGCCGGGGCCGCTCGCCATGACCGCGTTGGCCGAATTGTCGATGACGAAGCCATCCGGCGCGCGGAAGGTAACGCCGAGCTTGGGATGGAGAAAGGTCTGTTCGCGGACATAACCTTCATTGGGCGAGTCGCCATAAAGAAGGCCGTCAATGCCGTTAAGGAAGGAATCGCGATCCGTTGTGCCGACACCGGGTGCGCCGATACGGCGTGCATGGCCAAGCGCAAGCTGGATGCGCTGCGGCGTTGCCGGGTGGCTTGCAAGAAAGTCGAGGCTGGCATCGGTCGCGCCCGAAACCGAACGAAAGCCCTGATAGGCTTCCATCGATTGCAGGAAACGTGCCGAAGCGAAGGGATCGTAACCGGCTTCGCCGATCATCTTGATGCCGATGGCATCCGCCTGCAATTCCTGATTACGCGAGAACTGGGCAAGCCGCAGCTTGCCGCGCAGCGCTTCCTCGCGGCTGGCGGATTCATTATGCAGAACTTCGCTGGCGACGCGTCCGGCAATCGCGGTCTCTGCTTCCTTTTCTTGCCGCAAGATGCCGTGATTGGCAATGACATGGCCCATTTCATGGGCGATCACGGCCGCGACTTCCGAAGAGTCGTTGGCGAGCGCAAGCAGGCCGCGCGTGACGTAGAGATAACCGCCCGGCAATGCGAAGGCGTTGATATTGGGGCTATCGAGAATGGTGATGCGGTATGTCTGATCGGGCTTGTCGGTAACGGTCGTCAGCTTGCCGACGATCTTCGCCACCATGCGTTCAAGCTTCTGGTCCTTGTACTCGCCGCCATAAGTGGCGAGGATGCGCGGGTGTTGCTGAGCGCCAAGCTGCGCCAGCCGGTCATTGCGCGTCACGTTGTCGACCGTCACAGGATTGTCGGAAGGCTGCAATCCCAGATCCTTGTTGGAATTGATCGACTGGCAACCTGAAATCAAGGCGACCGCAAGCAAGCCAAGACCGATGGCCGGTTTCCGCCAATTTTGCTGCGTCCATTCTGGCAGGGAGATGGGTAGACACAGGAAGGCCCGGGAACGGGTCGATTGACGGAACAGTATTTTATCCTCGCTTCTGAATCAGATTGCATGATCCGCGACCAAATCTAGCCACAGAACAGAAAGCCTACAAGAATCTGTAGCCGGTTCTTCCGACAGATTGCGAACAAAATATGTCCGCAACCGTAACTCTATTTGAGGCTCAGCGCCGCATATCCTGCTTTTCGCCGATATAGTGCCGCAGTGCCTCCGGTCCAGTCGGTGAAAGCAGTTCAGCAGCAGGTCCCATGGCGGAAATCCGGCCACTGTCGAGAAAAAGCAACACTGCATCGAGGTAGATCGCATCTTCCGGCGTGTGTGTCACCATCAGCACTGTCATGCCGGTTTCCAGCTGAAGCTCTTTCACCAGATCCAGCATCTGATGCCGCAGGGCAGGGCCGAGCGAGGCAAAGGCTTCGTCAAGGAGCAGAACAGGGCGCTGGCGTATGAGCGCGCGAGCAATCGCCACGCGCTGGCGTTCGCCTCCAGACAGGGCTTCGGGCTTGCGCTGCTCCTTGCCTGCAAGTCCGACGCGCGACAAGGCTTCCGCGATGTCGGCGCGATCCTGCGCGGAGAGCTTCAGGTTTGGCGAGCGCCCGAGACCGACATTTTGCTCGACGGTCAGATGGGCAAAGAGGTTGTTTTCCTGAAACACCATCGAAACAGGCCGGTCCGCCGGTGAAAACGCGCTAACGTCGCTGCCGCCGATCAGGATGCGGCCGGATTGCGGAAATTCGAAACCGGCAATCAGATTGAGAAGCGTCGACTTGCCGGAACCGCTTGGCCCGACAATCGCGGCAATGACACCGCCATTTATCGTTGCATCGAAATGCATGGCGGTTTCACCATAGCTGAAACGGACGTCATCAAGGCGAATTTCGGCAAGAGTGCTCATCGGGGCGTTCACCGGGGCATTCATAGAGAAGGCGTTTCCTTTCGGGATGCGCGATCCGCGATCATCATCAGGGCAAGGCAAAGCAGCCCGAGAATGAGGGCCAGACCAGCCGCATCGAATGTGCGATAGCTGCCCATGCGCTGCAAGAGGAGATAGGGCAGGGTCAAAAGCGCGTCGCTGCCGAACAGGGCAATTGTGCCAAGGTCGCCGAGGGACAGTGCCATGGCAAAGGCGAAGGCCATGCCGGAAGGCTTGCGGATCGACGGCCAGTCAATGAGCCGGAGGCGGTTAAGGCCGCGAATGCCCAACTGTGCGCACAGCCGGTTGTGGCGACTGGCCGCCGTGTCCCATGCGGGCCGCAGAAGGCGCACGGCAAAGGGCATGGCCATGGCCGCATTGACAGTGACGACCATGAAAGGCGCCATGGCAAATGGATCGGTGAAATGGCGAAGCAGGATGAACCAGCCAGCGCCGATCACGATGGGCGGCATGACAAGGATCAGGCTGGCACCCGTATCAAAGATGTTGGCCAGTTTGTGCCTTTTCACTGCTTCACGCGCAGATATGAGTGCAAGCGACAGAATGAGCGCGAGCAGGGCAGCGAAGAAACCGAGCGCGAGGCTGGTGCCGATGGCGCGCCAGACCGTTCTTTCAGTCAGTAGCCGCACGAGATCGGCGGCGAGACCGGAGATGACGACGCCTGCAATCGGCAGTGCGACATAGAGAAAGCCTATCCCGATGAGGAGGATGTTCATGGCGCGTTCAGCCGGAGCTATTTTGCGATAGCGGCGCAGCGTGGCGGAATGGGTAACGCCTTCTTCGGAGGGGCTTCCGGTGAGACGAAGGGCCAGAAGGACGAGTAATGTCAAGGCAAGCTGCGTAAAGGTGAGGGCGACGGCGCGGCCCGGATCGAAATCGAAATGCAGGCTTTGATAGATTGCGACTTCCAGTGTGGTGGCGCGCGGCCCGCCGCCAAGCGTCAGCACGGTCGTGAAACTGGTTACGCAGAGCATGAAGATGAGGCTGATCATCCCCGGCAGATTGCGGCGGATCACCGGCCATTCGATGAGGCGGAATCGCGCCCCGTTACCCATGCCGAGCTGCGCGGAAAGCTTCCAGTAATCGGTCGGTATCGACTCGTATCCAGCCAGAATGAGACGGACCGCAAGCGGCATATTGAAAAAGACATGAGCGATCAGGATGCCCGCAATGCCATAAATATTCGGCTGGAACGAATGGCCTGCGGCTTCCGACAGATAAGCAATGAGGCCGTTGCGGCCATAGATGCTTGTAACCCCCAGCACCGCAACAAGGGCCGGCAGAGCAAGCGGCAGGGCAAACAGGCGCAGGATCAGCCCGCGCCCCGGAAAATCGGCTTCGGCGTAAAGTGCGCGGGCGACCGAAACTGCAAACAGCACGGACAGCAGGCTCGAAGCGATTGCCTGCAGGATCGTGAAGCGCGCCACGCGCCACAGATAGGCGTCGAAATTGGCGACGGCATCGAAACCGCCGCTGCCTGCTTCAAATGCAAGTGCAGCAAGCGCACCACCGGCGAGCACCACCAGAAAGACAAGCGCCGCCATGCCCGCGGCGGGTCTGGCGGTGGATATGCCTTTTAAGCGGTGCTGTGCCGGAAAAGCCGTCATTTGCTGGTCGCGGCCAGCCATTCATCGACCCATGACTTGCGGTTCCTGGCCACCTCGTCGGAGGGGAAGAGAAGCGTCTTTTCGGGTTTGGGCATCGCGTCGAAAGCGGCTGGAAGCGGGGCGGAAGTCTTGCCCGCCGGGTACATCCAGTTGGTTTCGGGGATGGCATCCTGAAAGCCGGGGCCGGTCATGAATGCCAGAAACTTTTGCGCCAAAGGATTTTTCGCGCCGGTGACGGTCTGGGCGGCCAGCTCGATCTGGAGATAATTGCCTTCCGGATAGGCCAGAGCCTTATAGCGGTCCGTCTTTTCGGCGATCATGTGATAGGCGGGGGAGGTCGTGTAGGAAAGAACCATCGGAGCCTCGCCCTTGGTGAAAAGGCCATAGGCTTCCGACCAGCCGGGCGTGACGGTGAGGATGCGCTTTTGCAGTTTCTGCCATGCGGCTTCCGCCTCATCGCCATAGACCGATTTCATCCAGAGCAGCATGCCCAGCCCCGGCGTCGACGTGCGCGGGTCCTGCAGGACGATTTTCTGGGAAGGGTCGCCCTCGACCAGTTCCTTCAGGCTTTTGGGCGGATTGGGCAATTTTTCCGAATCATAGACCACGGCGAAGAAGCCATAGTCGTAGGGCACGAAGATATCGTCCTTGAAGCCCCCCGGAACGTTCACATTGCTCTGGTCGATGCCGCTTGGAGCGAAAAAGCCGGTAGCACGCGCTTCGGTCGTCAGATTGGTATCAAGACCAAGCACGATGTCGGCTTTGGTATTGCCGCCTTCAAGCTTGAGGCGATTGAGCAGGGCAACGCCGTCGGCGGACGCAATCCAGTCAACTTCGCAGTTGCATTCCTTTTCGAAGTTTTCCTTGACCTTCGGCCCCGGACCCCATTCGGAAACGAAACTGTCATAGGTGTAGACGGTGAGCTTGTCTTTCGCCTGTGCAGAAGGCGTGAAAGCAACGGCTGCGGAAAATGAAAAGGCCAGCAAAGATAAAAGCCGCATCACGGCACTTCCTTTCTTTTGTTACAAGAGGATCGAGCGCCGTTTATGGAGCGTCTAATCCCTCCGCCGGTGCAAACCGGATCAGGTTCAGCGGGTTGGCCGTTTTTCGGGCATTTCCGAACGCAAAACCGCTTTACACTTTTGCTGGAAATGCTTTGGGCCTCTCAGCCATCCGCGAAAGCAGACGGCACCCCGTTAGAGCGGTTGCGACAATAATCTTTCGCAACGGGAAGGGCAAGAGATGGCAATGGCAGCGAATGCAGGCTTCCGGCGCGGATTTGCCCGTGTTATGAGCGGCTTATGAGCACATTCGTCATTCTTCTCGGCGGCGATCTCACCGTGACTGATCGCCTGAAACGCCAAATTGCAGGCGCGCGTATTCTCGCCGCCGATAGCGGGATCAGGCATGCTGCCGCACTTGGTGTCGAACCGGAACTGTGGCTCGGCGATTTCGATTCGACCTCCCCGGAGCTTCGCGCTCAATATGGCCACATTCCGCAAAAGACGTTCCCTTCCGCCAAGGACATGACCGACGGAGAACTCGCTTTCGAGGAAGCCTATGCGCGGGGAGCGGAACGGGTCATCCTGTGCGGAGCCTTCGGCGGGCGGCGCACTGACCATACGCTTTTGCATCTGACCATGGCGACGGCGCAGGCTGCAAAAGGGCGCAACGTTCTTCTGTCGAGCGGTTATGAAGAAGCCTGGCCCCTGCCGCCCGGCGATTTTGTTTATGATTTCCCGGATGGAACACCGTTCAGTGTGATTAATTTCAGCACTGTCGAAGGCCTTTCGATCACGAATGCGGAGTGGCCGTTAGATAATGTGACACTGCCATTTGGCTCTTCATGGACAGTTTCCAACGTGGTTCGTGGAACACTTCGCGTTACTGTGCATTCTGGACTAGCGATACTTGTCGCCAATTTGGCGATGGAGGATCAACCGCACTGAGGCCGCTAACCTTACCAATCGAAAGAGCTTGACGCTGACAAGTGAAACGTATTGTAAATGGGTCAAGCGGGTGTCATCTGCTTTACGCCGAAGTTGGGGACGCAAAGTCGGTGATTAGTTCAACTCTTGTAGGAGATGTTTCAATGAAGTCACGTCTTACGATGATTGCTGTTGCTGGCGTGCTCGCGTTCTCGACGGCTGCATGCACGACGAATGAACAGCGCACGGCCGGTTACGGCGTTGGTGGCGCGGCTCTCGGCGCTCTCGCCGGTGGCGCAATCGGCGGCAATGGCCGCGGTGCACTCACGGGTGCCGCGATCGGTGCGGTTGCCGGTACGCTGCTTGGTGCAGCCCAGACCCGCAACGGTGTGCAGTATTGCCGTTACCGCGATCCATATGGCCGCGTATACGAAGCGCCTTGCCAGTAATGGCTTGGCCAGTAATGGCTGGATAATCAGTTTGCCGACAGGCCGGGGAAACCCGGCCTGTTTGTTTTCAAGGGTCTTTTCTTGCCGTTCCATTTGACAGAACGGCTTTTGTCGCGGACAAGCAGGGCGGAATTTTCAATCCTGTTTATCGAAGAGAACCATGGCACCACCACTCCTGCGCCTCGACCAGATCAAGCTAACCTTCGGGGGCACACCGCTTCTGGAGGACGCAGGCCTTTCGGTGAGCGAGGGCGACCGCATCGCGCTGGTCGGCCGCAATGGTTCGGGTAAATCGACCCTGCTCAAGATTGCCGCCGGGATGGTGGAAGCGACATCGGGCGAGGTTTTCAAACATCCCGGTGCAACCGTCCGTTATCTGCCGCAGGTGCCGGATATGGATGGCTTCGCCAATGTGCGCGCCTATGTGGAAGCGGGGCTGGGGCCGACCGACGACCCGCATCGCGTCACCTATCTTCTCGAACATCTGGGGCTGACCGGTGAGGAAAAGCCGGATCATCTGTCCGGCGGCGAGGCGCGGCGCGCTGCCCTTGCGCGTGTAATTGCGCCGCAGCCTGATGTGCTTTTGCTGGACGAGCCGACCAACCATCTGGACCTCACCACCATCGAATGGCTGGAAGGCGAGCTGCGCCAGATTCGCTCGGCCATCGTGCTGATCTCGCATGACCGGCGCTTTCTGGAAAATGTCAGCCGGGCGACGGTCTGGCTGGATCGCGGCATCACGCGCCGTCTGGAGCAGGGCTTTGGCCATTTCGAGGAATGGCGCGACAAGGTGCTGGAAGAGGAAGAGCGCGACCACCACAAGCTCGGTCGGCAGATTGCGCGCGAGGAACACTGGCTGCGTTACGGTGTCACGGCGCGCCGCAAGCGCAATATGCGCCGCCTCGGTGAACTGCACTCCATGCGTGCCGATTTCCGCAATCATCGCAAGGCGCAAGGGACGGCGGTTCTGGCGGCAAGCGATGCGAAGGAATCCGGCAAGCTGGTGATTGAAGCCAAGGGGCTGAACAAGGCCTATGGCGAGCGTGTCCTGGTCAAGGATTTTTCGATCCGCGTGCAGCGCGGTGATCGTATCGGTCTTGTTGGTCCCAACGGTGCCGGGAAAACGACGCTTTTGTCGCTTCTGACCGGCAAACTGGAACCGGATTCAGGAACGCTGCGGCTTGGCGTCAATCTCGAAATGGCCGAACTCGACCAGAAGCGCGAAAGCCTCAATCTGGACGAGACGCTGGCGCATTATCTGACGGACGGGCGCGGCGAAAGCCTTGTCGTCAATGGCGAGCAGCGGCATGTCGTATCCTATATGAAGGACTTTTTGTTCCAGCCGGAGCAGGCGCGCACGCCCATCCGCGAGCTTTCCGGCGGCGAACGCGCCCGCCTGATGCTGGCCCGCGTTCTGGCGCGTCCCGCCAACCTGCTGATCCTCGACGAGCCGACCAACGATCTCGATATGGAAACGCTCGATCTGCTGCAGGAGCTGGTCGCCGGTTTTCCGGGCACAGTCATTCTGGTCAGCCACGACCGCGATTTTCTGGACCGCACCGTTACTTCGGTCATTGCGCCGGAAGGTGACGGGCGCTGGCTGGAATATGCGGGCGGCTATGCCGACATGATGGCGCAACGCAAGGAACAGGCCCTGAACCGGCGCTCGGTCAAGGCATCCGGTCCAAATGCCGACAGCAGGGCAGAAGAAAGCGCACCCCAGCCAAGACGGGACGAAAAGCGCAAGCTTTCCTACAAGCAGAAATTCGCGCTTGAAACGCTGCCCGGCAAGATGGACGCGCTGGCCAAGGAAATTGCAGTGCTGGAAGGCAAGCTTGCCGATCCGCAGCTTTATGCCAAAGACCCGACGCTGTTTGCCAAGACTGCCGATCTGCTTGAGAAAAAGCGCTCTGAAAATGCGGCCATGGAAGAAGAATGGCTGGAATTGGAAATGCTGCGCGAGGAAATCGAAGGGTAAGGCTACCCTTCGATGCTTTGAAATTTAGCTGCTCGCCTTGTTCAGCAAGGCGATTTCATCGTCGCTAAGCTTCAATTCGGCTGCGGCGATCAGTTCGCCAAGCTGGGCCGAACGCGTGGCGCTGGCAATGGGTGCAGTGACCGACGGCTGTGCGATGAGCCATGCGATTGCGACCTGCGCAGGCGTGACATCGAGATTGCGGGCCACATCATCCAATGCCGCAATGATTCGCGAACCACGATCCGTCAGATATTTTTCAACTGATTTTCCGCGTGCGCTTTGCCCGAGATCGCCAGCGGAACGGTACTTCCCGGTTAGAAACCCCGCAGCCAGCGAATAATAGGAAATAACGCCAAGCTCGTTGTCTCGGCAGATTTTTTCCAGCCCGTTTTCGAAATCCGCGCGATCATAGAGATTATAAAGCGGTTGCAGGCTTTCATAGCGCGGCAGTTCATGCGTACGGGCAACCTTCAGCGCCTCGGTCAGCCGCTCCGGCGTGAGATTGGATGCGCCGATGGCCCGCACCTTGCCAGCGTCAATCAGCTCCTTATAGGTGCCGAGTACGTCTTCGAACGGTGTTTCCGGGTCATCCCAGTGCGATTGATAAAGATCGATGTAATCCGTCTGCAGCCGTTTGAGGGAGGCGTCGACCGCTTTGCGGATATAGGCCGGGGAGAGGCCCTTTTCGTCAGGGCCCAGTTCGCCGCCGACCTTGGTGGCGATGACGACCTTGTCGCGCAGGCCACGGGATTTCAGCCAGTTGCCGATAATGGTTTCGGATTCGCCGCCCGCATTGCCGGGCGCCCAGGCGGAATAGACATCCGCCGTGTCGATGAAATTGAATCCCGCATCGATAAAACGGTCGAGAAGCGAAAATGACGTCGCTTCGTCGACCGTCCATCCAAATACATTGCCGCCGAAGCACAGCGGCGAGACATTGAGTTCGGTCCGTCCGAGCTTTCTGAATTCCATAGACCTCTTCCTCTGAATACGAATCGCGAATGATTCATCGGGTTTCGATTTCAGGAAGAAGAAGGAAGGCTCCGGGAGGAGCCGAAATCAGCTCATGCCAAGCGCATCCATATAGAGCTGCAGCATGGCTTCTTCTTCCTGACGTTCATGGTCTTCTTTTTTACGCAGACGAATAATGGTCCTCACGACCTTGCTGTCAAACCCCGATCCCTTCAATTCCGCGTAAACTTCCTTGATGTCGTCGCCGATGGTCTTTTTTTCTTCTTCCAGGCGCTCGATGCGCTCGATGAAAGCGCGCAACTGGCCGACAGCAATCGTTTGGGCTTCGCTGGTAATGTCGTCGCTCACGAGGAGTTCTCCAATTCAAATTCTATGATGACGCGGACACGCATTGCGCGAAACCGCTTATCGAAAGTCTGGACTGTTTTTCCCGCGAGTCGCAGGCAAAATTAAGAGCCTTTTTCGATGCACGACCCGGTTTGACGGGTCAAGCCCTGTGGATAGCGGGTAAAGCATCTCCTGACAGGCCGTTATCTGCTCCTATCGGCACGCGAGCCGAAATGCTGCACCGCATGAATGCCGGGCAAGGTGTTGATCTGCGCCATCATCGGCGCGAGCCTTTCGGCCCATTCTGCCGCACCCTTGTCATCGGCAATCAGGTCCTGGCGGATTTCGATCAGGACATGGGCGAAGCCCTTCGCGGTCGCATGCCGGTACATGGCGTCGTTCTTGAGCGCGCCGTCATAGGGTTCGTTATCGCCAACCGTCAGGTCAGGATTTTCGCGCAGCAGCGCCAGCAGAGGCTTTACGGCACGGTCATCCTTGTCCCAGAGAAGGCCGATCTGCCAGGGGCGGGCCTTGTCCTTCCAGCGCGGGGTGAAGGAATGGACCGAAACGATGAAGGGTGCAGCCCCGCTTTCCGCCGCTACGCGTTGGCTCGCCCGCGCGACTGCATCGTGATAGGGGCGATAGAAGCGTTGGAGGCGTTCCTCGCGCTCGCCTGCCGACATTGGGTAATTGCCGGAGATGACCGCACCGTCGGATAGTTGCATGATAAGCGTCGGATCGTCCTCTCCGCGATTGGGATCGATCAGGAGGCGCGAAAAACCGCCGAGGACCGCTGGCGCGTTCAAACGGCTGGCAAGCCTGCGCGTCAAATTCTCGACGCCGATATCATAAGCGATATGCCGGTCGAATTCACTTGTCTGCAAACCAAGCGTGCCATATTCGGCTGGAACATCGCGGCGCGCATGGTCGGCGGTCAGGAGCAGGCCAAGGCTGAAATCGCCATCGATAGTGTGTGCTGGCGAGAACGGCGTCGAAGCGGTTGAACCGGATTGAAGCGGCATAGGGCGAAATCCGAGGCTGAACTGTGAAATTATTTCTGTGTTGTGCGGGAAGCTGTTTCAGGTCTGTCATGAGAAAGCCGGGATTGCAACGATCATTCTTTGATCGAGAGTACCTGTAATCAATGGGTTTGCGTTGACATCAAAGGCGAAACTGCCGAAAAGAGAGCGACCCGAAACGGGATGTCCCCGAGATGGATTTCCTTGTGCAATATAAATTGTTCGATAAAACCGATAGCGGGCTGAAGGGGTTCTGCGTATGCGACTTCCACGATCTCTAGTTTTGTTTGCCGGTGTGCTGATAACTGCGCTGGGCATGACATCCATAGAGGCAAAGGCGGATTTCCGCGTATGTAACGCAACCCAGAACCTGGTCGGCGTTGCGATCGGTTACCGGGCCAAGACCGGCTGGGTGACGGAAGGCTGGTGGCATATTGAAGGCGCTGCCTGCAAAACGCTGCTCGAAGGCCCGCTTTCATCCCGCTACTACTACCTCTACGCCGAAGACGCCCAGGGCGGCGGGCGCTGGGAGGGCAAGGTCAACATGTGCGTGGCCGAGAAAGAATTCCGTATTACTGGCGTCCAGGATTGCTTCGCGCGCGGTTTCCAGCGCAACGGCTTCCAGGAATACGACACCGGGGAACAATCGAGCTGGATGGTTCAGCTCACCGATGAAACGCCGACAGAAAACCCCACTGTTACAGGAACGAATAGTCAATGAAGCGCAACCGCAAGGTCAAGATTCTCGCTACGCTAGGTCCGGCGTCAGGCGAGGAAGCCGTCATCCGCAAGCTGTTTGAGGCAGGCGCGGATGTGTTCCGCATCAACATGAGTCATGCCGACCATGATCTGATGCGCACCCTCGTCAAGCGCATTCGCAATGTGGAAAAAGAACTTGGCCGTCCGATCGGCATTCTGGCCGATCTCCAGGGGCCGAAGCTGCGCGTCGGCAAGTTCAAGGACGGCAAGGTCGATCTCGTTCCCGGCCAGACCTTCACCCTCGACAACAACGAAGCGCCTGGCGATGACACCCGCGTCTATCTTCCGCACCCGGAAATTCTCGAAGCTGTCGAGCCGGGCCATCGCCTGCTGATTGACGATGGCAAGCTGCATCTCGTCGCCGAAGCGAGCGACGGCAAGTCGATCCGCTGCAAGGTGATTTCGGGAACGCGCATTTCGGACCGCAAGGGCGTCAGCCTCCCGGATACGACGCTCGGCGTCGGCGCGCTCACGGAAAAGGACCGCAAGGACCTCGATGCCGTTCTGAAGGAAGAAATCGACTGGGTTGCGCTTTCCTTCATCCAGCGTCCGGAAGATCTGGCCGAAGTGCGCAAGGTTTCGCGCGGCAAGGTCGGCCTGATGTCGAAGATCGAGAAGCCGCAGGCTGTGACGCGTCTAGATGAAATCATCGAGCTTTCCGACGCATTGATGGTTGCGCGCGGCGATCTCGGCGTCGAGATGCCGCTTGAAAGCGTTCCGGGCATCCAGAAGCAGATCACCCGCAAGGCACGCCGCGCTGGCAAGCCGGTGGTGGTCGCCACGCAGATGCTGGAATCGATGATCACCGCTCCGGTGCCAACCCGCGCCGAAGTGTCCGACGTTGCGACCGCCGTGTTCGAAGGCGCGGATGCGATCATGCTTTCGGCAGAATCCGCTTCCGGCCAGTATCCGGTCGAAGCCGTGGCCACCATGAACCGCATCGCGGAGCAGGTGGAGAAGGAGCCGACCTATTCGACCATCATCGATGCGCAGCGCGCAGCGCCGGAGCCGACGGGCGCCGACGCAATCTCGCTTGCCGCACGCCAGATCGCGGAAACGCTGAAGCTTTCGGCCATCGTCACCTATACCGCTTCCGGCACGACTGGCCTGCGTGCTGCCCGCGAGCGTCCGCGCACGCCGATTATCGCCCTGTCGCCGGTCGTCGATACCGCGCGCAAGCTGTCGCTCGTCTGGGGCCTGCATTGCGTTGTGACCGCCGATGCGCATGATCTGGAAGACATGGTCAACCATGCCTGCGAAATCGTCTTCCATGAAGAGTTCGGCAAGGCGGGCGACCGCGTCATCATCACCGCCGGTGTCCCGTTCGGAACGCCCGGCGCGACCAACATGCTGCGCATCGCCTATATAGGTCCCGACGGCAAATCAGGCATCTAGACTGGCGATATTCCGGCTGTGACGGCCTGCAAATGGCGTTGTTTTGCGCTTCCGGTGCTCATGTACCCAAAAGTACATTCCGCTCCGGTTCTCAAACCCCACCATTTTCGACTCGTCACAGCCAGAATCTCATCCAGTCATGGTGCTCGGCATCCCAAAAAACGCGCTCCTTCGGGCGCGTTTTTGCTTTGAATAAAGATGAATTGGTGGAGGCGGGGGCTGCTTTAAGAGCCTGAATCAAAAAGCGTCATGTGTCTGCGAAATTGGTGATTTTCGAGCACTGAAGCGCAGACAAATTGTCATTTGCAGCTACGCAGGAGCGACTTCTGGAGCAGGATCTAAGTGCGCGTCTCTGTCAGTTCGTCCGCCAGATCATTGAAGTTCTTCTGTGCGTCGCGCATCATCGGATAGACGATGAGAGCTTGCTCATAGGCTTTCAAGGCCTGTTCCTTGAGGCCGCGCAGGCGCAATATGGCTGCCATGCCGGTCAGCGCGCCATAATGGCGGGGTTCCAGCTCCAGCGTACGATTGATGTCGTACATGGCATGAGCATAGTCTTTTTGCAGGAAATAGACCGTAGCGCGGCGGTTCCATGCTTCCGCATATTCCGGGTCGAGTGCGATTGCTTCATTGAGGAAATCGATTGCCGACGGATAGCGCCGCTCCAGCATCGCGGTGTTCGCCCATTGCATCAGGAGATCGACTGTGGCGCTGCCAGACTGCGACCACAGCGTATTGATCTGTGAAGCTATACGCCGCGCCTTGGCTTCGTCCGTCGTGCGGCGAAGATCGGCAAAGAGCATGTCGAGACGCTCTTCAGGTGTCTGGGCTGCATCCGCTGCTGGATTCGAGGCAGGCTTCTGTTCGCTGTCGGGGCCGGTCTGAACCGGCGTCAGAGGCGCCGTGAGCGGCACTTTGCCGGGTGCTACTTCGGCATAAGCCGATGGAACAATCGCAGCAGGCGATGCGAATAAAGAAAAAGAAACCAGAAATGCAAAAACGTTCCGCATGCGCATAGATTTTATCATGCGCAGCGAAACGTCAAATGCAAAATCAAAAATAAGATTAGCCCTGACGAGCCTTGTAGCGCGGGGCGGTCTTATTGATGATGTAAACGCGGCCCTTGCGGCGGACCAGCTGGCAGTCGCGATGACGGCCCTTAAGCGCTTTAAGCGAGTTCTTGATCTTCATGTCAATCACCGGTCTTGTTGGCCCGTTGACGTGCAGATGCCGCGGGGCTTCATAAAAACAGGCGCCTCAGGCGCCAATTGATTACAGGCACTGTTAGATGCCCGAAGGGTTGGCCGAAATACACAAGGTTTCAGGCAAATGTCAACTGCTGAGCCGCAGATTCAGGGGGCTGGCGCTGAAATTCTTGGCAGGCAGTCGAAGATTCATCGGGAATCGGGAGGATTCCCGATGAACATTATTTGTGGCGAGGGTGAATGCGCGTCACATGACCCATTTTACGGCCCGGGCGCGCTTCCTTTTTGCCGTAAAGATGCAGCACCGCATCCTTTTCAGAGAGAATCGCGGGTACCTTCTCGATGTCGTCACCGATCAGGTTTTCCATCACGCAATCCGAATGCCGGTCGGTATTGCCCAAAGGCAATCCGGCAACGGCGCGGATATGCTGTTCGAACTGCGAAATGGCGCAGGCCGCTTCCGTCCAGTGGCCTGAGTTATGGACGCGCGGGGCAAATTCGTTTGCCAGAAGCGTGCCGTCCTTCAGGACGAAGAATTCAAGCCCCAGCACGCCGACATAATCCAGTGCGTTCAGAAGCTTTGCTGCGGCCTTGCGGGCAGTTTCTGCCGTGCTGTCGGAAATGGCAGCCGGTACGGTTGAAGTTGCAAGAATTCCGTCCTTGTGCACGTTTTCGGCAATATCGAAAATGGCGACGTTGCCGCTGCGATCACGCGCTGCGATGACCGAGACTTCCCGCTCGAAATCAACGAAGCCTTCGAGGATTGCAGGCGCGCGATTGATGGCAAGAATCGCCTTGTGGGCTTCGTTCTCGTCGAGCGAGGTCAGGCGGACCTGTCCCTTGCCGTCATAGCCCAGGCGCCGCGTCTTGAGGATGCCGCGTTCGCCCAATGCGCCCAAGGCTGCGATCAGGGTCTCTTCATCGTCCACGAGGCGCCATGGGGCTGTCTCGATACCGCTTTCATTGAGGAACTGCTTTTCCGTAAAGCGATCCTGCGAGACTTCCAGCGCGGCTGGCGGTGGCAGAACCAGAGCGGTTTCGGCCAGCCTGTCGGCGGCGCTGACCGGCACGTTCTCGAATTCATAGGTGATGACAGCGGACGCAGCGGCAAGTTCCGCAAGCGCTTTCGGATCATTATAGGCTGCGACGATCTGGCGACTGGCGACCTGTGCTGCGGGGCAATCGGCCTGCGGCTCCAGAATCACGGTTTGAAAGCCAAGACGCGCTGCGGCCATGGCCAGCATTCTGCCGAGCTGGCCGCCGCCGATAATGCCGATGGTTGCACCGGGCTGAAGAGGAGAATTTTTCATGTCAGGCCTCGTTCGAAGGGCGCTCGGCCACACTTTCCGTTTGCGCCCTGCGCCACTCGTCGAGACGGGCTGCAAGCGCTTCATCGTAAAGCGCCAGAACGGCTGCGGCGAGGAGGGCGGCATTGACCGCGCCGGCGCGACCGATGGCCAGCGTGCCGACAGGAATGCCTGCTGGCATCTGCACGATGGAGAGAAGCGAATCCTGGCCTGAAAGCGCCTTGGACTGAACGGGAACGCCGAAAACCGGGAGTGGGGTCATGGCTGCGGCCATGCCGGGCAGATGGGCCGCGCCACCCGCGCCGGCGATAACGACCTTAAACCCTTCAGCTTTCGCGCCCTTGGCGAAAGCGACGAGCCGGTCAGGGGTGCGGTGCGCGGAAACGATCCGGGCATCGAAGGAAATGCCGAGCGCCTCCAGTGTGTCTGCTGCATGGCGCATGGTCTCCCAGTCGGACTGGCTTCCCATGATGATGGCGACGTCGGCAGTAACGCTCATTGATCTTTCTGCTCCGGTTTTCATTCGTGGTGTCAAAACGACAAAGCCGGGCGGACCCCGGCTCTCTCATGTATCGTTCTCAGCGTTCAGGCGATGATGTCGGGGATGACCTGATCTTCCATCTCCTGCAACTTGTCCTTGATTGCGAGTTTTTTCTTCTTCATGCGCTGGACGCGCAACTGGTCGCAGCCCGTTGCTATCATAGCGTTGATAGCCGCATCGAAATCCGCGTGTTCCTGTTTCAGACGCGCGACGGCCAATCTGATTTCGGCCTGTTCCTGATCGGACATGCGAACCCCGTTTCGTTGAATAGTTTTACGGGCCGCACCGAACCCTAAAAAGGCGCGGCATCAGCCCGTTTCAGGCGAAGCCCTTATCACATTTTTCGCGTCAGGAAAATGCTACCACGACAAAATCGACTTTGCACCAAACTCGTGCCAAACTGTCATGGTTCTGTCATGGATGCGGCTGTCGAAGGCGACAAAAATACCGCATCCTCGGCAGCCGGGACTGCGTGTCTGGCCCGGAATACAGGAGGTGTACCGGGCGTTCATGCAGGCTGAATGGCGGGGCAGCGGGCAAGCAAGGTCCAGGTTGCTCCGCAAACCAGGGAAATCAACCAAAGGAGATCTGATGATGGCTATTGAGTCCCATCTTGCCACGCTTGAAAAGAAGCACGGCGCTCTGGAACAGGAAATTTCCGAAGCCATTGCGTCACCGGCAATGGATGATCTGCATGTTGCATCTCTGAAGCGCAAGAAGCTTATGCTTAAGGAGCAGATTGAAAAATTGAGATCTCAGGTAACCCGTCACTAACGGGAAAAGCCGCGCTTTGATCGCGGTTCGATACGGCGTCTCAAGCCATAGACACAAGAAATGCGGTCTTGGCGGCTGTGACACAGCCGCCGAACATATTGATTCAATTATTTAAAAACAAATTGATCACAACGCCGCCGCTCCCAACGCAACTTGATGCAACTTAAAGCGTGTCGCATTTTATTCCGTTCATACGACAGGCTTTAAGCTTTTGTTTTCACGCACGTCTTGATCCCATCGAGAGCCAAGATCAGAAATCAGTCCAGTGGACTGATTTCCCCGCGAAGGCGGTTCCCACTTTTGGGAGGCATGCTTTATCCATCCGTCTCGGCTCTCGGATCAAGATTGAGCGCTTCCGGCGTTGCACTGCGCTCGGAAGGCATGCTCTTGAACTGGTCTTTCTCTTCTTTCGGGACGGATGCGCGCTTGCGTGACCGGAACAATGCATAGCCGGTGATGGAAATATGCGCGAGCATGGTGATGGCGAAGAGGCCGGACGGCCAGAAAATATCCATGGCGGCGGCTGCCAGCAACGGCCCGAGCATTGTGCCGAAGCCGTAAAGCAGCAAAAGCCCGCTTGATACTTTCACGAAGCTTTCCGACGTCGCGTGATCGTTCGCATGGGCGACGGCAACGGGATAGAGGGCATAGGCGAGCGCGCCATAACAGCCGGTCATTGTAATGATGACAGGACCGCTGGATGGGGCGACGAGAAAGGCGATGAGACCGACGAGAGCCGCCAGCGCCGCCACGCTTGCCAGAACAAAACGCCGGTCGACCAGATCGGAAATACGCCCGATCGGAATCTGCATCAGGGCACCAGCTGCGATGGTGACGCTGACCATCAGGGCGATTTCAGTGGTGGAAATACCGGATTTCGCGCCGAAGACCGCTCCAAGCGTACCCCAGGCGCCATTGGCGATGCCGATCAGGATGCACCCGACGAAGGCGGCGGGCGAATTATTATAGAGCGCCTTGAGATCAAGTTGCACTTCCGTCAGCGGCTTGGGACTGACGGCTGTAGAAATCGCGGTCGGGATAAGGGCCAGACAGAAGAAGACGCCGCTTATCATGAACAGGTGGTCGGAGCGCACATCGCCTGCCGCCACCAGCATCTGGCCAGTCATGGTGGCCCCATAGTTGACCATCATGTACATGCCGAAAATCTTGCCGCGCGATTCGTTGGTTGCGCGCTCATTCAGCCAGCTTTCGATGACCATGAAGGCGCCGGCCATGGAAAAGCCGGTGAAGGCGCGCAGGATCACCCAGATGGTGGCGTCCACGAAGATGCCGGACAGGAGGGCGATGATCGCAGCCGACGCGGCAAAACAGCCAAATGCCCGCACATGGCCGACGCGGCGCACAAGGCGCGGCGCAAACAGACAGCCAGCCACGAAACCTCCGGCCCAGGTTGTGCCGAGCATGCCAAGCGAGGTTACTGAAAAGCCTTCCGCGCCGCCGCGCAGCGGCAGCAAAAGACCATGGAGTCCCGAAGCCATGAGGAGGAAAGCTGTGCCGCAGAGAAGGGCCAGAACCTGAATGTAAATGCGCAAAATTCTATTCCCGAAATCTGAAGCCGGATTGTCAGTGTTGAGACCGATGCGTGATCGTTGCGATCAATGACTGTTGTTCCTAAAGCCCGTCGTCCGGAAATGGTTCCGGCTGTTTGTCTCGGCATCCATTCCCGTCGACGACCTCATTCCTATCGAAACAATGCTTCTGCCGCAGCGCGGCTGTCGCCCTTCTTGAGGCGTTCTGTCTTCAATCGCTCTATTTCGGATTGCAGCAGGGCAATGCGCTGATCAATCTCCGTGACCGAAAGCAACGATAGCTCCTCTTCGCTTAGCGTCACGCTGTTGTGGGGCTTCACCATATCCTCATCAAAACCGCTCATAGCCTTCCTCCGTGGTCAATGATGGCTCAGAAAAGATTTAACACCTTGAATCGTCGCATATATATTTGGGAAAATCGATGACGATTTCCCTAACGTGGCGTCTTGCATCCGTCATGCGGCATTTCTGCGACGACGCGCAGGGCTAGAAATCTGAATGGAGTTTTGAAGATGATGGCCGACCTGCCTTCCCAAATGACCGCTATCGAAATTTCCGCACCGGGTGGACCGCATATGCTTCGCCCGGTTCAGCGCTCGGTGCCGGAACCGGGGGAGGGTGAAGTTCTGGTGCGTGTGCGCGCGGCTGGGGTCAACCGGCCGGATGTTTTGCAGCGGCTGGGACAATATGCGCCGCCGCCCGGCGCCTCCGATATTCCGGGGTTGGAGATTGCCGGTGATATCGTTGCCGTCGGCAGCGGGGTGAAGCGTTTCAAGACCGGCGATCAGGTGGTCGCATTGCTGGCCGGCGGCGGCTATGCAGAATATGCCGCCGTGCATGAAACCAATGCGCTGCCCCTGCCTTCCGGCTACGGCTATATCGAAGCGGCTGCGATCCCGGAAACTTTCTTCACCGTCTGGCACAATGTGTTCGAACGCGGAGGATTGAAGAAGGGTGAGACCTTTCTGGTTCATGGCGGCTCATCCGGGATCGGCACGACGGCCATCCAGCTGGCCAAGGCGTTCGGCGCGACCGTGATTGCAACCGCCGGCTCGAAGGAAAAATGCGACGCCTGCCTGAAGCTCGGGGCAGATCGCGCCGTCAACTATCGCGAGGAGGATTTCGTCGAGGTCGTAAAGGAAGTGACTAACGGCAGGGGTGCCGATGTGATTCTCGACATGGTCGGCGGCGATTATGTGGACCGTAATTACAAGGCTGCTGCGGAAGATGGCCGCATCGTGCAGATCGCTTTTCTCAATGGTGCGAAAGCCACGGCCAATTTCGCGCTGTTGATGACCAAGCGTCTGACCCATACCGGCTCCACGCTGCGTCCGCGGCCCGTCGATTTCAAGGCTGGCGTCGCGCGCGAACTGGAGGCGAAGGTCTGGCCGCTTCTGGCGCAGCGCCGTGTTGCGCCGGTGATGGATATGATCTTTTCGCTGAAAGACGCCTGGCGTGCGCATGAGCGCATGGAGGAGGGAAGGCATATCGGCAAGATCGTACTCGATATTGCTTAAGCCTGAGAGCCATTCTTGCTCTGGCGATAAAAAAACGATATATAGGCCGTGATTTCCCGGAAATTGTGGTTTTGCCCACGTCCCGCGCCACCGGAGCGGACGAACAGAAGGATTATATCTAATGGCCACCCAGCTTCTTATGCCGAAGGCAACGGCCGTTTGGCTTGTCGATAATACGGCTCTGTCGTTTGACCAGATTGCCGCTTTCTGCAAGCTGCACCCGCTGGAAGTGAAGGCTATTGCCGACGGTGAAGCTTCGCAGGGCATCAAGGGTCTCGACCCGGTCATCACTGGCCAGATTTCGCGTGAAGAAATCGCGAAGGGCGAAAAGGACCCATATTATCGCCTGAAGCTTTCCGAACCGAAGGTTCGCGTTCCTGAAGCCAAGCGCAAGGGCCCGCGTTACACGCCGCTTTCCAAGCGTCAGGACCGCCCGAATGCGATTCTCTGGCTGGTGCGCAATCATCCTGAGCTGAAGGATGCGCAGATTTCCCGCCTGATCGGCACGACCAAGTCGACCATCGAGCAGATTCGCAATCGCACGCACTGGAACTCCGCCAATCTGACGGCGATGGACCCGGTGACGCTTGGCCTTTGCTCGCAGATCGATCTCGACATCGAAGTCGAACGCGCGTCGCGCAATCGTCCGGCCACGCCGGAAGCGGACAGCACCTTGCTTCCAGCTTCCGCGACCGAGAATTTCGACTATCGTGACGAACAGCCCGCGGAAGACGAACTCGACGCGGACAAGGTTTTCGCCAAGCTCTCTTCGCTCAAGAGCTCGACCCCGGACGAAGACGAAGACGAATAGTCTGGACGAGAAATCGCTTTACAGAAATGCCAAAAAAGCCCGGTTTTATCAGCCGGGCTTTTTCTTTTGCCTTGGGAGGTACTCAGTCCTTGAAGGCGTTATATTCGCTCAGTTCCATGAGGCGGTAGAAATCCGCCAGCGTCTTGCCGCGTTCGGCCCGGAAGAGGCGACCTGCGTCGCTCGCTTCCACGATGCGGTCGGTGCGGAATGTGCGGAAGGCGTTGCGCAATTCGCACCAGCCGATAACCGTCCAGACCTTGCCCCAGAACCAAAGGCCGAGCGGGCGAATATCACGCTCGCTTTCACGCGATTCCAGATCGCGATAGCGGATATTGAGTACATTGCCCTGATCGACCGCGCGTTCCACCGCGTCGATGATGCGGCGTTCGTCCATGCTGATACGCGCCGTCGGCGCGTGAATCTGCGTGCTGGTGATGCGGGCACGCTCTTCCTTGGGCAGAACGGCTTCGATCTTGACGAGAGCCTCTTCCGCGCCGCGCGCCATGGAAACGCCGCCCCATGCGCGGATGAGGCGCGCCCCGGCGACAAGAGCCACGATTTCGTCGCGCGTGAACATCAGCGGCGGGAGTTCAAAGCCCTGCCGCAGAATATAACCGACGCCGGCTTCGCCATCGATGGGGACGCCGGTCGATTGCAGATCGGAAATGTCGCGATAGATGGTGCGTTCGGAGACTTCCAGCCGTTCGGCCAATTGGCGCGCGGTGACAAGCCTGCCACCGCGCAGGTGCTGAACAATCTGGAAAAGGCGGTCCGCGCGGCGCATTCCGGTCTTACTTTCCGCTGCAATAATTGGTGTTGCGCTGTTCCAGATAACGATCCGGCCAGCCCAGATCCTTGCGCAGGTCTTTTGGCAGGCCGTCGATGACGCGCTGGGTGCGGATAAACCGGCGGCGTTCGTCCTGCCTGCGCCTGTATTCCTTCAAAATTGCGATCAATGGTGCGATTGCGAGTGCCATGGTGAAAACTCCCTCATCCTTGGGTACGCAGTATCGCACACCCCTCCTGACAGCTATCTGTCAGGAGCGAATGCGTGTTTTATTATCATCCTGTTAAGGCGGGATCGCAACATCATGCCTTGTAGCGCGGCGCAGCCATATAGCTGAGGGGCAGGCGCCCGCCATCTGCATAGATGGTCTGGCCCGTCACATAGCTTGCATCCTCCGACGCCAGGAATGACGCTATCGAAGCAATTTCAGAAGCTTGGCCGATGCGCCCGAGCGGAGTTCTGGACAATATCCTGTTGCGGGATTCCGCATCGGTATTCACGGCGGAAAGCATGTCCGTCTCAATGGAGCCGGGGCCGATAGCGTTGACGCGAATCCCCCAGCGCGCGAGCGCTACTGCCATAGTGCGTGTCAGTTGGTTCAATCCGCCCTTGGAAACGGAGTAGGCGAGCTGTTCCGGCAGGCCATAGATGGCGTTGATCGATGACATGTTGATGATCGTGCCGGGTTCGCCGCCCGATTCGACCCGTTCCACCATGCGCCTGGCCACGGCTTGCCCGCAGAGAAATGCGCCTTTGAGATTGACCCGCATCACGCGGTCGAAATCTTCTTCCTTGAGATCGAGGAAATCCGCCTGATGCACGATGCCGGCATTGTTCACCAGAATGTCGATCTCTCCAACATTGGTGACGGTAAAAGTCAGAAGATTGTGGACGTCGAGCTTGTCGCCCACATCCGCCGCCATGTGGCGCACCGGACCGAACTGTTCCAGATCCCTGGCAGCGCGCGTGGCTGCGGCATTGTCGATGTCGGAGAGGACGACACTCGCACCGTCCATCAGGAAGCGCTTTGCTATGGCGTAGCCAATACCGCGGGCAGCGCCGGTGACAATTGCCACCTTGCCTTCTAATTGCATGATCGATCTCCAGTTTGCGTGGAGAGTGGACCGGCGGCAACCGCCGGTCAATAGCCGGGGAGCCCCGATCAGGCGAAGGCAAGGCCGGTGTGCCGCTCGCGCAGAACGGTGCTGATTTCGTCCAGAATTGCCGGGTCATCGATGGTCGCGGGCATCTTCCATTCTTCCCCATCGGCGATCTTCTGGATGGTGGAGCGCAATATCTTGCCGGAGCGGGTTTTGGGCAGGCGCTTCACGGTCAGCGCCAGCCGGAAGGCTGCAACCGGGCCGATAACGTCACGCACCATGCTGACACATTCCTTCTCCACCTCCTGCGGGTCGCGTTCGATATTGGATTTCAGCACCAGAAAACCGCAGGGAACCTGCCCCTTCAGAGGATCGGAAATGCCCAGCACCGCGCATTCGGCGACGTCGGGATGGCTGGAAAGCACTTCTTCCATCGCGCCCGTCGACAGGCGGTGGCCAGCGACGTTGATGATGTCATCGGTGCGGCTCATGATGTAGAGATAACCGTCCTCATCCATATAGCCCGCATCGGCGGTTTTATAGTAGCCCGGAAACTCGTTCAGATAGGCCTTGCGGAAGCGCTCATCCGCATTCCAGAGCGTCGGCAGGCAACCCGGCGGCAGCGGCAGCTTGATGAGAATATTGCCGAGCTGGCCACGTTCGAGTTCATGGCCTTCATCGTCGAGCACGCGAATGTCGTAGCCCGGAAGACAGACGGCGGGAGAACCATATCTGGTTTCCAGAAGACCGAGGCCGAGCGGATTTGCGACCATGGGCCAGCCGCTTTCCGTCTGCCACCAATGGTCGATCACGGGACAGCCAAGCAGGTCCTCAGCCCAGTGGATCGTGTCGGGATCGGCGCGCTCGCCCGCAAGATAAAGGGCGCGGAATCCGGAGAGATCATGGCGGCGGACGAAATGGCCGTCCGCATCCTCCTTCTTGATGGCGCGCAGCGCGGTCGGTGCGGTGAACATCACCTCAACGCCGTGTTCTTCAATTATGCGCCAATATTCGCCTGCATCCGGGGTGCCGATGGGCTTGCCTTCAAACAGGACGCTGGTCGCGCCAAGAAGCAGGGGCGCATAGACAATATAGGAATGGCCGACGACCCAGCCCACATCGGATGCCGCCCACCAGACTTGGCCCGGTTCGACGCCGAAGACATTTTTCATCGACCACAGCAGCGCCACCATATGCCCGCCATTGTCGCGGACGACGCCTTTCGGCGCGCCGGTCGTGCCGGAGGTGTAAAGCACATAGAGCGGGTCGGTCGCGGCCACCGGCACGCAAGGCACAGCACGGCCACGCGCGGCGTCGACAGCTTCGCGATAGTCGATGTCACGGCCAGCCACAGGTTCGTGCCGGTGCTGTTCGCGCTGCAGGATTATGCAATGATTGACCTTGTGGCGCGCAAGTGAAATCGCCTTGTCGAGCATGGCCTGATAGGGAACGACGCGTGTCGGCTCGATGCCGCAGGAGCCTGCAATAATCATGACGGGCTTTGCATCGTCGATGCGGGTTGCAAGCTCATTGGCGGCAAAGCCGCCGAACACGACGGAATGAATTGCCCCAATGCGCGCCGATGCCAGCATGGCGACGGCTGCTTCCGGCACCATCGGCATATAGATGAGGACGCGGTCGCCCTTCTTCACGCCATTGTCGAGCATGACGGCGGAAAGCGCCTCTACTTCTTCCAGCAGTTCGCGATAGGTAAACTTGCGCACCTTTCCGGTGACCGGACTTTCGTAGATCAGCGCGACCTGGTCGCCGCGCCCATTGGCGACATGGCGGTCAAGCGCATTGTAGCAGGTATTGCATTCGGCTCCGACATACCACCGGCCATAGACGCCTTCGTCGCCTGCAAAAACCCGGTCCCACGGCTTGAACCAGTCAATTGCCGCCGCGGCATCCGCCCAGAAGCCTTCAGGATCGTTCTGCCATGCGGCATAGGTTTCGGCATATTTCGAAGTCATGCTGTTCCTCCCAGAAGCACGCGCCAAACCCCGTCCCGACAGAGGGCGGTCGTCGCGTGGTGATTATCCGGTGACAAAAACGCAAGATCGGCCTCCTCCGGCCCATCTCCTCCATGCGCGTTCGTCTCCTCCAGAAACGCAGTTTACGCCGCCGGGTTGCGGCTCGTCCATGAAACTTAAGAAGGAGGCGGAACGGTTTGGCGTTTCCAAGCCTTGCGGCAGGGGCCTGACTGCGCCACAAGAAGACAGAGAGGTGCGTCGTGACCAAAATCCTGCCCGTATTGCTGGTTCTCCTGATGGGGCTGCACATCATCAAACCGTTCGGCCTGCCGGGACTGAAGCGACGCAGCGATTTCTGGAAAATCGGCGTGATTTCCATTCTGGCCATGGCGCTGGCAGTTGGCTTCCACTTCCACGAAGGATGAAAAGGCGGGTCAGGCCGCCTTTTCCATATCCTTCTTCCAGCCGCCGGTTGCGGCAAGGCCGTTCATCCTTGCGCGATGCGCGAAAGCCCGCTGCCCGGCTGCGATATTTTCTTCCTTACCGCCCCATGCCTCAAGCGCCGCCGCCTGCAATGCGCGGCCATAGGAAAAAGTCATTTTCCACGGCATGTCGAAGCCCGCATTCATCGCGGAAAGATGGGCTGTCGCTTCCTCGCCGGTCTGTCCTCCAGAGAGGAAGGCGATGCCCGGAACCGCCGCCGGAACCGTATTGCGGAAACAGCGGACAGTCTTTTCCGCCACTTCCTCGACGGAAGCCTTGCGGGCGTTCTTGCCGTCGATAACCATGTTCGGCTTGAGGATCATCCCTTCCAGCCTGACGCGGGCATCGTAGAGCTCGCTGAATACCGTCTTGAGGACCCATTGCGTCACATCATAGCAGCGGTCGATGGTGTGATCGCCCGGCTTGCCATCCATCAGCACTTCCGGTTCGACGATGGGGACGATGTTCGCCTCCTGACAAAGCGCTGCATAGCGGGCGAGAGCCTGCGCATTCTGTTTCACCGCGCCCCATGTGGGCAGGCCATCGGAAATGGAAATCACTGCGCGCCATTTGGCGAAACGGGCGCCAAGACCGTAATATTCGGAAAGCCGTTCCCGCAGACCATCAAGACCTTCGGTAATTGTTTCGCCCGCGAAACCTGCAAGCGGCTTTGCGCCCGCGTCCACCTTGATGCCCGCAACAGCGCCAGCGTTGCGGATGATCTCGACAAGCGGCGCGCCGTCGCGTGCTTTCTGCCTTATGGTTTCATCATAGAGAATGACGCCGGAAATATAGTTCTTCATCGCATCGTCGGCGCGGAACAGCATCTCGCGATAGTCGCGGCGCGAGTCTTCGGTGGACTCCAGATGGATCGCGTCAAACCGCTTCTTGATGGTGCCTGAGCTTTCATCGGCGGCGAGAATGCCTTTTCCCACCGTCACCAGTGCAATCGCAATATCTTCAAGACGTTCAGTCATAATGCAACGCTCCTTCTATCAAGGCGATGAGGGAGTGTTGGTTAAAACTGTGGCAAGCGCAAGCCTTTGAAACGATTGAAATATTTTTCAAACGGTTTAGGTATTCATACTTCCTGTCGCAGGTTTTTGACGAAACTGGTTTTATATCCGGATCCCAAACCCCATGTAAGAAACCAGTGAGGAAACCCCGCCCGTTTCTCTTGTCCGGATTTGAGGAGAAAATATGCGACGCGTCCTTTTTAGCCTGCCTTTTGTACTGGCCGCATCAATGGTTGCCCTGCCGGTGCTGAACGCTTCGGCTGAGAGCATCAACGCTGGCGACAGGCAGGCCGCAGCAAATGCTCCGTTTGCGGTAACGCCGGTTGCCGAATTCGATACGCCGTGGGCGATTGCATTCCTGCCGGATGGCAGGCTTTTACTGACGGAGAAGGGCGGCAAGATTTTCGTCGTCACGCAAACGGGTGACAAAATTGCCGTCGATGGTGTGCCGGAAGTCGCCTTTAGCGGCCAGAACGGTCTGCTCGATATTGCGCCCGCACCCGACTTCGAAAAGAGCAGGGCGGTCTATTTTTCCTATAACGAACCGGCGAAGAATGGCAGCAGCGTCGTTCTGGCACGTGCCGTGCTGGAGGAAGGCGACGGCAAGGCCGCGCTGAAGGACAGAACCACGATCTGGAAACAGGATGCTGCGGCTCGCGGCGGACAGCCTGGCGGCATTATCGCCTTTGCGCCGGACGGCAAGCATCTGTTCTTCTCCGTCGGTGATCGCATGTTGCCTGCAACCGCGCAGGACGATGCGGCAGCCATGGGGAAAATTCTCCGCATGAACCTCGATGGGTCCGTTCCGAAGGATAATCCTCACGCCGATGCGGATGGTTTGCGGGCGCTGACATGGACCACCGGTCACCGAAACCCCTATGGGCTGGCCTTCGGTCCCGACGGAAAACTCTGGGAGCATGAGATGGGACCGCGGGGCGGTGACGAGTTCAATCTCATCAAGCCCGGTCTCAATTACGGCTGGCCGGTTGTTTCCAATGGCGACAATTATAGCGGCAGGCCGATCCCGCGCCATAGCACACGCCCGGAATTCGAGCCGCCGCTGGTCTATTGGACGCCGGTGATTGCCCCGGCCGGGCTTGCCTTTTACCAGGGAGACATGTTTCCCGAATGGCGCGGTTCGGCGCTGATCGGAGGGCTTGCCTCCATGGCGCTGGTGCGGGTGGCAATCGACAAGGACGGCAAGGCGGATGAAGCCGAGCGCTTTGAAATGGAAAACCGTATCCGTGATGTGGCCGTCGGGCCGGACGGTGCCATCTGGCTGATTGAGGACGACAATCCGGGCCGGTTATTGAAACTGACGCCCAAAAAAGAAGCCCGGCATCAACCGGGCTTATGAGAAGATGATTTATCGCATTATTTCTTCAGCACATCGACGCCGGGAAGCGGCTTGCCTTCCATCCATTCAAGGAAAGCGCCGCCTGCGGTTGAAATGTAGGTGAAGTCGTCGGCAACGCCTGCATGGTTGAGCGCTGCGACCGTATCGCCGCCGCCGCCGACCGAAACCAGCTTGCCTGCCTTGGTGCGCGCTGCGACGTGCTTGGCGGTCTTGACCGTGGCGGTGTCGAACGGGCGCAGTTCGAAAGCACCGAGCGGGCCGTTCCAGACAAGGGTGGCGGCGTCATCGATAGCCGAGGCGATCAGGTCGGTCGAAAACGCGCCCGCATCGAGAATCATGCCGTCGCTCGGCACTGCATCGACGCCATAGGTCTGGTTCGGCGTGTCGGTTGCAAAGTGCCAGCCCACGACGGCGTCGACCGGCAGGATGATCGCGCATTTGGTGGTTTCGGCCTTGGCCATGATTTCGCGGGCGGTCGAAGCGAGTTCATGTTCGCAGAGCGACTTGCCGACATCGTATCCCTTGGCTGCAAGGAAAGTGTTGGCCATGCCGCCGCCGATGACGAGCGCATCGACCTTTTCGATCAGGTTGGACAAGAGGTCGAGCTTGGTCGAGACCTTTGCGCCGCCGACAATGGCGACAACCGGGCGGGCCGGATTGCCGAGACCCTTTTCCAGCGCTTCGAGTTCGGCCTGCATGGCGCGGCCTGCGAAAGCAGGCAGGACATGCGCCAGACCTTCGGTCGAGGCATGGGCGCGGTGGGCGGCGGAAAAGGCGTCATTCACATAAAGATCGCCATTGGCGGCGAGCGCCTGCACGAATGCCGGATCGTTCTTTTCCTCACCCTTGTGGAAACGGGTGTTTTCCAGAAGCAGAACGTCGCCGTCCTTGAGCGCATCGACAGCGGCCTTGGCCTTGTCGCCAATGCAGTCCTCAGCAAAATGAACGCCGTGGCCCAGAACCTTGGAGAGCGGCTTCACGACATGCTTCAGCGAGTTTTCATCCGAAGCAACGCCCTTGGGACGACCGAAATGGGCGAGCAGGATGACCTTTGCGCCTTTCCGCGAAAGTTCGGCAATAGTCGGCACGATGCGCTCGATACGGGTCAGGTCGGTGACTTCGCCATTCGCCATCGGCACGTTGAGATCAACGCGGACCAGTACGCGCTTGGACTTGACGTCGGTATCGTCGAGAGTGCGGAAACTCATGGTCTTTCTCCCATAACTGTCTTTCGGGTGCCGGTGGAGCGGGGATCGCTCAGACAGGCAGGCGCCGGAAAAGGGTTGGATAGTCGGTGACAAGCCCGTCCTCGTCGACGGGCAATTCGGCGGTGAAGGTGCGGTCAGCTGCCTCGTAACGATAGCGCCGTCCTTCCTCGATACAGGTATAGCGCTGCTGGTCGCGCAGCGGGCGGAAACTGTCAAACGGCACGTAAAGCATGTCGAGCTGAACGGTGCCGCTTTCCGGTGTCAGGCCGAGGCGGCGGATGGGCAGCGTGTTGGTAAAGGGGGTTCCCGCCAGATCGATATCGATGCAGCCGTCGAATTCGGGCAGTGCATCGCCCGCCATCGTGTTCCAGCGGCCCTCGCCGTCGGAAACAAGCTCCAGCCGGTGGCCGGACGTGGTTTCGATCAGGAAATGGAGGACATGCCAGGCGCTGTTGCAGTCGATGCTGTAGCGCACGCCATAAGGGGCGCCGCCGCGATCGCCAATCACCACGCTTTCAGCACGGATCGTGCGGCCCGTGAGGCCGAGATTGAGATGTTCGAGCCCTTCTCCTTCCAGCGGACGCCAGCGCGCAACGGTGGGGAGAAGGGCGCGAAACATGATCGGAGCTTAGATCAGCTTGCCGAAGGCGACAGCAGTATCGCCCATGCGGCTGGAGAAGCCCCACTCATTGTCGTACCACGACAGGATGCGCACCATGGTGCCTTCCATGACCTTGGTCTGATCCGTGTGGAAGACCGAGGAATGGGAGTCATGATTGAAGTCGTGCGAGACGAGCGGCTCGTCCGTGTAGCCGAGGATGCCCTTCAGGCGGCCATTGGCGGCGGCACGGATCGCATTGTTGACTTCATCGACAGTCGTTTCGCGCTTGGCGATGAAGGTCAGGTCCACGACCGAGACGTTCGGGGTCGGCACGCGGATGGCGACGCCATCGAGCTTGCCCTTGAGCTCCGGCAGAACGAGGCCGACAGCCTTGGCTGCGCCCGTCGAGGTCGGGATCATGGAAAGAGCTGCGGCGCGGGCGCGGTAGAGATCCTTGTGCATGGTGTCCAGCGTCGGCTGGTCGCCCGTATAGGAATGGATCGTGGTCATGAAGCCCTTTTCGATGCCGATGGCATCATTCAGGACCTGAGCCACCGGCGCCAGGCAGTTGGTGGTGCACGAAGCGTTGGAAATGACCAGATGATCCTTGGTCAGCTTGTCGTGGTTGACGCCATAGACGACGGTCAGGTCGGCACCATCGGCAGGAGCCGAAACGATAACGCGCTTGGCGCCTGCTTCCAGATGCATGGCGGCCTTGTCGCGCGAGGTGAAGATGCCGGTGCATTCCAGAGCGATATCGACGCCTTCTTCCTTCCACGGCAGCTCAGCCGGGTTGCGGACGGCGTGAACCTTGATCGGGCCATAGCCGACGTCGATGGTATCGCCTGCAACCTTCACTTCCTTGGGGAAACGGCCATGAACGCTGTCATAGCGCAGGAGATGCGCGTTGGTTTCGACAGGGCCGAGATCGTTGATGGCGACGACCTGGATATCGGTGCGGCCCGACTCGACGATGGCGCGGAGGATGTTACGACCGATGCGGCCAAAGCCGTTGATTGCGACGCGAACTGCCATTTTCTCTTAATCTCCCGATGGGGTTCTGCATCTTGCGATGCGTCTCATTCGAACTGATACGTTCAAAAACTCAAAACGCCGGCGTTTTTGGGGCGCCGGCGTTTTTCTAAATCATGCGGCGTTGAGCTTCTTCTCCGCAGCTTCGGCGGCATGTTCTGCCGTGATGCCGAAATGCTTGTAGAGATCGTTGATCTCACCCGAAGCGCCGAAGCCCTTCATGCCGATGAAGATGCCGTTTTCGCCGATGAAGCGTTCCCAACCGAGCGAGATTGCCGCTTCGATGGCCACTTTCACGGGCGCATCGCCGATGGTCGCCGTCTTGTAGGCGTCGCTCTGCTGTTCGAAAAGCTCGAAGCAGGGGACGGAAACGACGCGGGTCGCGATGCCCTTGCCTTCCAGAAGGTCGCGGGCCTTGAGTGCGATTTCCACTTCCGAGCCGGTTGCGAAGATCGTCACCTTGGCGTCCTTGCTTGCGGCAGCAAGCTCATAGGCGCCGTAAGCCGACAGGTTTTCGTCGCGATGCTCGGTGCGGACCGTCGGCAGGTTCTGGCGGGTGAGCGCCAGCGTTGACGGGGTCTTCTTCGATTGCAGGGCGATCTGCCAGCATTCGGCGGTTTCGACCGCGTCGGCGGGACGGAACACATTGTGGTTCGGAATGGCGCGCAGCGCAGCCAGATGCTCGACCGGCTGGTGGGTCGGACCGTCCTCGCCAAGACCGATGGAGTCATGCGTCATGACATAGATGGTGCGGATGCCCATCAGCGAGGAAAGACGCATGGCCGGACGTGCATAATCCGAGAAGGTCAGGAAGGTGCCGCCGTAAGGGATGAGACCGCCGTGCAGCGTCATGCCGTTCATGGCGGCAGCCATGCCGTGTTCGCGGATGCCGTAATGGACGTAACGCTGGCCGTAATCTTCCGGCGTCACAGCCTTGGTCTGGCTCGTCTTGGTGTTGTTGGAGCCGGTGAGGTCGGCAGAGCCGCCAATAGTTTCCGGCACAACGCCATTGATGACTTCCAGCGCCATTTCCGAAGACTTGCGGGTCGCGACCTTCGGCTTGTCGGCGGAAAGCTTCTTCTTGTATTCGATGATGGTTGCATCGAAGTTTGCAGGCAGGTCGCCACGCATGCGGCGCTCGAATTCAGCGCGGGTCTCAGCGTCGGCGGCAGCAAGGCGCTTTTCCCACTCCTGGCGCTTCTTGGCCGCATTGAGACCAGCCACACGCCATGCGTCCAGCACTTCAGCCGGAACGACGAAAGGTTCAGCACTCCAGCCCAGAGCCTTGCGGGTGGCGGCGATTTCTTCAGCACCGAGCGGCGAGCCATGCACCTTGTTGGTGCCAGCCTTGTTCGGCGCGCCGAAGCCGATGGTCGTCTTGCAGGCGATGAGCGTCGGCTTGTCGGAAACCTTGGCCAGCTCGATGGCCTTGGCAATGGCGTCCTGGTCATGGCCATCGACAGCCATGGTGTTCCAGCCGGAAGCGGCGAAACGGGCAGGCTGGTCGGTATTGTCGGAAAGCGTGACCGGGCCGTCGATCGAGATGTTGTTGTCATCCCAGAACACGATCAGCTTGTTCAGCTTCAGGTGACCGGCAAGCGCGATTGCTTCCTGGCTGATGCCTTCCATGAGGCAGCCGTCACCGGCGATCACATAGGTATAGTGGTTGACGAGGCTGTCGCCGAACTGCGCATTGAGGATGCGTTCGGAAAGCGCCATGCCGACGGCATTGGCGATGCCCTGGCCGAGCGGGCCGGTCGTCGTTTCGATACCGGCGGCGTGGCCATATTCGGGATGTCCTGCCGTGCGCGAGCCGAGCTGGCGGAAATTCTTGATCTCGTCGATGGTGATGTCTTCGTAACCCGAAAGATAGAGCAGCGAATAAAGCAGCATCGAGCCGTGGCCTGCGGACAGCACGAAACGGTCGCGATCCGGCCAATGCGGGTTCTGCGGGTCGTGCGAGAGGAAACGGGTGTAAAGCGTCGTCGCTATATCGGCTGCGCCCATCGGCAGGCCGGGATGGCCCGAATTGGCTTTCTCGACCGCGTCCATGGAGAGGAAGCGGATTGCGTTTGCCATCTGGTTTTGTTTGTCGGAATTGGTCATGGTCTCAGCCGTCTTTCCTTGGGAGGGGTTAACGGGGTTGCGGCGATGCCTTTTGCCTGAGCACGATCCGTATCGAGAACGGTTTCATGCGTTTTAGGATCACGCTCCAGAAGGCACCGGGACACATAGCACCTGCACATAAGGAGTCAATAAACCGATGAGTTTTGGGCAATAAACTGTCCGCGACTAATCGATTGAGTAGCGCCGACAGCTTAATTGCAACCACCGAAAAGCCGTTTTTGCACCGATAACGGTGTATGAACGCTCGTATATGCCCCTCATTTGTTGCTTATCGGGCAGTCGATTATTACAATCTTTTCAAAGATGCCCGTCCCGCAGGCGCGATTCGATGTCCCTGAATAGGGCTTGCGATTGGCATTGGAAAGGACATGGATGGCACCCGATACGACCCTCAGGCAAGTCTTGGAACGGCTCGAAAAAGCACTCAACGCGCTTGAACAAGCGGTCGATCTGCGGCTGGACAAGGAAGGCGATTTCGCCGAAGCCGAGGAAGAGGTGCAGCGCATGAATGCGGATCGCAGCCGTCTTGCCCAGGAACTCGATCAGTCCGAAGCGCGCGCCGAGCGGCTTGAAGCCGCCAACCGCGAGGTTTCGCGCCGTCTCGTGACCGCCATGGAGACAATCCGCGCTGTTCTGGACCGATAGGAGGCTACCATGGCGACCGTTACCGTTACCATCGATGGCAAAGCTTACCGTATGGCCTGCGACGAGGGGCAGGAGGAGCATCTGTCCGGGCTTGCCGACCGCTTCGATCAGTATGTGGCCCATCTGAAATCGTCCTTCGGGGAAATCGGCGATCTGCGCCTGACCGTCATGGCGGGCATCATGGTGATGGATGAGCTGGCCGAGATGCAGAAACGCATCACCGGGCTGGAGAACGAGGCGGAAACGCTGCGCCGCTCGCGTGACGAGGCTTTGGGGCGCGCCGACAGCAATGATGCCGCCCTGACCGGCTTGCTGACGGAAGTGGCGTCACGCATAGAGCAGGTGGCATCGCGCATTGCGCCGCGAAACAGCTAGGGTCAGGGCCATGATCCTGCCCTGATCGCCGTCCGGATTTTTCTGAAAAGATTTCCTGTCCAGCCAGCGCAAGCCACTGGCGTTCCGGTCCGGCAGATACTATATTGGCTCTTGGCGAACTGCGCTTCCCGACAGGTGTAACAGCATCCCCGGGGCCTTATTGATCTCTAAGGGAGCTGTCCCTGTGAAGGCTTGCGGGCTTTCGCATATGGCGCCCACCTACTTTGTAGGTTCCCGGGATCAATCACTACCATCGGTCGTCGTGGTCGCCGCTTTCTTCTCTCGATTGGCCGCAGCTCCTCTATGAGCTTGATCTAACGGACAATTTGTTCGTAAACAGGCGCAAACTCCAACAATTTGCGCTTCCTGATGAAATCTCCCCAAACAGCATCGCCCGTAACATCGGAAAGACTGGCCGTCGCGATACCCGTCGCATTCGTCTACGGGCTTCTGCTTTATCTCATGATCTGGTCGCGCCATTACATGGACGCGATGCCGGTCATTGCCGGGATGGCGTTGCTGCCGATGGCGGTTGCAAGCCTTGCTTCCTGCCTGTCCGATCCGCGTGCGCAAAAGAGCCTGTGGCGGCATGTCCGCATGGGGTGGGCCATCATCGCTGGACTCGTCATCACCAGCATGGTCCTTTTCCATGAGGCCGGCATTTGCGTGGCCATGGCTGCTCCGTTTTTCATGGTGTTCTCGGCGCTGGGGTCGGCTGTGACCTTGTGGATTATCCGGCAGTTTCGCTCGCGGCGCTCGACCACTCTGGTGATCGCGCTGCCGCTGCTTGTGCTGCCCGCCGAGCTCCAGATCACTTATGCTCCGCATGACAGCTTCGTCACGACAATAGTCGAGATCGCGGCCCCGCCGGAGGTGGTGTGGCGGCAGACGGTCGAGATTCGCAACGTGCGCCCGGAGGAACTGTCGTGGACATTCAGCCACGGCATATTGGGCGTGCCGCAGCCGGTCGATGCGCGGCTGGAAGGGGAGGGCGTCGGGGCTGTGCGTCAGCTTCGGTGGACACGCGGGGTGAACTTTCAGGAAATCGTCACGCGATGGGAGGAAAACCGGTTGCTGGCTTGGGACTTCCGCTTCGGTCCCGGTTCGATCCCGCCCGAGGTGGAAGCGCATATCAAGGTCGACAGCACCTATCTGAAGCTTGCGCAGGGCAACTATAGTCTTGAACCGCTGGCGAACGGCCATACGCGCCTTACGCTGACGACCCATTACCGGATCGCAACGCCGATCGATTTCTATTGCGACCTGTGGGGCAAACTGTTCCTGAACGACTTCCACGGCGTTGTCTTGAAAGTCATTCGTGACCGTTCCGAGAAGATCGCTCAAGGGGCAACCGGAGTCACTTGACGGATTGTCATATTGCGGTTCCACTGCATGACGAAACACGGCAGCAGGGAGTGGCTTGGAATGACGGCAGCGGAGCGCGATCCCATTCAAAAGCAGGAACTCAGGCGCAGGGTTCTGGCGATTCGCGATGCGCTTGATCCCCGCTTTCATTACGAGGCCTCACTGGCTGCAGCGAAAATCGGCGAAGCCGCAATCGATGTTCCCAAGGGTACATTGATCGCGGGCTATTGGCCGATCCGGTCTGAAATCGATCCGCGCCCGCTCTTGTCGGCCTTTCGCGCCAGGGGCGCACGGCTCTGTCTCCCCGTCGTTCTGGACAAGGAAACGATTGCCTTTCGTGAATATCTGCCGGATGCCGAGCTGGTGCAGACCGGCTTCGGCACTATGGGCCCGGGAGACGATGCGCCGGTGGTCGATCCGGCGATCATGCTGATGCCGCTTGCGGGCTTCGACCGGCGCGGGCATCGGCTCGGCTACGGCGCCGGGCATTACGACCGCGCGCTGGCGCGTTTCACGCAGCGCGGCTTGCAGCCGCTTCTGATCGGCATGGCCTTCGACTGTCAGGAAGTCGAGCATGTGCCCGATGAGCCGCATGATATCGCGCTCAACCAGATCTTGACTGAAAGCGGCTTGCGTTCGCTTGGCGCAGGTTTATAAGGCGGTTTCATGAGATTGCTTTTTCTTGGTGATATGGTGGGCCGGTCGGGCCGCACCGCAGTATATGAAAAACTGCCAGGGCTGATTTCCGATCTGAAGCTGGATTTCGTCATCGTCAACGGCGAGAACGCCGCGGGCGGATTCGGCATTACCGAAGAGATTTTCCACGACACCATCCGTGCCGGTGCCGACGTGGTGACGACCGGTAACCACGTCTGGGATCAGCGCGAGGCGCTGGATTTCTCCCGCCGCGAAGATCGCTTCCTGCGCCCGGCAAATTTCCCGAAAGGCACAGCCGGAAAAGGCGAGGGACTTTATATCGCCAAAAACGGCGCGCGCGTTCTGGTGTCGAATGTGATGGGCCGCGTGTTCATGCATCCCGATCTCGACGATCCGTTCATCGCGGCGGAGAAAATTCTGGAAGCCTGTCCGCTCGGTGAGCAGGCCGATGCCGTCTTTTTCGATTTCCATGCCGAAGCGACGAGCGAAAAGCAGTGTTTCGGTCATTTTGTCGATGGTCGCGCCAGCGCGGTTGTCGGCACACATACGCATGTGCCGACGGCAGATTGCCAGATATTGCGCAATGGCACGGCCTATATGTCGGATGCGGGCATGTGCGGCGATTATGATTCATCGCTCGGCATGGACAAGGAAGAGCCGCTCAACCGTTTCCTGTCGAAAGTGCCGAAAGGACGTTTCGAGGCGGCCAATGGTCCGGCGACCGTCTGCGGCGTCGGCATAGAGATTTCGGACCGTACAGGGCTGGCCGAAAAGGCCGCTCCCCTGCGCATCGGTCCTCATCTGGAAGAAACTGTTCCGGCGTTCTGGCGATAACGTCTTATTTTCAGTCGAAGCATGATGTTATCTGCTGGCGGCCCTCTATTGTCGTCCGGCAGCTTTTTGCCCGTTGAACGGGCTTTTCGCGTTCCTATCTCCTTGCAACGAGTTTTTTGCAAGGGGACGCCGCCTGATGGATTTTCTTACCGAGTATCTGGGATTTCTTTCGACCCCCGCCGGCTGGGCCGCGCTGGTTACGCTGGTGACGATGGAAGTCGTCCTCGGTATCGACAATCTGATCTTTATCTCGATCCTCACCAACAAGCTTCCCGCTTCGCAGCAGGCGCGTGCGCGGCGTATCGGTATCGGTGCGGCGCTCATTCTGCGTCTGGCGCTTCTTTTCACCATCTCGATCATCGTCCAGCTCAAGGACCCGATTTTCGAGGCGTTCGGTCACGGCTTCTCATGGCGCGACATCATCCTGATTGCCGGTGGCCTGTTTCTTGTCTGGAAGGCGACCAAGGAAATTCACCACACGGTCGATCCCGATGACGGCAAGGAAAATATCGGCGGCAAGGTGGCGCAGCTCACCATGGGCGCCGCCATCGTGCAGATCCTCATTCTCGATCTGGTTTTCTCGGTCGATTCGATCATCACCGCCGTCGGCATGACCGACGAGATCGCCATCATGGTCATTGCCGTGGTCGCGGCCGTCACCGTCATGCTGCTTGCAGCCGATCCGCTGTCGCGCTTCATCGCGGCCAACCCGACCATCGTCATGCTGGCGCTGGGCTTCCTGCTGATGATTGGCATGACGCTGATAGCCGACGGTTTCGGCTTCCATGTGCCGAAGGGCTATATCTATGCGGCCATGGGCTTTTCGGCGCTTGTCGAGGCGCTCAACATGCTGGCGCGGCGAAAGCGCAAGAGCCAGCAGTAAGGTTCTGCAAAAAGGCCACCCATCTCACGCAGCGTTGGGTGGCCTTGTTATTTTAACGCCGTGAAACTGGTCTGTTGTGGCAATTCGCGTGCAGAGGTCCGACCATTCGCAACCCTCGCAGGCTTTGCGCAATGTGCCTTTTGCAAATGCACGGCGCAACGCGGCAAGTCGCTCCGCGTCAAGATCGAATGCGTTTTGCGTGGAAAGCGTCTGGCCGAAAAGTTCGCCCACTGCCTCCATCGCAAGCCGGTCACGTATCCGGACACTTGTTTCGTAGCAATGGCAATTGCCTTCGGCGCCCCCGCAGAGCAGGGGCGCACAGATGTCATCCGGGCCATCGACCAGAAAAATATCTTCTCCCTGGCTCAGCCGCCCGGCAATCGCGTCGTAGTTTTCCACGAAAGCCGGGCTGTAGCCCTTGCCGACATAAGTCAGCATGCAAAGAAGATGATGGCCACGCAGACGTATGGTCACCGGTTCGGTGCTGCCGCCTTGAGGATCGCAGCGCCGAGGGCCGACTTGATGAGGCCACCGATGAGGAAGGGCGTCACGCCGAAGGCGATGGCTTTTTCGGCGCCGATGATGCTGGCGAGCCAGGCCGCACCAATGGCAAGGCAGATCACATTGGCTGCAAGGAACGAAACAAAGGCGAGACCGACGCGGTTACCGTTCCAGCCACGTTCTGCCAGATAGCCGGTGAGGGCAGCGATGATCGGGAAGGATACGAGATAGCCAGCGGTCGGGCCTGCAAAATGGGCGATGCCGCCCGCGCCGCCAGCCAGAACCGGCAGGCCCATCATGGCTTCACCGAGCCAGGCCAGAACCGTGGCCATGCCAAGACGCCAGCCATAGAGCGCGCCGATCAGCGGAACGATCAGGGTCTGCAGCGTGATCGGAACCGGGATCATCGGAACTTCGATCTGCGATGAGACAGCGAGAACCAGCGTGCCGAATGCAACGGCCGCAAGGCGCATTGCAGGGGAGCGGGCTTCCAGATTAAGCGGGCTGAAGGATGGGCGCGTCTGAGTGATGGTGGTCATGGTTTCCTCAAATTATAGATAAAATTGAGATTCGATCTATATCTTTTTAAAGCTCCTGACGATAAACGCAAGAGGCGGAACAAAAAGCACTCCGCATGGCGGTGCAAGCTGTACGCAAAAGCCGTTCCCGCCGCCTGAAATCTGCGTGCGGAATCGAAGTCGGTTAAGGCGGGGTTGCAGGGTGTCGTAGCGTCAGCCGACGATGGCAAACGAATCGCGCGTCTTGCCCGATGCTGTCTTGACCGGGCGGTGCCCGATCCATTGCACGTGCCGGGCGAGGATCGTGGCTGCGCTGTCGACATCGTTCTGGCGCAGCGCCTGCAATATGGCGCGATGGTCGTGGTCGGTACGGGCTTCCCATTCCGAACGCCATGTGGCGAAAAGAAACCGTGCGCTGGCGGCATGAAGATCATCGATGGCGGCGAGCAGGCGCGGCATTTTGCACGGTTCGAGGATGAGCCGGTGGAAGCGGCGGTTGGCATCTTCCCAGCTTCGAACGTCGCGAGACTTGTCGCCTTCCAGCGTTGCCTGTTCGGCAGCATCGAGCGTTGCCTGGGTGATGTGCGGTGCGGCATGGCGCAGCGCCAGAACCTCCAGCGCGGCCCGCATTTCCGCCACTTCCCTGATCTCGCTGATATCGAAGGACGCGACACGAACGCCGCGCCGCGGTTCCGACACAGCGAGGCCTTGAGCCTCCAGTCGCCGGAACGCTTCGCGGACCGGCACATGGCTGGTCTCGAATTCTTCGGCAATGTGATCCTGTCGCAGTTTTGTGCCGGGTTCGATCTCGCCCGCAATGATGCGGTCGGCAAGGATACGGCTGATGCGGGCTGCGATGGTTTCGCCGGGAGTGTTCTGGGCAAGCTGAATCATGAATTTATAGATAATCTGCTTTGCCGGGCGGGTCGAGCGATATTGCCTTTATTGACAGAGATTCGAGGGCAGCGGCGCTTTTGCTGGACGAATGGGCCTGAATTCCTTATAACGCGGCCATTCTGCACGGAAAGCACTGTGGCCCGACATGCGGCCCTTCTCTGCTTGATCTCTGTTTCATGCGTGACGCTTCCGTGCGCAGCATTTTAAACAGAACAGGGGTGCCATGGCCGGCCATTCACAGTTTAAGAATATCATGCACCGCAAGGGCCGTCAGGATGCGGTGCGGTCGAAAATGTTTTCCAAGCTCGGGCGCGAAATCACCGTCGCCGCCAAGCAGGGTTTGCCTGACCCTGCGATGAACCCGCGCCTGCGTCTGGCGATCCAGAACGCCAAGGCGCAGTCCATGCCGAAGGACAATATCGAACGCGCCATCAAGAAGGCCGCCGGCAATGACGGCGAGAATTATGATGAAGTGCGCTACGAGGGTCGCGGCCCGGGCGGCGTGTCGGTCATTGTCGAAGCGCTGACCGACAACCGCAACCGCACGGCATCCAACGTGCGCGCAGCCTTCACCAAGTCGGGCGGCGCACTGGGCGAAACCGGTTCGGTGTCCTTCATGTTCGACCGCGTTGGCGAAATCATCTACAAGGCCGCTGTCGGCGACGCCGACAAGGTCATGGAAGCGGCGATTGAAGCCGGTGCCGACGATGTGCAGTCCGGCGAAGAAGAACACGTCATCATCTGCGCCTTCGAGGATATCGGCGACGTGTCGAAGGCTCTGGAAGCTTCGCTCGGCGAAGCCGAATCGATCAAGACGATCTGGAAGCCGCAGACCAATACCGAGCTGGATGAGGAAAAGGCCCGTTCGGTTCTCAAGCTTCTCAACGTGCTTGAAGACGATGACGACGTGCAGAACGTCTACACGAACTTCGAAGTCAGCGACGAAGTCATGGAAAAGCTGAGCGCCTGATTTCTGACGCTCACGGATTTTCGAAACTCCCGGCTTGTCCGGGAGTTTTTTTATGCTGGCTGCCAAATTTCAGGCAATAAAAAACCCCGCCGAAGCGGGGCTCTTTGAACCATGCAAACCGGATTAGATGCCGAGATTGCCGAAACGGTTCTTGAACTTGGTAACGCGACCGCCGCGATCGAGCAGGGTCTGCGAGCCGCCCGTCCAGGCCGGATGGGTGGTCGGGTCGATATCGAGGTTCATCGTATCGCCTTCCTTGCCCCAGGTCGAGCGGGTCATGTATTCGGTGCCATCGGTCATCACGACCTTGATGGTGTGGTAGTCGGGATGGATATTGGCTTTCATCTTCTCAATCCTGAAAGTCTGGGGTGAAAAGCGCAGCCTTGACTATCGAAACTGCGGCACTTTCGCCCAATGGCAGATATGAAGACCCATTACCTATCGGCAACGGCTTCCAAAAGGGTTGGCGAGCCTATACATCAGGCGCACGGCAATAACAAGGGCGCAAACACAAGAATGGCCGACCGGGATACTGAAATTGATATGAATCACGAATTGACTGCAGAAGAAAATCGCAAACGCCGCTCGCTGAAGCCGCTCAAGAGAATGGCGCCCTTCCTCGCGCCTTACAAGGTACTGGTTGCCGGTGCGCTCTTTTCGCTGGTGCTGGCTGCGGTGACGACCCTTGCCGTGCCGGTCGCGCTGCGGCGCATGATCGACCATGGATTTACCGGCTCGAATGCGATCTTCGTCAACAATTACTTCGGCATGCTGGTGGCGCTGGCGCTCATTCTCGCACTGGCGTCGGGCCTGCGTTACTTCTTCGTGATCTCGCTTGGCGAGCGGGTGGTGGCAGACCTGCGCAATGCGGTCTTTTCGCATGTGACGGCGCTTTCGCCGGAATTTTTCGACCGCTCGCAGTCGGGAGAAATCGTGTCGCGCCTCTCCTCCGACACGGTGCAGATCAAGTCCGTGGTTGGCGCTACGGCATCCGTGGCGCTGCGCAACATGATTCTGGGCGTCGGCGCGCTGGCGATGATGGTTGTCACGAGCCCAAAACTTTCCGCGCTGGTTATCGCGGCGATCCCGGTCATCGTTGTTCCCCTGATCGCCTTCGGACGCTCCGTGCGGCGGCGCTCGCGCATGACACAGGACATGCTGGCGAGGGCCAATGCCTATGCCAGCGAACAGATTGGCGCGATGCGCACCTTGCAGGCTTTCACCAACGAGAAGATGGTGGTAGGGCGGTTCGGCAGCGCGGTGGAAAAATCTTTCCAGGCGGCGCGCTCTTCCATTCAGGCGCGTGCCATTCTGACGGCTTTCGCCATTTTCCTGATCTTTTCCAGTATCGTGGCCGTGCTGTGGTTCGGTTCGCGTGACGTGCTGGCCGGTACGATGTCCGCCGGCACGCTCGGCCAGTTCGTGCTTTATGCCGTGTTCGCGGGCAGCTCCTTCGGGGCTTTGTCGGAAGTGGGCGGTGAACTGGCGCAGGCCGCAGGCGCGACGGAGCGGCTTGTCGAGATTCTTGACGAGCAGCCGGGTATTGCCGCGCCTTTGAAGCCGGTTGCCATACCGGTGCCGCCGCGCGGCGAGATCGTGTTCGATTCCGTGCACTTCTCCTATCCGACGCGGCCTGACGCGCCGTCGCTGAACGGTGTCAGCTTCACGGTGAAACCGGGTGAGACGGTTGCCATTGTCGGTCCGTCCGGTGCAGGCAAAAGCACGATCTTCTCGCTCGTCATGCGCTATTACGACCCGCAGTCGGGCGAGATACGGCTCGATGGCGTGACCTTGCCGGATGCCGATCCGCAGGCCGTTCGCGGGCGGATTGCAACCGTGCCGCAGGACGTGGCGATCTTTGCAACAAGCGTGCGCGAAAACATCGCCTTCGGCAGGCCGGGAGCGAGCGATGAGGAAATCGTCGCGGCGGCAAAGGCCGCCCTGGCGCATGATTTCATCATGGCGCTCGACAAGGGTTATGATACGGAAGTGGGCGAACGCGGCGTGACGCTTTCAGGCGGCCAGCGCCAACGTATCGCCATTGCGCGGGCAATCCTGCGTGCGGCGCCCATCCTGTTGCTCGATGAAGCTACATCGGCGCTCGATGCCGAAAGCGAAATGCTGGTGCAAAAGGCCCTCGACGGTCTGATGGCTGACCGTACGACGCTTGTCGTCGCGCATCGCCTTGCGACCGTGCTCAAGGCCGACCGCATCCTCGTGCTCGACCATGGCCGCATCGTCGAAGAGGGGACGCATCAAAGCCTTGTCGAGAAGGGCGGTATTTATGCCCGTCTCGCCAGGCTGCAATTCGATGCGGGCGCGGGAGCCTTTGCCCTGAAATGACGGGAAAGGCTTTGCCTTCCCGTTCTCATCCTATCGTTCGGTCAGTTTCAGCTCGATGCGGCGGTTTTTGGCGCGGGCATCCGGCGTGTCGGAGGCGTCGAGCGGCTGATATTCCCCGAAGCCCGCGGCAACGAGCCGGTTGGCCGGGACGCCATTTGCAATCAGGAACTTGACCACTGCGGTGGCGCGGGCCGACGAAAGCTCCCAGTTGTCGCGGAAGCGTCCCGTGCCTGCCAGCGGCACGTTATCCGTGTGGCCGTCGACACGCAGCACCCAGTTGATGTCGTCGGGTATTTCCTGATTGAGCTGGTTGACCGCATCGGCGAGTTTCTTCATCTCATCCTGACCGGCCGGATTGATATCCGCCGAACCTGTCGGGAACAGCACTTCCGACTGGAAGACGAAACGGTCGCCGACGATGCGGATGTTTTCCTTGTCCGACAGGATTTCACGCAGACGCCCGAAAAAGTCCGAGCGATAGCGGTTCAGTTCCTGCACACGCTGCGCCAGAGCAACATTCAGGCGGCGACCTAGATCGGCGATCTTGGCATTCGATTCGCGGTCGCGGCTTTCAGAAGCATTGAGCGCATCTTCAAGCGCCGCGATCTGCCGGCGAAGCGCCGAAATCTGCTGGTTGAGCAATTCCACCTGGCTGAGCGCGCGAGCGCTGACCTGCTTTTCGGCATCAAGACTTTCGGACAGTTCACCGGCGCGCTTTTCAGCGGCGGCACCCGCTCCGCTACCTTCGTTCAAAAGGCTTTGCAGGCGCGAGCGCTCGCTTTCGGCAGTGGAAAGCGACGCTTGCAGATTGGCGATGGTGTCCTGCATGTCCTGCGAATTGCTGCGCTCCAGCGACAGGAGCTGCGTCAGTTCCTGTATCTGGCTGTTGAGGCGCGCAAGAACGCTGTCCTTGTTGTTCACTTCCCGGCTGAGCAGAAATTGCGCCAGCACGAAGACGGTCAGCAGGAACATGATTGCCAGGAGCAGCGTCGTCAGCGCGTCAACGAAGCCCGGCCAGTAATCGACATGCCTTTGTGTGCGGCGGTTGCGGGCAAGAGCCATGGCGTCTTACTCCGGCTTGTCGCTGCGATTGTGCTGCCGCTCGCCGATGGCCTTGGTCAGACGGTCGAGCGTATGGCGGATGGCCTTCTGCTCGTCCGCCTGTTTTTCCACCCAGTCGCGCATGATCTGCTGTTCGTTGCGCATGTTCTTGACGAGGCCCTGTATGCCTTCGGCGAGATTGGCAAGAGCTGCAGTGGTGCGCTGGGTGGATGCATCGCCGCCATGCAGGTTTTGCAGCCGGTCGGCCAGAACGCGGATTTCTTCCGTCCCGCCATGATGATCGCCGGACAGGTCCGAACCAAGGTCGGTGACGGAGGAAAGCCAGTTTTCCAGTTCCGTATAGAAGCGGTTTTGCGCGCGGCCCGCCTGAAGATCGAGGAAGCCGAGGATCAGCGAACCCGAGAGACCGAACAGCGAAGACGAAAATGCCGTGCCCATGCCGGAAAGCGGGGCCTGCAGGCCGGCTTTCAGGGCATCGAGAACGTCGCCGGTGCTGCCAGAGTTGGGGTCGAGGGTCTGGATGGTGCGCCCGATGGAGCCGACGGTTTCCAGAAGCCCCCAGAAGGTGCCGAGGAGGCCCAGAAACACCAGAAGCCCGATCAGATAGCGCGATATATCGCGGCTTTCATCAAGGCGTGTCGCTATGGAATCGAGAATCGAGCGCATGGATGCGGTGGAAAGCGCCATCGACTGGCGGCGGCCGATCAGGGCGCGCATCGGCGCAAGCAGGACGGGCGGTCGCGTGGTGTCGTCGCGGTCGCCCTCGCGGAAAGAATTGACCCAGCGGATTTCAGGCAGAAGCCGCAGCACCTGCCCGAAAGCGAGCAGAATGCCGACCAGCAGAACGCCGAGGATAAGCCCGTTGAGGCCGGGATTGGTGATGAAAAACGTATGGATCTGGCGCATCAGGACCGCAGCCAGAAAGGCGACGATGATGAGGAAGATCACCATGGAGAGAATGACGACACGCGGGCTCGACAGGCGGTAGGGGTCGTAATCGCGTCCCTCATCCAGACGTTCCCGGGAAAGTCTCAAATCGCTCATGCGTTGCGCTCCATGGTCGCGTGTGTGAACAGGAGCCTACTTCATTAATTCGTGAAGCGGAATCGTCTGGAGGGAAAAAATGAAGGCAAAATTGATTCAGGCCTCAAGCGCGCCGCTTTCATGCGACGCGCTGATTTGAAAAGCTCGCAGTCAGTAATCAGATCGGCTTGTTGATCGTCTTGAGCAAGGCTTTCTGAATGATTTCATTGCCTGCAACGATGGTTTTGGTGCCGAAAATATCCTGTCCGCCCTTCTTGTCGGAGACAAAGCCACCGGCTTCGCGGATCATCAGCATGCCCGCGCCGAGATCCCAGGGATGCATGCCGTCTTCCCAGAAACCGTCGAGACGACCGCCTGCGACATAGGCCAGATCGAGCGCGACAGCGCCCATACGGCGAATGCCTGCGGTTTCGGCCATGACGTTGCGCAGTTCGACCAGATAATGGCCGTGATGGCCGCGACCCAGATGCGGGATGCCCGTTCCGATGACGGAATCGACCAGCTTGTTGCGCGATGCGACGCGCAGGCGGCGGTCGTTGAGGAATGCGCCACCACCGCGTTCGGCGGTGTAAAGCTCGTCCATGGCCGGATTGTAGATGACGCCGGCGACGATCTGTCCCTGGCGCTCAAGCGCGATGGAGACCGCGAAGACCGGGATGCCGTGCAGGAAATTCGTGGTGCCGTCGAGCGGATCAACCAGCCAGCGATGCTGTCCGTCCTTGGCTTCAACCTCGCCGGATTCTTCCATCAGGAAGCCATAATCCGGGCGGGCGCGGCTCAATTCCGTGTAGACGATCTTTTCAGCGCGGCGGTCTGCCTGGCTGACATAGTCGCCTGGGCCCTTGAGGGAAACCTGAAGGTTCTGGACTTCGCCAAAATCGCGGGCGAGGCTGCGGCCGGCCTTCATAGCGGCCTGTACCATAACGTTGAGAAGGGCTGAGCGGGCCATTTCATTGTCCTTGTAAGCACGATCCCGAAGCGTGGATTTGGAGAGGGATCACGCAGTTAGTTAAAAAGAGAGGGCGAACATCCAGCCGCAAACATGGGCGGTGGACGGTCGGGGAATTGAGCGATCTGAGAAAGAACGGTCGCAAGGATGCGACATGCGGCGCCCCGTGGGACGCCGCAGCTATTGCGCGGTTCAGGCGCGGCTGACGTAGGTCAGTTCGTTGGTGTCGACGATCACGCGTTCGCCCGATTCGATGAATGGCGGAACGAGGATGCGGATACCGTTTTCAAGCACAGCCGGCTTGTAGGACGAGGCAGCGGTCTGGCCCTTGACGACCGGATCGGCTTCGGTGATGGCGAGGGTGACCTGATCCGGCAGGCGGATGCCGATCGGCTTTTCTTCGTAAAGTTCGACGGTGACCATCATGCCGTCCTGCAGGAAGGCTGCGCGGTCGCCAACGAAATCCTTGGCCAGCTCAAGCTGTTCGTAGGATTCGGTGTCCATGAAGATCAGCGCTTCGCCCTGTTCGTAGAGGAACGAGAAATCCTTCTGTTCCAGACGAACGCGCTCGACGGTTTCAGCGGCGCGGAAACGTTCGTTGAGCTTGGTGCCGTTGATGAGGTTCTTCAGTTCGACCTGATTATAGGCGCCGCCCTTGCCGGGCTTGACGGCATTGGTCTTGACCGCAACCCACAGGCCGCCAGCATGTTCGATGACATTGCCGGGGCGGATTTCGTTACCATTGATCTTCATGAGCTTGATCCGGAATGAAAATGTGAAACCATGTGCGGTTCGGCGACGACGAAAAGGCAATCTCGAGAGATTGCGCACCTGCCCTATGTTCGAACCGCGATAATCGCGTCTCCAAGACCATAAAACTGCGTCTGACGCAAGCCTGACCACGAAAAGAGAGCGGGTCTGGCCTGATAATTCGCCCAAAATCAGCGGACGCGGAGACTGTTGGCGGTTTCGATTGCCTGCTTGATCTGGTCGTCAGCCAGTCCGTCCATCATGTCGTTGAGGTCCGGCGCGCGAAAACCGGCGCGCTGGGCGACGATATACCAGGCCGCTGCCTTGACCTGATCGCCCTCGGTGCCGATGCCGTCGCGATAGAGGCGGGCGAGCCACGCCTGCGCCATCACCATGCCGCGCTGCGCGCCCAACTGCATCCAGCCGAAACCCTGTTCATAGTTGCGGTCGCCGCCGCGCCCTTCGATCAGCCAGCGGCCAAGGTCGAACTGCGCGGTGTCGTATCCTTGCGCGGCCGCGAGCAGGAGATAGACACGCGCCTTCTTGTCGTCGCGCGGGATAGTGGGGGTGCCATTGGCGTAAATCTGGCTGAGTGCATATTGAGCGTCGGCAAGCTTGGCCTCGGCTGCTTTCTCGAACCAGGGAAAGGCGAGATCGATGCCGGGCTTGCCCGGCGTCTTCACCATCAGCATCTGGCCGTAGTTGAACTGCGCCATGGCGTTGCCGCCCTCGGCAGCCTTCTTCATCAGTTCTTCCGCCTTGACGGGGTCCTTCCTGGCATAGGTGCCCTGAAGCAGAAGGGCGGCATAGCGGAACTGCGCCTCGACAACACCGTTATTGGCCGCTTTCTCATACCATTCCGCCGCCAGTTTCTGATTGGCGGGAATGCCAAGGCCGCGCGCATAAATTTCCGCGACGAGCGCCTGCGATGCCGGGTCGCCTTTTTCAGCCTGCGGCTTGGCCAGATTGAAAGCGGTCAGATAAAGACCACGCTGAAACGCGCCGAAAGCCTCGTCTGCCGGCTTGTCGCCGAAACGGCTCGGATCGATGTGCGGCACCGGTTCCGTGGTTGCCGGTTGCGGCAGCATGACCGGCTTGGACTGTTTGTCGGCCTTCTTGCCCTGCTGGCTGCTTTTCTGACTGTGCGCAGGCTCGTTTGCTGCCGAGGCAGGCAGGACCGGCAGAGCGAATGTCAGAACAGCAGCGAGAAGAATTTCGTTCTTCATGGGCATCGGCAAGACCTTGACGAAGGGATCAGTTTTCAAAGCGCGGCGCTTGTTCATCAAGCAGCCGGTTGGCTTCGGCGACGGCTTTCGCCGGATCTTCCGCATCGAAGACGGCGCGTCCGAGCGCAACGAAATCCGCGCCGGTTTCGGCTGCGGGGATAATGCTTTCCAGCGCACTTCCGGCCTGCGCAATGCAGGGAATTTCCACCATCTGCGCCCACCATTCGGCCAGCGACAGGTTGCGCGGATGGGCGTCCGGCTTGTTGTCCGCACCGATCTTGCCGAAGAACACGTAATCGGGCTGCAATTCGCCGATTTCCATTGCGCCATGACGGTCGCGCAGATTGCCGGTGCCGACAATCATCTTCGGCGTATGCTTTTCTATCGCCTCGGCCAGATCGGCGGCCTTGCCTTCGATATGAATGCCGTCGGCCCCGACGCGGCCTGCGATGCGCGTATCATTGAGGATAAGCGCGGCGGCACCCTTTTCCTGAATGACGGGGATGGCCTTTTCGGCCGCGGCCTGAAAAGTGGCTTCGTCGAGATCGCCGGTGTCGAGAATGACGCTCGCAACGTCGCCGCCCGAGAGCGCAGCCGTCAAAAGCTTTGCGAGCGCCGCGCCGTCGGCAAGCGGGGGCGCAACCAGCACGATGCGGCAGCGGTCTGTTTCAGTCTGGTGAGCGGGCGTGTTCATGAACGAAGCCTAACGGGAAAAACGTGATGGAATTCGGGCAATAGAAGCACTGTGTTTACCGGAAACGGAAGCCGCGCTCTATCTATTTGTTTTGCCGCATTTATGCGACGCAACCGCGCTTCGGCAAGTATTCATTGGCTAAGCACCCTTCGGTCGGCGTCTGTCCGGGCTGGCATAATGTTATCCACTGGAACGAAAGTTGATCGGAACCAACCCGGTTCTGCTCGGATTTAAGCGTATATAACCCGCACTGAGATCGGGGCACTGGTTGGCCCGACAAACGTGTGAAACCGTTCCGGATCACCCGTCCGGAAATGACACGAAGAAGATTGGAAAGCCTTGCAATCCCAAGTGCAGGTGCTTTCCGTCAATGACAGGTAGGCTGGTAATGAATATTGCGACCGCTGGAAAGGCGATGCCCGCACCGACCGTAAAAATGCGCGACACGCGCATTGACGTGTTTCGTGCGCTCGCGCTGCTGACGATCTTCATCAACCATGTGCCCGGCACGATCTACGAGCATCTTACACACAAGAATCTCGGCTTTTCCGATTCGGCAGAAGCCTTCGTGCTGATTTCCGGCATGGCCGTGGCACTGGCCTATGGATCGAAGTTCGCTCCCGGCAGTCGCCTGCTTCTGTCGCTCAAGATGTGGCGCCGCGCCGGTGTGCTTTATACAACGCATATCATGACTACCATGGCGACCATCGCCATTTTCGCCGCCGCCGCAATCTTCCTCAAGCGTTCGGAATTGCTCACGCAGATCAACATCGCTCCGCTGGTCAAGCACCCGGTCGAGGCGCTGTTCGGCATTGTCACCATGGGGCACCAGCTCGGCTATAACAACATTCTGTCCATGTATGCCGTCATGCTGGTCCTGACGCCGATCCTGCTTCTCCTGGCGCGCATCAGCCTGCCGTTGATGCTTGGCGTTTCCGGCACCGTCTGGTTCCTTTCGGGCCTCTATCATGTGGCACCCGTCAATTATCCGACAGAGGGCGTCTGGTTCCTCAATCCGCTGTCGTGGCAGTTCCTGTTCGCGATCGGTATCGCAGGCGTGATGCATGTGCGTCGCGGCGGCGAACTGCCGAAGCATCCGCTGCTGATCGGGCTTGCCGTCGGCTATCTGGTGCTGGCGCTGGCGTGGGTGCGCATCCCGCTGTGGGGCATCGATGCATCGATGGGAATGCCGATGGTCATTACCGGCTTCGACAAGACCTTCCTGTCGGGTCCGCGCCTGCTGCACGTGCTGGCGATTGCCTATCTCATTGCCGTCGTTCCGACGCTGAACAACATCGCCCGCACCGCGCCGGATAATCCGCTCGCCATTCTCGGCAAGCATTCGCTGCCGGTCTTCATTGCCGGTACGCTGCTGGCGATGGTGGCGCAGGTGATGAAGCTCGTGAATCCCGGCGGCCTGCCATATGACACGCTGCTGATTGCAACCGGCATCGTGATGCAGTTTGCGCTGGCCTATTATCTGGAATGGCTGCCGACCATCGGCTGGAGCAAAAAGGGTGCGCCTGCTTCGGCAAAGCCCGCCGTGCCCGCTGCCGAACCGGTCAAGATGCAGCTTGCATCCGGCACCAAGCCTGCGATGCAGCGTTATTGAGCAGTGATAAGCCGCCCCGTTTCGGGCGGCTTTTCCTTGAGGGGAAGTGCGGTCCCGCGTGAGAATATCCACAGTGCGGAACCGAAATTAACCATTCATTAATCTTAACGGTGTTAAATGGTTTACATCCAGTTCGGCTGGATTCTTACCGAGTGGTTTAGCCACTCTGTTTGACGCCTCCCTGTTAAACTCCTGAGAGCCGCCCTTGCGGCTCTTTTTTTATGCGCTTTTTGCCGCGTCTTCATAAAAACCCTTCGAAAATATTAACCGAACGTTAAACATAAACTTGCGCGACCGTGCATGAAGGTGCAGTTTGTCGTGGACTTGTTTAGCGTAGCTGTTCCGTCTCAGCCTCCCCCATGGTCGAACAGCGGTTCAATGGTTTCATTCGTATCCGTCTGGAAAATCCCACAGGCGTATACGGCAACGGAATGGGCCGCCGATGCAGGCGGTCATGCAAGGTGGCAGAGCAGTGATTAGCGAACAGGGTCAGATGCCGAGCAATATGATCAGCCTCGCGGAGCGCATGGTCTTCTCGGATTCGTTCAAGCCGATCTATACGCAAGGCATGGATATGGTCGAGGAAGCGGCAAGCTATCTTGACGGCGAGGGCCGCGAGGATGCGCGCAACCTGTCGCGCGTGGCCGCGACGCTTTATGCCGCCGAATCGATGCGGCTGACCACGCGCCTCATGCAGATTGCCTCCTGGCTGCTGCTTCAGCGCGCGGCGCGCAGCGGAGAAATGTCCCGCCAGCAGGTTGCCGCCGAAAAGGCCAAGGTGCGCCTCGACACGCCGTCGGCAGGTGAGGCCGCGCAGGGCTGGTCCGAGCTGCCCGCCGCATTCGTGGAACTGGTTGAGCGGTCCATGCGCCTGCAGGCCCGCGTGCGCCGCATGGACCGTGAGGTCTACGGCGAGGTGGTTTCGTTGCAAGGCGTCCCACGCGGCAACCCGGTTTCCGAGCAGATTGTGTTGTTAAAAACCGCTTTCGGCGCTTCATAACCATTGAACATATGCGCCCTTCGGGGCGCATGTTTCTCTTTTGTTCACTTTTCTGCTGTCAAGTGAATCCGTCTGAGGATAGGGTTCGCTTATGAAAGAAACGATTCGCATCATTGGTATCGATCCGGGCCTGCGCCGTACCGGCTGGGGCATTGTCGAATCGCTTGGCAATTCGCTGCATTTCATCGGTTCGGGGACCGTGACCTCGAATGCCGAGATGGACCTCGCATCCCGCCTCTGCCAGCTTCATGAAGGGCTTTCCAAAGTCCTGCATGAATATATGCCGCACGAGGCGGCGGTCGAGCATACCTTCGTCAACAAGGACGCAACGGCGACATTGAAGCTTGGTCAGGCGCGCGGCATTGCGCTGCTGGCCCCGGCGCAGGCCGGACTGCCGGTTGCCGAATATGCGCCGAATGCCGTCAAGAAGGCGGTGATCGGCGTCGGCCACGGTGAGAAGCAGCAGATTCATATGATGGTGAAAGTGCTGATGCCGCGCGCATCCTTCGATACGAGCGATGCCGCCGATGCGCTTGCCATCGCCATTTGCCATGCGCATCACCGGCAGAGCATCGCCAGTGCGCGCCGGTTGCAACAACTTATCGCGTAGGTGGCCATGATCGGTAAACTTAAGGGTGTGATCGATGAAATCGCCGAGGATCATGCGGTCATCGACGTGCATGGCGTCGGTTATGTCGCTTTTTGCTCGGCGCGCACGCTGGGCAATCTGGGTGGCGCAGGCGAGGCGGCGGTGTTGTTCATCGAAACCTATGTCCGCGAGGACATGATCCGCCTTTACGGGTTTGCCAGTCAGCTTGAGCGTGAATGGTTCCGCCTGTTGCAGAGCGTGCAGGGCGTCGGTGCGAAAGTGGCGCTTGCCGTGCTTGGCACGCTGTCGCCGTCGGAACTCGCCAATGCGATTGCGCTACGTGACATTGCCATGGTGTCGCGCGCGCCGGGCGTCGGCAAGAAAGTGGCGGAGCGCATCGTTACGGAATTGAAGAACAAGGCTCCTGCCTTCGCCGGTGATGCGAGCGGCACGATCGGGCTCAAGCAGGAACTTGGTGCAGGGGCAGCACCGGCGCCGGTGGCTGACGCGGTATCTGCGCTTTCCAATCTTGGTTATTCACGCGATCAGGCTGCCAATGCGGTTGCCGCTGCGCTGAAAGAGGCGGGCGAGGATGCCGATTCGGCAAAGCTCATCCGGTTGGGTTTGAAGGAACTTTCCCGATGATGGACTGCCGGGCGAGAGACTTGCCTGAACGATATGTTCATGCGAGGAGGAAGGCATGAGCGACCGCAACCCTCTCATTGATGCAGATAGACGCGTAGACGAAGACAATACGCTGCGCCCGCAGACGCTCGACGATTTCGTCGGCCAGGCGGCAGCGCGCGCCAATCTGAAAGTGTTTATCGAAGCGGCCAAGGTGCGCGGCGAGGCGCTGGACCATGTGCTGTTCGTTGGCCCTCCCGGTCTCGGCAAGACGACGCTGGCGCAGATCATGGCCAAGGAACTCGGCGTCAATTTCCGTTCGACGTCCGGCCCGGTCATCGCCAAGGCGGGCGATCTGGCGGCGCTGCTCACCAATCTCGAAGAGCGTGACGTGCTTTTCATCGACGAAATTCATCGGCTGAGCCCGGCAGTTGAAGAAATTCTCTATCCGGCGATGGAGGATTTCCAGCTCGACCTCATCATCGGTGAGGGACCGGCGGCGCGCTCCGTCAAGATCGATCTGGCCAAGTTCACGCTGGTTGCGGCGACGACCCGTCTGGGCCTCCTGACAACGCCGCTGCGTGACCGCTTCGGCATTCCGGTGCGACTCAATTTCTACACGGTCGAGGAACTGGAATATATCGTGCGGCGCGGCGCGCGCATCATGCAGATGGGCATTTCGCCGGACGGCGCGGTGGAAGTTGCCCGCCGTTCACGTGGTACGCCGCGCATTGCCGGACGGCTGTTGCGCCGCGTTCGCGATTTCGCGCTGGTCGCGGGCGCCGATGTCATCGATCGCAAGATCGCCGATGAGGCGCTGTCGCGTCTGGAAGTGGACAATCGCGGGCTGGACCAGCTCGACCGGCGTTATCTCAACATCATCGCGCGCAATTTCGGCGGCGGTCCGGTGGGTATTGAAACAATCGCTGCCGGCCTGTCCGAACCGCGTGACGCGATTGAAGACATTATCGAACCCTATCTGATCCAGCAGGGTTTCCTGCAACGCACGCCGCGTGGCCGGGTGCTCACGGCTGTCGCCTGGCAGCATCTGGGACTGCCTGCGCCCGCTGAAATCATCCAGCAGTCGCAATACGGCCTCTTCATGGAAGACGAATGACCGACAAGCAGCAACAGGCCGTATCCGGCGAACTCAAAGACGGCGCGCATCTTCTTTATGCCCGCATCTATTATGCCGATACGGATTTTTCCGGCTTCGTCTATCACGGCCGCTATCTGGAATTCTATGAGCGTGGACGCACGGACTTCCTGCGCTTGCAGGATGTTCACCATATCGAGCTGGCCGAAGGCGCGCTCGGCGAAGAAATGGTCTGGGTCGTGCGCCGCATGGAGATCGACTATAAATCGCCCGCGAAGATGGACGACCTCATTCTGATCGAAACCCGCGTCAGCGAAATTCGCGGCGCGCGGGTCATCATGGCGCAGAAGATCACCTGCGAGGGCCGCCTGCTTTCGGAAGCGAGGGTTGAAGCCGTCATGATAACCAAGGCAGGTCACCCGCGCCGCATTCCCGATGAATGGCGGGAAGCTTTTACCGGTTCCTGAGCGGTTCCCACTTTTTTAGGATGGATGCAAACGCTAACGCATCTTTAACCATAATATCCCATTAATCACCCTGACGGAATCGGTTGAGAGGCTGGCTTGAAGCGCAGCGCCTTCCTTTCACCAAAATTAACCGTAACAAGCGCCTGATGGATTTAAAGTTGAAATCCGGGATGGCGGTTGCGGTGCGAAGTGTCGGCCGCTCGTCGGGCAGGTACGGCTTCACGTTGAAAAGCTGCGCAAGGTTAGAGTGTCTGTTTTCAGACGCTGGGTAACGGATTTGCGATACCGCCCGGTCAAGTGGCCGGGCGTTTGGATTCGAGGACGGTAGATCGATGGAAAATGTTGCGTTAGCGGCCCCCGCCGCCGATGTTACCCTCTGGGGCCTGTTCATGCAGGCGAACTGGGTCGTCAAGCTGGTTATGCTTGGCCTGTTGTTTGCCTCGATCTGGACCTGGGCTATCATCGTGGACAAGACGATTGCCTACGGACGGGCGCGGCGCGCGATTGATCGCTTCGAGCAGACGTTCTGGTCCGGCCAGTCGCTGGAAGAACTTTATCGCAATCTCGGCGAACGCCGCACCACCGGCATGGCATCCATCTTCATGGCCGCGATGCGCGAGTGGAAGAAGTCATTCGAAAAGGGCGCCCGCTCCCCTATCGGTCTTCAGATGCGTATCGACAAGGCCATGGATGTCGCGCTGGCGCGTGAAAGCGAAAAGCTGGAATCGCGACTGGGCTTTCTGGCGACCATCGGTTCTGCTGCTCCCTTCATCGGCCTGTTCGGCACGGTTGTCGGCATCATGACCTCGTTTCAGGCCATCGCCGCTTCCAAGAATACCAGCCTTGCCGTCGTTGCGCCGGGTATCGCCGAAGCGCTTCTGGCGACGGCCATCGGCCTTCTCGCCGCTATTCCTGCCGTTATCGCCTACAACAAGCTGTCTGCGGATGCGGGCAAGATCGGCGGGCGGCTGGAAGGTTTTGCGGACGAGTTTTCCGCCATACTGTCGCGCCAAATTGATGAGAAGCTGACGCCGCGTAATTAAGCGGCATCAAGCATCGAGTGTAGTTTCAGCCTTCGGGAATCTTGCAATGGGCATGTCGGTCGGAAATCAGGGAATGCAGTCGGGCGGACGCCGCAGGCGCGGCCGCAAGAAGGCGCTCATGAGCGAAATCAACGTGACGCCGTTCGTCGACGTGATGCTCGTTCTCCTCATCATCTTCATGGTTTCCGCGCCGCTTCTGACGGTTGGCGTGCCGATTGACCTGCCCGATACGCAGGCCAAGGCCATGAATGCCGACACGCAGCCGATCACCGTTTCGGTCAACAGCGAGGGCAAGATCTATCTGCAGGAAACCGAAATCCCCATCGAAGAAGTGGTGCCGAAACTCCAGGCCATCGCCAAGACGGGCTATGAGGAGCGCATTTTCGTGCGCGGTGACAAGGCTGCCGATTACGGCACCGTCATGAAAGTCATGGCCCGCATTTCCGCCGCCGGTTTCAAGAATATCGGCCTTGTGACCCTCCAGGAGCAGGATAGCTGACGCCATCATGAAGGCTGGCCTGACATCTTCTGTTGCCTTGCATGCCGTTGCGGTTGCGCTGGCAGTGGTTTCGTTTTCCTCGCCGAAGGCTTTCGACGTGCAGGATTCGGAGTCATTTCCGGTCGATATCGTACCGATCGAGTCGATAACCCAAATCCAGCAGGGCGACAAAAAAGCGCCCATGAAGGAAAAATCCGCGCCGATCCCGACGACGAAGCCGCAAACCGTTCCCGACGCCCAGAATGTCGGCGATCAGGACGTGGACACCACGACGCCCCCGAAGCCCGACCCAAAGGCGAAACCGATTGAGGCGGCTGAGGAGCCGAAGGCGCAGCCGGAACCGGTGAAAAAGCCGGAGCCGAAGCCTGATCCCAAGCCGGAACCGAAGCCCGAGGAAAAGCCGACGCCGGTTCCCGCGACCGAAGTTCAGACCAAACCCGAACCGAAGCAGGAAGTGAAGCCTGATCCGGTCGCCGAGGCCATCGAAAAGCAGGCTGAAGCACCGGATGCCGAGGCGCCGAAGCTGCCGGACAAGGTGCCTGCACCGGAGGCAAAGCCGAAACCGCCGCAGGCGCAGACGGCCAAGACCAACGAGCGCAAGCAGCCGGAAGAAAAGAAGAAGACGCAGAGCGCCTCGCAGACTTCGCAGTCGAAGAATGATGCGATTGCCGATGAGGTTGCAGCCCTTCTCAACAAGCAGAAGGCGTCCGGTGGCGGCGCCAAGCGTTCCACCGATCAGGCATCGCTGGGCGGCAAGAAGAATACCGGCGGCTCCAAGCTCAGCCAGAGCGAAATGGACGCGCTGCGCGGTGCGATTTCGAAGTGCTGGAACGTTCCCGCCGGTGTGGCGGACGCGCCGGGACTGGTCGTGACCGTCAAGATGAAGCTCAACCAGGATGGCTCCATTCAGGGCGTTCCGGAAGTGACATCGGGCGGCGGCGGTGATGGTGTGGGTCGTGCAGCAGCCGAGAGCGCCAAGCGCGCTGTCGCACGCTGCGCACCGTACAATCTGCCAGTCGACAAATATGATTCATGGTCGGAAGTGATCGTCAATTTCGACCCGAGCGAAATGTTCTGACCGGGTTTCCGGTCGCCAACCAAACTTACTTGCCAAGGACAAAGAGGTCCCAGAAGACATGAAAATCGGCATCATCAATACAAAGATCCGGACGGTCTTTTCGGCTTTCGCGTGTATGATTGCCGCAAGCCTTGTCTGCACCATGCCGGCGCGCGCCGTCGTGGAAATCAACATCAACAAGGGTGTGATCGAGCCGCTGCCGATCGCCATCACCGATTTCCTTTCGGCCGACCAGCTTGGGCCGAATATCACCTCGGTCATCGCGGCCGATCTTGAGCGGTCTGGCCTGTTCGCGCCGATCGACAAGGGCGCCTTCATCGAGAAGATTTCCAATCCCGACGCGGCTCCGCGTTTCGAGGACTGGAAGGTCATCAACGCGCAGGCGCTTGTCACGGGCCGCATCACCAAGCAGCCGGATGGCCGTCTCAAGGCCGAGTTCCGCCTGTGGGATACGTTCGGCGGCCAGCAGATGATCGGCCAGCAGTTCTTCACCACGCCGGACAACTGGCGCCGCGTCGCGCACATCATCGCTGACGCCATCTATGAGCGCCTGACCGGTGAAAAGGGCTATTTCGATACGCGCGTCGTTTTCGTTGATGAATCCGGCCCGGCACAGAAGCGCGTGAAGCGTCTGGCCATCATGGATCAGGATGGCGCCAATGTGCGTTACATTTCGGACGGCCGCTCCATTTCGCTGACGCCGCGTTTCTCGCCGAACCGTCAGGAAGTCACCTATATGTCGTATGAAGGCGGCTCGCCGAAAGTGTATCTGCTGCAGCTCGAAACGGGCCAGCGTGAGCTTGTCGGCAACTTCCCCGGCATGACGATTGCCCCGCGCTTCTCGCCGGATGGCCAGAAGGTCGTGATGAGCCTGCTTCAGGACGACGGCAGCGCCAATATCTATTCGATGGACCTGCGCAATCGTTCGACCACCCGCCTGACCAACAGCCAGGCGATCGATACGAGCGCGTCCTATTCGCCGGACGGTTCGCAGATCGTTTTCTCCTCCGACCGGGGCGGGCGTCCGCAGCTTTATGTCATGGGTGCCGATGGCTCCAATCCGCGCCGCATCTCGATGGGCGACGGCAGCTATAACACGCCGGTCTGGTCTCCGCGCGGCGATCTCATCGCCTTCACCAAGCAGTCGCAGGGTCAGTTCTCCATCGGCGTGATGAAGACGGACGGCTCGGGCGAACGCCTCTTGACCTCCGGCTTCCACAATGAAGGTCCGACCTGGGCACCGAACGGCCGCGTTCTGATGTTCTTCCGCAAGGCGGCCGGTGCCGGTGGCCCGAAACTCTTCACCATCGACCTGACCGGCCGCAACGAACGCCAGATCCAGACGCCGAACTTCTCGTCCGACCCGGCATGGTCGCCGCTGCTCGAATAGATTTGCGCAAAGCGTTGCCAAAGTTGAAGGCGCGAAGCTTCGGTTTCGCGCCTTTTTTATGCATGGAGCGGCTCACGTTGAACCGGAATCGGGGAACCGCTTTGTTGTTTTATCGCATTCTCCTCACGTATCGAAGCGGGATCAGAAATCAGTCCAGTGGACTGATTTCCCCGCGCAGGCGCTTCGCAGTTTTGCTGGAAATGCTAAATTTGCCACAATCCTTGCCCGAAAGCCGTGTTTCTGCCGCATTTTGCCGCCAAGGGCTGGGACAGCAGGAATTCATTAACCATACTTCTTGAGCCTGTCTTAACCTCAATATGATTATTGGGGGGTTACGCAGGAACATCAAATCTTAAGGAGCTCCGGCCCATGCGCCGTATCCAGTCGATTGCACGTAGCCCGATCGCTATTGCCCTTTTCATGTCGCTCGCCGTTGCCGGCTGTGCGTCCAAGAAGAACCTTCCGAACAATGCCGGCGATCTTGGCCTCGGTGGTGCAGGCGCGGCAACGCCCGGCTCCGCGCAGGACTTCACCGTCAATGTCGGCGACCGCATCTTCTTCGATCTCGATTCTTCGCTGATCCGCGGCGATGCGCAGCAGACGCTTTCCAAGCAGGCCCAGTGGCTGCAGCGTTATCCGCAGTACTCGATCACGATCGAAGGCCATGCCGACGAACGCGGTACGCGTGAATACAACCTCGCTCTCGGCCAGCGCCGTGCAGCCGCCACCCGCGACTTCCTCGCTTCGCGCGGCGTGCCGACCAACCGCATGCGCACCATCTCCTACGGCAACGAACGCCCGGTCGCAGTCTGCGATGCCGACTCGTGCTGGTCGCAGAACCGCCGCGCCGTCACCGTTCTCAACGGTGCGGGCAGCTAATCTGCGAACACCTGACAGTGTTACGGAAAAGCGGCTTTCGGGCCGCTTTTTTCGTGTTGGGGCGCTTGTTTGGGCGCTTTGACAAACTTTGGCCGAAGTCACCCCTGTCATAGTGAGCGTCAGGATGCCTTCGCTTTTCGCATTTTGCGGCGCAAAACCGCTTCGCACTTTTGCTGGAAATGCTCTAAAAGCGGAGCTGATCGTGCGGCAAACGCATTCAGCGTCTGTTCAGGCGCGGCACTCCATCATCCAGTTCGCATGAACCGGATGGGTGAATTTGCAGGGGCAAAGGAATGAGGAAACCAATGAGGAAAGTGACACTGGCAATTGCCATGCTGCCGCTTTTGGCGAGTGCTCCGGCTCTGGCGGCATCTGTTTCTTCGCAAGGGGAAATTCAGCTCGCGCAGGCAGGTGCTCCCGGCGGGGATCAGTTTTCGCAGCAGGTCTGCAATCTGGCGCATCAAAATGCCCAGTCATATGCACGCATCTTGCAGCTGCGCGACAAGATGCTCAAAATCCAGCGCGACAATGAAGCTCGTTTCCAGGCATTGGAAAAGGGTCGCGGCGGCGCGCAGAAACACGTCAGCGTCGGCTCGACGGCAATTCTCGACGAAGCCATGCGGGATAATGGCAGCGGCGGCGGGCAAGGTGGCGGCTATCAGAGCCCCGGCTTGCAGCAGGAACTGGTGCGCAACCTGACCGGCAAGGTCGAGGATGTGGACGCCCAGATTTCGTTCACCGACAATCAGCTGCAAAAGACGCAGGAAGACAATGAGTTCCGGTTTGAAGAACTGGAAAAGAAGAATGGCGTTACCTCGCCTGCTTCCGGCGGTGGGTCCCAACCCGCGCCCGTTGCGGCATCGCCGGGGGCTGATCTGTGCGCGCAGGGCATGGGCAATCCCGCCGGGATCGCCGAGGCGCTGAGTGCGCGCGCGGAAGCCATGAACTTCCAGATACTCGAAATGCAGGATCAGATGCAGAAGATGCAGGAAGCAAACGAAAACCGCTTCCAGTTTCTGGAAACCGGCAAGCGCGCCGATACGGATGTTCAGCAGGCTGGCGGCGATACGTCGCTGGCCGCTGCCGATCCGGATCAGGGCAACAGCGGAAACCTCGATGGCGGGGTTTCCGAAGGCGCTTCGCAGACGGCGGCCAGCCAGTCTTCTGGCGCCGATTCCATGGCTATTGGTTCGAATGCGCCCGCACAGGGTGGACCGGCACGTGGCGAACCGCCGCAAACGCTGGGCTCCATCCGCTTCGACGCCAATGGCAATGTAATCGGCGAAACACTCGACGCCACGCCGCGCACGGTACAGCCGGGCGCAGCACCGGGAACCGCCGCAGGCGGAACGGCAGCAGGCGATGCGGTTGCATCGCTTCCAACCGACGATAATCCCAATTCGCTCTATCAGGCATCCTATCAATATCTGATGTCGGGCGACTACAAGGCGGCAGAAACCGGCTTTCGCGAGCATGTGAAGCGTTATCCGGCCGATCCGATGACGGCGGAAGCCCGTTTCTGGCTCGGAGAAACCCTTTACGGTCAGGGGCGTTATCCGGAAGCCGCAACGGTTTTCATCGATACGCAACGCGACTATCCCGATTCGAAGCGTGCGCCGGAAAACATGTTCAAGCTCGGCATGACGCTGGAAAAGATGGATAATCGCGATGTTGCCTGCGCCACCTTCAGGCAGATCCCCGAGCGTTACCCCAAGGCGGCGCCCGCCATATTGAAACGCGTTGCCGACGAGCGCAGCCGCGCAAAATGCTAAAGCGGTTCTGCTGAAACACAGGCCTCGAACCGCTCTATCCATTTGTTTTTACGCATTATCCTACGCAAAACCGCTTCGCACTTTTGCTGGAAATGCTCTAATGACGGAGTTATTTCGTGGGGCTTAGCCCGGCCAATATTTCCAGATTATTCCAGCCATTTGGATTTGAGCGGGTCAAGGCCGTTATCGCCGCCGTTTCGGGCGGCAGCGATTCTCTCGGCCTGCTTTTTCTCCTTCGGGATTATCTGGCGACGCTTCAGAAACCACCCCGGCTGATCGCCGTGACGGTGGATCATCGTCTGCGTGCCGAATCGGAGGCCGAAGCCCGGAATGTTGGACGGCTCTGCCGGCAATACGGGATTGAGCACCGGGTTCTCGTCTGGGATGAGGCGAAGCCTGCCAGCGGGATTGCCGCTGCGGCGCGCACGGCGCGCTATCGGCTGCTGGTGCAGGCCGCGCATGAGGCAGGTGCGGGCATTATCGCAACCGGCCATACCGAGGACGACCAGATCGAAACCTTTCTCATGCGCAAGGAGCGCAGCGCCCATGCCGAGGCGCGAGGGCTTGCGGCGATGTCCTCACGCTCATGGCTGGAAGGCATGGGACTAGACGGCTCCATCGAGCTTGACCGCCCGCTGCTTTCCGTGTCCCGCACGGCGTTGCGGGATGAATTGCGGGGCAGGGGCATCCAGTGGGTCGACGACCCCAGCAATGCGAACACACAATATGAACGGCCGCGGATTCGTCTGGGTATTGCCGCGGTGGCCGACCGGCAGGCGGTTCTCGACCAGATTGCCGAAGCTGGAGCCGCGCGCGAGCGCGACAATGCGGCGCTGATTGCCGTGCTATCCGATCCGGCCAGCCTGCGCGTCGATGCGAACGGGACCTTGCAGGTCCATCCGCCGCTTTTTGCGGGGCTTGCCGACAATGCGCGGCGGCTGTTCTCCGGATTGCTGGCGGCCATTGCCGGGGGGCGCCGTTTCCTGCCGGGCGACAGCGAGCGCTCCCGCATCGAACGGGTTCTTTCGGGAGAGGATGACCATCATCGTCTGACTGTTTTCGGCGCGCTGATCGAGCGCGGCGCGGACGGCTCGCCGCACCGGTTTCGTCGCGAAAAACGTAACCTCCCCAAGCTCCCCTTGGAGCCGGGCAAGCCGATCGTCTGGGATGGGCGCTTCCGTTTCTCGAATGAAGGCTCAATCCGTTTCGAGATCGCTGCGCCGGGACGGCAGGAGCTGATCGATTTCCTCAAGGCGCGGAACATCGAGATCGAATCTCGTAAACGTGAGGCCCTGCTGGTTTCGCCAGCCCTTTACAGGGATGGCGGGCTTTTTGCCTTGCCGTTCCTGCCGGATGGAAATGTTCCGCAAGACATTCATATCGAACGGCATTTTGCGATTTTCGATCACGTGTTGCCGGGACATGATTTCGACCTTGCAAGGGCCGTTGAAGCTCGTATCGGGCGCGTCTGTGCGGAAATGTCCTAGAGCAGTTCCCGATTCAACAGAATCGCCGGGAACAGCCCCAACCTTGCTTTGACGCATTATCCTGCGCATCGAAGCGGGATAAGAAATCAGTCCAGTGGACTGATTTCCCCGCGCAGGCGCTTCGCACTTTTGCGGGAAATGCTCTTTTTATAAACCAGAGTGCGAAGAATCGAGGATGCGGGGTCAAACGCGCCTTGGCAAGGCCATCCTTCGATCCTATGTTAGACTGCAACATCGTTCCGTGCCCGCGGAATGGCCGTGGTATCGATTGGACCCGATATGAATCCGAACTATCGCAACTTCGCCCTGTGGGCGATCATTGCTCTTCTTTTGATCGCGCTGTTCAACCTGTTCCAAAGCCCAGGTCAGCGCTCCAATTCCCGTGAAGTTTCCTATTCGCAATTTATTGACGACGTATCCAATGGTCGCGTGAAATCGGTGACGATCACCGGCCAGCGGATCACCGGTACTTTTGCCGACAATGGTTCGACCTTCCAGACCTATTCGCCGGGCGATACGGGTCTCGTCTCGCGCCTCGAAGGCAAGGACGTCGCGATCACCGCGCGCCCTGAAACTGACGGTTCCAGCTCGCTGATTGGCATTCTCCTGTCGTGGCTGCCGATGATCCTGATCCTCGGCGTGTGGATTTTCTTCATGCGCCAGATGCAGGGCGGCTCGCGCGGTGCGATGGGCTTTGGCAAGTCGAAGGCCAAGCTTTTGACCGAAGCGCATGGCCGCGTGACTTTCCAGGACGTCGCCGGCGTGGATGAAGCCAAGCAGGACCTTGAGGAAATCGTCGAATTCCTGCGCGATCCGCAGAAGTTCCAGCGTCTGGGCGGCAAGATTCCGCGCGGCGTGCTGCTCGTTGGCCCTCCCGGCACCGGTAAGACGCTTCTGGCGCGTTCCGTTGCAGGTGAAGCCAATGTGCCGTTCTTCACCATTTCCGGTTCTGACTTCGTTGAAATGTTTGTCGGTGTTGGCGCAAGCCGCGTCCGCGACATGTTCGAGCAGGCCAAGAAAAACGCGCCCTGCATCATCTTCATCGACGAAATCGATGCGGTCGGCCGTCATCGCGGCGCCGGTCTCGGCGGCGGCAATGACGAACGCGAACAGACGCTCAACCAGCTTCTGGTCGAGATGGACGGTTTTGAAGCCAACGAATCGATCATCCTGATCGCGGCGACCAACCGTCCTGACGTTCTCGATCCGGCACTTCTGCGTCCGGGCCGTTTCGACCGTCAGGTCGTTGTGCCGAACCCGGATATCGTCGGTCGCGAACAGATTCTCAAAGTGCATGTGCGCAATGTGCCGCTTGCTCCCAATGTCGATCTCAAGGTTGTCGCACGCGGCACGCCGGGCTTCTCCGGTGCCGATCTCGCCAACCTCGTCAACGAAGCTGCCCTCATGGCCGCACGCCGCAACAAGCGTCTGGTGACCATGCAGGAATTCGAGGACGCCAAGGACAAGATCATGATGGGCGCGGAACGCCGCTCCGCCATGACGCAGGAAGAAAAGGCCAATACGGCCTATCACGAGGCAGGCCACGCCATCGTTGCGCTCAACGTGCCGAAGGCCGACCCTGTGCACAAGGCAACGATCATTCCGCGCGGTCGTGCGCTCGGCATGGTGATGCAGCTTCCCGAAGGTGATCGTTATTCGGCCACCTATACCTGGATGGTGTCGCGTCTTGCCATCATGATGGGCGGTCGCGTGGCGGAAGAGCTGAAATTCGGCAAGGAAAACATCACCTCCGGTGCTTCCTCCGATATTCAGCAGGCCACCAAGCTCGCCCGTTCGATGGTGACGCAGTGGGGCTATTCCGACAAGCTTGGCCGCGTGGCCTATGGCGACAATCAGGAAGAAGTCTTCCTTGGCCATTCGGTGTCCCGCACGCAGAATATTTCGGAAGAGACCGCGCAGATCATCGATGCCGAAGTGCGCCGCCTGATCGACGAGGCCTATGCCGAGGCGACCCGCATCCTGACCAAGAAGAAGAAGGACTGGATCGCGCTTGCCGAAGGCCTGCTCGAATATGAAACGCTCTCCGGCGACGAGATCAAGGAACTGATTGCGGGCAACAAGCCATCGCGCGATCAGGGCAGCGATACGCCGTCGCGCGGTTCGGGCGTGCCGAAGGCCGGAAGCCCGCGCAAGCGCAAGGGCAGTGAACCCGGCAGCGAACCGGGCATGGAGCCGCAGCCGCAATAAGCTGCTCGAAAGTGAACAGAGAAAGCCGGGCTTGTCCCGGCTTTCTTGTTATCCAGCTTTGTGGGGCCTTGGCGCAAAGGCTCGTTAAGGATTTCGGCGCATCATATTGCACCAGCTTACGACTTTGGGTTCGGGAGCGTTGAACCTTCTGCCAAAGGCGAAATTGCATTCGTAAGGGTTTTTGCGTTAAGAACAGCGAAAATCCGCTGTCCGGTCAGCCGACAGCAATTGTTTGCCTGCAAGTTCAGGCGGCATATATATTGGAAGACATAGAGAGCGGTTCATGGCTCAGCGCAAGGCGAAACAGATGGCACGCAAATATTTTGGAACCGATGGCATTCGCGGACAGGCAAACAGCTTTCCGATGACCCCGGAAATCGCCATGAAAGTCGGCATGGCGGTTGGCCACATCTTCCGCCGCAAGGGTCACGTTTCGCGCGTGGTGATCGGCAAGGATACGCGCCGTTCGGGCTATATGCTTGAAAACGCGCTGGTGGCCGGTTTCACCGCCGCTGGCATGGATGTGTTCCTGCTCGGACCGATCCCCACGCCTGCCGTTGCGATGCTTTGCCGCTCGCTGCGCGCCGATATCGGCGTGATGATCTCCGCGTCGCACAATCCATTCTACGATAACGGCATCAAGCTTTTCGGCCCGGATGGATACAAGCTTTCCGATGAGATCGAACTGAAGATCGAGGCAATGATCGAAGGCGATCTGACCCCATATCTCGCCAGCCATGGCGATGTCGGCCGCGCCAAGCGCGTCGATGGCGACATCTATCGCTATATCGAATTCGCCAAGCGCACGTTGCCGCGCAACATCGACCTGAACGGTTTGCGCGTCGTTGTCGATTGCGCCAATGGCGCGGGCTACAAGGTTGCCCCTGCCGCCCTGTGGGAACTGGGCGCGGAAGTCATCACCATCAACAACGAGCCGAACGGCATCAACATCAATGAGGATTGCGGTTCGACGCACCCGATCGGCCTGATGAAGAAGGTTCACGAAGTGCGCGCCGATGTCGGCATCGCGCTCGACGGCGATGCGGATCGCGTGTTGCTGGTCGATGAAAACGGCACCGTCATCGATGGCGACCAGCTGATGGCTGTGATTGCCGAAAGCTGGGCTGCTACCGACCGGCTCGAAGGCGGCGGCATCGTGGCGACCGTCATGTCCAATCTGGGACTGGAGCGTTTCCTTGCCGACCGTCACCTGACGCTGGCCCGCACCAAGGTGGGCGACCGCTATGTGGTCGAGCATATGCGCGAGCATGGCTTCAATGTCGGCGGCGAGCAGTCCGGCCATATCGTCCTGTCCGATTTTGCGACGACGGGCGACGGCCTGATTTCCGCGCTGCAAATTCTTGCGGTCGCGCAGGAGCAGGGCAGGCCGATCAGCGAAGTCTGCCGCAAGTTCGATCCGGTACCGCAGCTTTTGAAGAATGTGCGCACCGCTGGCGGCAAGCCGCTGGAAAACAAGCGCGTGAAGAGCGCGATTGATGAGGCCACCGAGCGCCTTGGCGTGCAGGGCCGTCTGGTTATCCGTCCGTCCGGCACGGAGCCGCTCATCCGCGTCATGGCGGAAGGCGACGACCGAGGTCTGGTGGAAAAGGTCGTCAACGACATCATCGACGTGATCTCGTCTGAAGGCAGCGCTGCGGCCTGATCGCCTACAGCGCAGTTTCAGCAAAGGCGCGGGTTCTGTCCCGCGCTTTTTGTTTGGATTGTCTTCTGTATATTAGCAAATATTAATGAATATGGTAAAAAAACAAGGTTAAGTTGTATTTAACTTTTACCGCATAGTCTTCCCCTCAAACATCCGTACCCGCCGCTTTTGGCGGCGCGAATCTTCGATGGGGCAGACCTATGAAAAGTCTTACGAAAACTCTTTTTGCCGGTGTGGCGGCATCGGTTGCCCTCACGGTCTTGGCGCCCGTCGCGCTGGCCGCCGACATTATCGAGCCAGTTCCGGAAGTGCCGGAAGTCGTTGTCGCTCCGCCTGCCGTTGGCGGCTGGTATCTGCGCGGCGACATCGGTTATTCGTGGAATAAATTCAAAGGCGCGAACTATTCGGTTGTCGGCAGTGCATGTGACCCATGCGGCAATGAAACTACTTTCGTCGACAAAAAGGACATCAAGGGCGGTGATCTCAAGGGTTCCTTCCTGATCGGCGGCGGTATTGGCTATCAGGTGACGGACTATTTCCGCACGGATTTCACGCTCGATTATATGACGCGCGCAAAATTCACCAGCGAGCGCGATGAAAGCCATCTGTCGGCCTTGTCCCTCCTCGCCAATGCCTATGTCGATCTCGGCAATTTCGGCGGCGTCACGCCTTATGTCGGCGCGGGTATCGGCGGCACGCGCATCAAATGGGCAGACCTTGTCGATACAACGAATGGCGGCGCCTTGCCCGGCGATGCCAACTGGCGTTTCACCTACGCCCTCATGGCGGGCGCGTCGGTCGATCTCACGCATAACCTGAAGCTGGATGCCGGTTATCGATATCGCCATGTCAATGGCGGCAAGATGTTCGACGGCAAATACGGTCTCGGCGATGGTTACGACAAGGGCATGGACATTCACGATGTGCGTGTCGGCCTGCGTTACATGTTCGGCGGCGCGGCTCCCGTCTATGCCCCGCAGCAGGTCTCGACCATCGTGGACAGTCCAGTTTACAAGTAAAAAGCAAATCCCGAAACGAAAAAAGGCCCGGTTATCCGGGCCTTTTTTCGTTTAGAAATACAGTAAACATATCCCTATATTTATGTGATCTTAACCATGTTCATTCATACATGATGATACATTCATAAGCGGGGGTTTCATCATGTCCATGCAATGGCGTGCTTTCTGTTCGTCGGCTGCTTTGCTGGCCGGACTATGCGTTGCGTCGCAGTCTTTTGCCGCCGATCTCGATATGATCAGCTATGAGCCGGGCGCTGCGGCGCAACAGCCGGTAGAGGTCGGGTCGGGCTGGTATCTGCGCGGCGATATCGGCTACAACATCTCCTCCAAGGCCCGACTTCAGGTGGAGACACCTTTCGGGAGCGCGTCCGAGAGTTTTGACCTGGACAAGAATGTCGTGCCCTCCATCGGCGTCGGCTATCAGTTCACGGATAATCTGCGCGGCGACGTGACGTTCGGCTATTCCAAACAGAGCTTCGACGACTATGACATCGATGTGCGCAGCTGGGACATGATGGCCAATGCATATGTCGATATCGGCAATTATTACGGCTTCACGCCTTATCTGGGCGCCGGTCTCGGCTTTGCCAATGTGCGCTACTCCATCGATACGGCCTATGGCGAATACAAATCGGACGATGATTATCGTCTTGCCTGGGCGCTGATGGCGGGTGTGGGCATCGATGTGACATCCAATATCAAGCTCGATGTGGGCTATCGCTATGGGGTCATCGAGGGTGCCGATATTGCAAGTTCGGCAGGGGGCACGCTGAGCGACAAGGACATCCGGTCCCATCAATTGCGTGCCGGCGTGCGCTTCACGACCTGGTAAGACCAAGTCTCATCGAGAATTGGTCTTTCGGCCCGCCTTGCAGTTATTGTTTCAGGTCTGGCGAATTTTTGGTTTTCATATACGGCCCAAATCCTTACAGGTGAACGAATGCGTCGAAAACGTGTCCTGAAAAGGGGAGGGTTATGAAAGCAATCGCTGCACTATCGGATTTCGTCGGCCGCACCTTCGCGGTCTGGGTCATTGTCTTTGCCGTTCTGGGCTTCCTGCTGCCCTCCACATTCAGCGTTTTTGCGCCATGGATCGTGGTCCTGCTCGGCATCATCATGTTCGGCATGGGCCTGACCATTTCCGGCAAGGATTTTGCCGAAGTCGCCAAGCGGCCTTTCGATGTCGCCATCGGCGTGCTGGCGCAGTTCATCATCATGCCGCTTCTTGCCGTGTTGCTGACGCGCATCATTCCCATGTCGCCGGAAGTGGCGGCGGGCGTGATCCTTGTCGGCTGCTGCCCCGGCGGCACGGCTTCCAACGTCATGACCTATCTGTCGAAGGGCGATGTGGCGCTCAGCGTCGCCTGCACCAGCGTCACCACGCTGCTGGCGCCGCTGGTCACGCCTTTCCTCGTCTGGTTCTTCGCCAGCCAGTATCTGCCAGTCGATGCGATGAGCATGTTCATCAGCATCGTGAAGGTGATCCTTGTGCCGCTGGCGCTGGGCTTCATTCTCCAGAAGCTGGTGCCGGGCGTGGTCAAGGCTGCGGTGCCCATGCTGCCGCTCGTCTCGGTCATCGGTATCGTTTTGATCGTCGCCGCCGTGGTCGCGGTCAACAAGGCGGCCATCGCCCAGTCCGGCCTGCTGATTTTCGCGGTCGTGGTGCTGCACAATTGCTGTGGGCTGCTGCTCGGCTATTTTGCGGCGCGTTTTGCGGGGCTGTCGCTTGCCAAGCGCAAGGCGATCAGCATTGAGGTCGGCATGCAGAACAGCGGCCTTGGCGCTGCGCTCGCCAATGCGCATTTCTCGCCGCTGGCGGCGGTGCCGAGCGCCGTTTTCAGCGTGTGGCACAATATCTCCGGCGCGCTGATTGCAAGCTACTATGCGCGCATGGAAGAAGAGCCGTCGGAAACGCAGACGGCGACGCGATAACGAAATTCCACTCGCCCGGAGCAATCCGGGCGAGCTGGGTAAAAATATTCCACGAATGGTGTATTGAGGAAGAATGCGCTTTCGGCTATCCCGGTAAGTGGGCCACGTCTCCCCAACGAGACGCGTGCTATCTGAGAGGATAGAAACAACATGACGACGATTGCGAAGCCGGCAGTTCGCCCGGCTAATCCTAATTTTTCATCCGGTCCCTGTGCAAAACGTCCCGGCTGGTCGCTGAATGCGCTGGTCGATGCGGCGCTTGGCCGTTCGCACCGCGCGAAAATCGGCAAGACCAAGCTGAAAGAAGCCATCGACCTTACCCGCGAAGTGTTGCAGGTGCCTGCCGATTACCGCATCGGCATTGTTCCCGCATCCGACACCGGCGCTGTCGAAATGGCGCTGTGGTCCATGCTCGGCGCGCGCGGCGTCGATATGGTCGCGTGGGAAAGCTTTGGTTCGGGCTGGGTGACGGACGTAACGAAGCAGCTCAAGCTCGAAGATGTGCGCACCTTCGAGGCGCCTTACGGCGAGATTGTCGATTTCAGCCAAGTCGATTTCGACCGCGACGTGGTCTTCACCTGGAACGGCACCACATCGGGCGCGCGCGTCCCGAACGGTGATTTCATTCCCGCTGACCGCAAGGGCCTGACCTTCTGCGATGCGACCTCTGCCGCTTTCGCGCAGCGCCTTGATTTCCCGAAACTCGATGTCGTCACCTTCTCCTGGCAGAAGGTGCTGGGCGGCGAGGGCGCGCATGGCATCCTGATCCTGTCTCCGCGTGCTGTCGAGCGGCTGGAAAGCTACAAGCCTGCATGGCCGCTGCCCAAGATTTTCCGCATGACTTCCGGCGGTAAGCTGATCGAAGGCATTTTTGTCGGCGAAACCATCAACACGCCGTCCATGCTCTGCGTGGAAGACTATCTCGACGCGCTGAAATGGGCGAAATCGCTCGGCGGCCTCGATGCGCTGGTTGCGCGTGCCGACGCCAATTTCGCTGTCCTGAACGATTTCGTGGAAAGGACGCCGTGGATCGCCAATCTGGCCGTGAAGCCGGAAACGCGCTCTAACACCTCCGTCTGCCTGACGATTGTCGACCCGGAAGTCACTGCCCTGTCAGCCGACGCGCAGGCCGCTTTCGCCAAGGGCATCGTCACCGCGCTCGATAAGGAAGGCGTTGCCTATGATATCGGCGCCTATCGCGACGCGCCTTCGGGCCTGCGCATCTGGGCCGGTGCGACGGTGGAAGCTTCCGATCTGGAAGCGCTGACGCATTGGCTGGATTGGGCTTTTGCAACGCAAAAGGCTGCGCTGAAAGCTGCTGCCTGAGCATTTCATGCATGACGCCGTGGTCCGCGTTGGGGCGGCCACGGTCCGCATTCCCCCATTACAGCGCATTTCCTGAATGAGAACGGTCTGCGTCATCACAGGAAATGCATGGTTTGAAAATGTTTGAAGGAGGCCTCAATGGCACCTCGCGTTCTCGTATCCGATAAGCTTTCGCCCACTGCCGTCCAGATTTTCAAGGATCGCGGCGTGGAAGTCGATTACCTGCCTGATCTCGGCAAGGACAAGGAAAAGCTTCTCGAAGTCATCGGCGATTATGACGGTCTGGCGATCCGCTCGGCCACCAAGGTCACGGAAAAGCTGATCGCCGCCGCCAAGAAGCTCAAGGTGGTCGGTCGCGCCGGTATCGGCGTCGACAATGTCGATATTCCGGCGGCTTCGCGCCGCGGTATCATCGTCATGAACACGCCGTTCGGCAATTCGATCACCACCGCCGAACACGCCATCGCGCTGATGTTCGCTGTCGCCCGCCAATTGCCGGAGGCCGACACATCCACCCGTGCAGGCAAGTGGGAAAAGAACCGCTTCATGGGCGTGGAAATCACCGGCAAGACGCTGGGCGTCGTCGGCTGCGGCAATATCGGTTCGATTGTCGCGACCCGCGCCATCGGCCTGAAAATGCATGTGGTGGCCTTCGATCCGTTCCTGTCCGAAGCCCGTGCGCAGGAACTGGGCGTGGAAAAGGTCGAGCTGGACGAATTGCTGGCGCGTGCCGATTTCATCACGCTGCACACGCCATTGACCGACAAGACGCGGCATATCATCAACGCGGAAAATCTCGCCAAGACCAAGCCGGGCGTGCGCATCGTCAATTGCGCGCGCGGCGGCCTGATCGTGGAAAAGGATCTGGTGGCGGCGCTGAAATCCGGCCATGTGGCGGGTGCCGGTATCGACGTCTACGAAACGGAACCGGCGACCGAGAACGAACTTTTCTCGCTGCCCAATGTCGTCTGCACGCCGCATCTCGGCGCGTCGACGGCGGAAGCGCAGGAAAATGTCGCGCTTCAGGTGGCCGAACAGATGTCGGACTATCTGGTGAAGGGCGCCGTTTCCAATGCCATCAACATGCCGTCGATCACGGCTGAGGAAGCGCCGCGCCTGAAGCCGTTCGTGAAACTTGCCGATGTGCTTGGCGCTTTCGTCGGCCAGGTCACGGACGAGCCGATCCAGGAAGTGGAAGTGCTGTTCGATGGCGCCACCGCCACCATGAACACGCGCGCGCTCCTGAGTGCGGCGCTGGCCGGTCTCATCCGTCCGCAGGTTGCCGACGTCAACATGGTTTCCGCGCCGATCATGGTGAAGGAGCGCGGCATCATCGTCTCGGAAGTCAAGCGCGACAAGTCCGGCATTTTCGATGGCTATATCAAGCTGACGGTGAAGACGACGCTGCGCGAGCGCTCCATCGCGGGCACCTGCTTCTCCGACGGCAAGCCGCGCTTCATCCAGATCAAGGGAATCAATCTCGACGCCGAGGTCGGCCCGCACATGCTTTACGTCACCAACAAGGACGTTCCGGGCATGATCGGTCTGCTCGGCACGATCTGCGGCAAGCACAATATCAACATCGCAAACTTCTCGCTCGGACGCGACCATCCGGGTGGCGACGCGATTGCCATGCTCTATGTGGATGAACAGATTCCACAGGCGGCACTTGACGAACTGACGGCTCAGGAGGCAATCAAGGCGGCAACACCGCTTGAGTTCAACGTCGGAGAAGTTTGAGAACATGGTTGAAGAGATGGTACAGCCGGAATGGCGGCGCATGCACGAGCAGGATATTGCGGGCGTGACTGCGGTTGCCAATGTTGTCCATCTCGATTTCTTCGAAGATGAAGCGGTCTTCCGGGACCGCTTCAAGCTCTATCCGGCAGGCTGCTTCGTGCTGGCCCGCGAGAACGAGGTTTTGGGCTATGGCGTCAGCCACCCATGGAAGCTCGATACGGTTCCCGCTCTCAACGCCGTTCTGGGCGAACTGCCGGAAGATACCAACACCTACTACATCCACGATATCGCGCTTCTGCCCGAAGCCCGCTCCAGCGGGGCGGCGACCCGCGTCGTCGAACTGATGGCGACGCAAGCCGAACGCGACGGCTTCGTCACCATGTCTCTCGTTGCCGTCAATGGCTCGCAGGGTTTTTGGGAAAAGAAGGGCTTTGTCGTCCGCGACCTTCCGGCGCTTGAAGAAAAGCTGAAAAGCTATTCGGAGGATGCGCTCTATATGGTCCGCGCCGGCTAGAGCACATCCCGAAAAGTGGGAACCGGTTTTCGGATCAGATGTGCGTTAAAAAAACTCGCGGATATTCCGCTTCTGGCGGGCTGCAAATGGCGCGATTTTTCGCTTCCGGTGCTCACGTCGATTTCCTAGGCACATAGTCTTGTCCGAAAAGTCTGCAACTTTTCGGGACTATGCTTGGCGTATGTTGCGCGCCGGTTCTCAAAGATCATCATTTTCGCCTCCCCAGAGACTGAATCTCTACCGACCCCAAGCGCCCTTCGTTCAAGAGGTGTTCAAAAATCGCGAATTTCTTGCACGAAAGAGTCGCGTAATCCGGTTTCAATCTGTATAGAGACGAGGGATCAGCACCCCGTTGCCCTTGATGGCGATGACCGGGCCGCTTTGATCCTTGGATTTTCAAATAGAAGCCAAGGAGTTTCTTCAATGGCAAATGTGGTTGTCGTCGGGTCGCAATGGGGCGACGAGGGCAAGGGTAAGATCGTTGACTGGCTGTCCGAACGCGCCGATGTCATCGTGCGCTACCAGGGCGGGCATAACGCAGGTCATACGCTGGTCATCGACGGCATCAGCTACAAGCTTTCGCTGCTGCCATCCGGCCTCGTGCGGGGCAAGCTCAGCGTCATCGGCAATGGCGTCGTTGTCGATCCGCATCATTTCGTCGCGGAAGTCGAGAAGCTGCGCGCGCAGGGCATCGACATCAATCCGGACGTGCTGCGCATTGCCGAAAATGCACCGCTCATCCTCTCCATCCATCGCGATCTCGACGCCATGCGCGAAGGCTCCAATTCGGGCCTTAAGATCGGCACCACCAAGCGCGGCATCGGCCCTGCCTATGAAGACAAGGTTGGCCGTCGCGCCATCCGCGTCATCGATCTGGCCGAGCCGGAAACGCTGGAGCCGAAGGTCGAACGCCTGCTCGCGCACCACAATCTGCTGCGTCGCGGCATGGGTCTTGAGGAAATCGCGGTCGAAACCATTCTGACCGAACTGACCTCGGTTGCCGACCAGATCCTGCCCTATATCGATCAGGTCTGGCGCGTGCTCGACGAACGCCGCAAGGCTGGCGACCGCATCCTGTTCGAAGGCGCGCAGGGTGCATTGCTCGACAACGACCACGGCACCTATCCGTTCGTGACCTCCTCCAACACGGTTGCCGGTCAGGCCGCTGCCGGTTCGGGTCTCGGCCCGACGGCCATCGGCTATGTGCTGGGCATCACCAAGGCCTATACGACGCGCGTCGGCGAAGGTCCGTTCCCGACCGAGCTGAACGACGAGATCGGCGAATTCCTCGGCACCAAGGGCCATGAATTTGGCGTGGTGACAGGCCGCAAGCGCCGCTGCGGCTGGTTCGACGCCGTGATCGTGCGCCAGACGGTCCGCACCTCCGGCATCACCGGCATCGCGCTGACCAAGCTCGACGTTCTCGATGGTCTCGACGAAATCAAGATCTGTGTCGCCTATGAACTCGATGGCAAGCGCATCGATTATCTGCCGTCCTCCATGGGCGCGCAGGCGCGCGTGAAGCCGATCTATGAAACGCTGCCCGGCTGGTCGGAGACGACCGCAGGCGCGCGTTCGTGGAACGATCTTCCGGCGCAGGCGGTCAAATATGTCCGCCACATCGAAGAACTGATCGGCGCGCCGGTGGCGATGCTCTCCACCAGCCCGGAACGCGAGGACACCATTCTCGTCACCGATCCGTTCCACGACTGACCGGCTGAAATAGCTGATCGAAAGGTTCGGAGCAGCTTTGCCAAGAGCTGCTCCGATTTTGTTTCGGCCGTTGTGCAAAGAACGCGATCGGCTGCACAAAGCTTCGAAACAGGGTGATTTTTGCCACTATTTTACCGCATCGTTTTGAAAGTCTTCGCTAAATCGTAGCCGGAGACTTTGCTTTCCCTTGATTATTGTGATTATTGGGACATTTATTGCATCCTGTGCTTATTGTTCATCTGGACGGGCGGAAACCGGGTAAGACGGAATGGCGGATTTTGTAGCGGTACTGAAAAAGACGATCGATGCGCAGGCGGACAAGTCGCCGGAGTTGCGCCAGCGCGTTTATGCGAAAGCGCGCGCCACGATCGAGCAGAAGCTTGTCACGGCAAATGCCTCGCAGGCTGTGGCTGTCCGCCAGCGCAATATCCTAGAAGACGCCATTGCCGAGGTCGAAGCCTTTTATGCGCCGCCAGCCGCCGTGCCGGAGCCGCCGGTCGAGGATGCGCTGGATGATTTTCTGCAGGAGGCGAATCGCGCCGCGGAAGACCGCGCCCCGTCCCATGATGACGACGAGCCTGCATTTTCCCACGCGCCGCGGGGTGAGCGTCGCGACAGCACCAGCGACGATGAGGATGCACCGGCTTTCGTGGCCGAGCGCAACGATGACTGGAAGCTGGACCGCGCCAAGGAAAAGGCGCAGGCCCGCCGCAGCGAATATATCGAGCGCACGGCCCGCAAAGAACAGCGCTCCTATAAGGGGCTGGTTGTCGCGTTGATCGCAGTTCTTGCTTTCGGAACCGCTGGCTACGTTGTCTGGAACAACAAGGACAAGATTCAGGAACTGGCATCGAGCCTTGGGCGCAGCGATGCGCCTGCGACCGGTTCGGACACGCAAACACATCCTGAAGGCACGACGCCGCCAGCCGACAGCAATGCGGCGACCACGGGCGGCGAACAGAAGCCGGAACAGCCGCAGCAGCCTGCGGGCGAACCGAAGCTGACGCAGCGGTTGATGCCGGATGGCAGCGAAACCGATAGCGGGCCTGCCGGTGGCGCGAATGGCATCGGGGAGGGCACGTCGACCGCCGCTTCCACCCCGGCCCCTGCCGAAACGAATCCGCCGACGGGCGCGCAGCCCGGACAGAACCAGACCGTTGCCGTTGGCCAGCAGGCCCTTCTTTATGAAGAACGCGGCGGCGCGGGGTCGGATTCGGTCGAGCGCGGCAATGTGGTCTGGTCGACGATCGAGGAAAGCCCGGAAGACGGCCAGCCTGCCCAGCCCGCCGTGCGCGCCACGGTCACGATGCCGACCAGCAAGGTCGAGCTGAAGATGACGATCCGCAAGAATACGGACCAGTCCATCCCGGCGAGCCATCTGATCGAAATGGTCTTCACTGTGCCGGAAGGCTTCCCCGGCGGCGTGGTGGATAATGTGCAGCGCGTCACCTTCAAGGATACGGAACAGGCGGCGGGCAATCCGCTGGTCGCCGTGCCATCGAAGATCGGCGACAACTTCTTCATCGTATGGCTGAACGACGCCCGCACCGCGCAGGACACCAATCTTTCGCTGATGCGCCGTTTGCAGTGGATCGATATTCCGATTTCCTACCGCAATGGCCGTCGCGCGCTTATCAGTCTGGAAAAAGGCGTGCCGGGCGAGAAGGTATTCAACGAGGTTCTGGGTACGAATTAGAGCGCGTTTCGATCTGATTGGATCAGATCGGCGCTCTAACTATTTATTTTACCGCGCATTTTTTCCGAAAACCGTTTCACACTTTTCGGAATGCGCTCTAACCCGCCACGAAACGAAAAAGGCCGCTTCGAGCGGCCTTTTTGTTGGCGAGCAGTCGGGGATTACTTCTTTTCAGCGAAGGCCTTGATAGCCTTGGCGACTTCGTTCTGCGCGGCTTGCGCACTGTCGAAGCCAGCCAGCTCAACGACCTTGCGGCCTTCCGGCAACTGCTTGTAGACGCGGAAGAAGGCTTCCAGACGCTGCTGTTCGATCTTCGACAGGTCGGTGATTTCCTTGATGTTGTCATAGGTCGGATCGATGTCCGTGGTCGGCACGGCGACGATCTTGTCGTCCTGGTCGCCGCCATCGATCATCTTGAGCACGCCGATGGGGCGAACCTTGATGATCGCGCCCGGAACAATCGGCTCGCGCGTATAGATGATTGCGTCGAGCGGATCGCCGTCACCGGCAAGCGTGCTGGTGATCGAGCCGTAATTGGCCGGATAGATCACCGGCATGGACTGATAGCGGTCGACGACGATGTGACCGGTCTTGTCGTCGATTTCATATTTGGTGAAGCTGCCCTGCGGGATTTCGATGGCCGTGAAGAACTCCTTCCCGTCCTGTTCCTTCTGCGGATAATCGAGGAAGGAGACATAGTCGGAAGCAGATGCGGCAGTGGCGGCGGTGAGCGCGAGAGCTGCGGCGAGCAGGAGCTTTTTCATGGAATGACCTTGAAGCTTGGGTGAAACACGCCCTCGTCCCTAAAGCCAATCCATTACAGTTGTTTGACGGTTTTATATCGGTTGCATGACGGTTTCGGCGAGGAGGCGCCCCGCGATACTCTGCCGGGCTGATGCCGACCTTCCTGCAAAACCGGTTTCCATTTTTGCTGCCCCAAACAATACTGCCGCAAAATGGCGTTCCCATCTTGCGGCAGTAAAAGGGTCAATAGTGCAACTGTTTAAGCGTGCGCTTCCTCGACTTGATTCAGCGCCTTCTGCTGCTTGAGAGCGGCGGCCTTGACCGCCGCCTGCACCTTTTCAAACGCACGCACTTCGATCTGGCGCACACGCTCGCGGCTGATGTCGAATTCGCTGGAAAGATCTTCCAGCGTCATCGGGTCATCCGAAAGGCGGCGGGCCTGAAAAATGCGGCGTTCGCGGTCGTTCAGCGTATCCATCGCCTGTTCCAGCATGGAGCGGCGGTTTTCCAGTTCGTCCTGCTCGATCAGGATCTGCTCCTGGCTGCTGCTGTCATCGACCAGCCAGTCCTGCCATTCGCCGGATTCACCTTCGGAAGCGCGCAGCGGCGCATTCAGCGAAGCGTCACCGGACAGACGGCGGTTCATGGAAACCACTTCGTCCTCGCTGACATTGAGCTTGGTCGCGATCTGCTTGACCTGATCGGGGTTGAGATCGCCGTCGTCGAGCGCCTGAATCTTGCTCTTCATCTTGCGCAGATTGAAGAACAGGCGCTTCTGATTGGCGGTCGTCCCCATCTTCACAAGGCTCCACGAGCGCAGGATATATTCCTGGATCGAAGCCTTGATCCACCACATGGCATAGGTGGCAAGACGGAAACCGCGTTCAGGCTCGAAACGCTTGACGGCCTGCATGAGGCCGACATTGCCTTCCGAAATGACTTCACCGATCGGCAGGCCATAGCCGCGATAACCCATGGCGATCTTGGCCACGAGACGCAGATGGCTCGTCACCAGCTTGTGGGCGGCCTTGGGGTCGGTATGTTCGTGATAGCGCTTGGCCAGCATATATTCTTCCTGCGGCTCAAGCATGGGAAAACGGCGGATTTCTTCCAGATAACGGGTAAGGCCACCGTCACCTGACGTGATGCTTGGGAGATTCATCTGGGCCATAGAGCACCCTCCTTTATGATTTCAGGTTCCCGTTTGGCGAACCTGTCGCGGGGGCTGCCTCCTGCACTTCCCTCTCGCGAGCCTCCATATATAGGCATGATTTTGGCGAAAACACGATCCTTTAACTCATGAAACAAACTGTCACTACAATGTGAACGCAGCTCCCGGTCAAAGGTTTCGTGAAATCGTCGGAAATGAATTGCGTGTTGTGAGAGAGCGGCTTTCACCGCGACCGCGCCCCCGGTCCTGATACTGAAAAGCCGAGATTAATCAGCAATCCATTCTTTCGCCAACCATGATAGTTGCCAGTATTATATAGAATGCTTGCGGAAATTTTCCAGAAGGTGCTCCATATCTTCCGGCACCGGCGCTTCAAAACGCATCAGTTCCCCGGTGGACGGATGAGTGAAGGCAAGCAGCCATGCATGCAGTGCCTGCCGGTGGAAACCGCGCACGGCCTCTTTCAAGGGGTCCGGCAGCTTGTTGGCCTTGGTCTTGTAGGCGCTGCCATAGTCCATGTCGCCCACAAGCGGATGGCCGATATGGGCCATGTGCACGCGGATTTGGTGTGTCCGGCCTGTCTCTAGGCGGCATTCGACGAGCGAGGCGAGCGCGGTCGCATCTTCGCGGGGCCCGAATTTTTCGACCGTGGCATAATGGGTGACGGCGTGGCGGGCATCTTCCCGCTCTTCATTGACAACGGCCTGCTTGGTGCGGTCGCGATGCGAGCGCCCCAGATGCGCGTCGATATAGCCCTGCGGGCGTTCGGTCATGCCCCAGACGAGCGCGAGATAGGCGCGCTCCAGATCGCCGGTGCGGCCATGGTCGGCAAACTGTTCGCTCAGATGCCGGTGCGAAAGATCGTTCTTGGCAACGACCATGACGCCGCTCGTATCCTTGTCGAGACGATGCACAATGCCCGGGCGGCGGATTCCGCCGATGCCCGACAAGCTATCGCCACAATGATATATGAGGGCATTGACGAGTGTTCCCGTCCAGTTGCCGTTGCCGGGGTGAACGACAAGCCCGGCAGGCTTGTTGATCACGATGAGATCGTCGTCCTCGTAAAGAATATCGAGCGGTATGTTCTCGGCAATCGGCTCGGCTGGCTCCGGCTCAGGCAGCACGATGGCGATTGTCATGCCTTCGCGCAGCTTCTGCTTGGCTTCACGGGCGGGCGCGCCGTTGATGGTCACATGGCCTTCGGCGATAAGGGATTGAACGCGGCTGCGCGAGAGTTCCGGCCCCAATGCTGCGGCCAGCCACTGGTCGAGACGCTTGCCTGTGGCATCGGAGTCGGTCGTAAGCTCTTTCACTCGTGTCTTTCCTTTATGAGAGCTGTTCTGCCGTGACGAAATCGTCAGAACTGCCCTGTCTCTAGATTTTACCGCATTTATGCGGCCTCAAATGTTTCCATTTGGCCGCAAAATGCTCTATCACCCGCACACGCCTTAACACGGCGAAGTTCGAACCGGAGTCGTTGAATGCAGGATCCACACTATCCCAGATACCAGAATCATCAGGATTCAGGCTATCAGGACTATCAGCAGGGCTATTACCCCGATGAACAGGCCGAGCCCCCGCTTGATCCAGCCATGGAACGTGTGCGCCGCAAAATGATCCGGCTTCTGGCCGTCTCCATCGGTGTCATGCTGATCGGTCTTATGGCGGTGCTTGTCGCCGTTGTCTACAAGATCAATCGCGCGCCGGAAACGTCGGTTGACGAAGCCCGGTCCGATATTCCCGGACAGGCCGCGCCGGTCCCCGCAAAGCCGGAGCCGCCGAAGCTGATCGAATCGCAGATCAACCTGACGCCGGGCACCCGTCTTCTTTCGCAAAGCCTTTCGGGCAACGAGCTTTCGCTGGAAACGCTGTTGCCCGATGGCGGCACGGAACTCATCATCTATGATTATCGCGAGTCGCGCATCATCGGCCGCATCAAGCTCGGCAATGTCGAGTAGGGCGAACTGATCAGGGCGGCATGATTGCCGCCCATTTGTTATGTCTTCGAGGATTGCGCTTTTTCCTTTTGGCGCTTATATCAGCGATGTGGCCTGGAGCGCGTTTCGATTTGATTGAATCAAATCTGCGCTCCCGGTTCTCGTGTTTCAAGCATAAGCTTGGTTTTACTCCGGTCGGCTTGTGCTCCAAGCGCCCATCGTCTAGCGGTCAGGACGGCGCCCTCTCACGGCGCAAACAGGGGTTCGATTCCCCTTGGGCGTACCAGCATAATCCAATCCTGCCTGAACAAACTGCAATCATCCCGTGTTTGCGGGATATGAATGCCGCGTATGGTGGTGTTATTGTTCAGGCATGTGGAAAATTGGGTCGAATATCTATCCTCAAATCCATAATGCGGTCAGGGTGAAAGGCATTCTTGCCGAGCCTTTCACGCCGCGAGACGTGCGGCGCGTCGCTCCGGGCTGGCCTTACTCCCGATACTTCTCGTTTCTTGCTGAAAACTGCACCGCCAATCAACCGGAAGGCCATGCGCTTTTCGTGCGCGTGGGCAGGGGACAATATCATCTGAACGACAAGCCGACGGCATCCGAGCCCGATCAGCGCGCGCATTCACGATAACGGCTGGGGAGATCGGCGCATGTCCAGTTGCAAAAAATTGCAACTGGCGGCGAGACGGTGCATAATCGAACCATGAGTGAATCGTACAAGAAACCCGATTATGAACAGGAACTGCGCCAGGCAGGTGTCCGCATCACGCGGCCGCGCCGGATCATCCTGAACATATTGACCGAAACGGAAGATCACCCCGACGCGCTGGAGATTTTTCGCCGGGCGGTGGAGATCGATGACAGCATTTCGCTGTCGACCGTCTATCGCACGATGAAGCTTCTGGAAGAGCGCGGCGCTATCCACCGCCACGCCTTTGCCGGAGGGCCGTCGCGTTTTGAACAGGCGAGCGGCGCGCATCACGACCATATCATCGACATGGATTCCGGCGATGTGGTGGAATTTCGCTCCGATAAGATCGAAAAACTGCAGGAAGAAATCGCCCGGTCGCTCGGTTACGAGATCGTGCATCACCGGCTCGAACTTTATTGCAAAAAAATTCAAAACTGACGGAACCAAGTTTCGTCTGCTGCGTTTAGCGCCCATGAAGGTCGTGACCCCGCCCCCACAACGCGGCCTTCACAGTTCGCCTCAACCTCCCCGCACGAGGCGAGCGGCGAGAATGCCGCGCTGATGTCAACATCAAGCAGCAGGCGTTCCGCAAATTCAGAGCAAGCCGCTGTGGTTCAGGCTGATCGCCGGACCATGGCGGCTTTTTTCATTTCGGCCTCGTTCAGGCGTCGAACTGCTCTGTCGGGATGATAAGGGAATAAATAGCGCCGGTTCCATCGATGCGATAATCGGCATGGCCGTTGACGGAGGCGGGAACGATGCGCTGCAGCACGGCGCTGCCAAAGCGCGGATCGTGCTCGAAAACCTCGGGCATTGCCGGATTGGTCTCTTCCCAGTGGAATTCCAGCCTGTCATCGCCGCTGGCCACATGCGTGACCCTGGCGGAAATCCTCACCCGGCCATAGGGTATGGACAGGCCGCCGAAGGAGGTGGCATTCACCACCAGCTCGTGCAGCGCGAGGCCGACATGCAGCGCCGCGCCGGGGAAAAGATAGGGGTTGTCTCCCTCGATGCTCACACGTTCATCGGTAACGTCGATATATTTCTCGACCTGCGAATGCACGAGATCGCGAAACAACGCGCCGCGCCAGTTGGAATCGGTCACCAGGTCCTGCGAATAGGATAGCGACTGGATGCGTCCGCGAAATTTCAGCAGGAAATCATCGATGGAGTCGGTGAAGCGCGCGGTCTGGCTGGCGATGCTCTGCACGATGGCAAGCAGGTTCTTGGAGCGATGGCTCACTTCGCGCAAGAGCGTCTTCAGCACCTGTTCGCGCCGCTTTAACTCGCTGATTTCGATGGCGGTGGTGACGAGGCCCAGAATATTGCCCTCATCGTCGCGGTCGCAATCGACGTGAAATTCGATCCAGCGCAGCTTGTCGCCGTCATTGATGGCGATTTCCACATTCTGCGCTTCGCCCGTGGCCAGCGCCGCTTGCTTGGCGCTGTCGAGCTTGTGCAGGGCGGCGGAAAAGATGAAATCGCAGTCGCTTCCGCCGACTTTCCACTTTTCCTGCCAGTAGAGCGGGATATTTTCTCCCCATGAATAGAGGAGATCGGGCCGCTGATAGAGAACGCAGACATTGCTGTTGCGCACGGCTCGCAACAGAGCCCGCAAACGGGCTGCGTCCGGTTCGGTTTCTTGCAGGTTGAATTTTGCGCCAGCCGCCATGTCTGCCTCGATTATCCCGCAACCGCACTCGATCCGCCCCTGGGCAACACCCCTAAAACCCCGGAAATGCTGATTGGAAGTTTACGTGCCATGGCGTCCATTTTCACTGACAGGCTGACGGATCTCGGTCGAGCAATCATCATTCGATCCCTGGACTTGCCTAGTTTGGCTGGCCCGAATTCTGAAACCGGTAAACCGCCGCATGGCTCATGCGGCGGTTATTTCCATTGAGACGTAATATAGGCTGGTGCTTCAGGAGGTCAAAAACTGCCTTTGATTTTGTGCCGGTTATGCCTTGCGGATCGCCGAGGCGATGAGCGAAATCACCAGCAGGGCAAGGAACACGAAGAATAGAATCTGCGCTATGCCAGCCGACGCACCGGCGATGCCGCCGAACCCGAGCGCACCTGCCACAAGTGCTACCACAAGAAATACGAGCGCATAATAAAGCATGTTCGGTCTCCTCTTTATTGTGTGCAAGAATAACGGGATCAAGACCGTATTTGTTCCGTGCTTCCGGGAGAATTAACGCGTTCACAACTCTAAATACTCATGACGTGCCGTAAGGCGGCGTGACCGGGCGAATAGATGGCGAAACCCGCAACCGAACCCCCGAAAGTTCTTTGCCTTTCGGGAGTGTTTGCGCACGCAAAACCGTTTCACAGTCTTGCTCGGAAATGCTCTAGGCCGCGACCTGCGAGGCTTCCTCGAAAAAGAGCGCCTGGCTGATCAGGGCCTTCACCATGTCGGGATTGAACGGCTTGGTGACGAGGAAGGTTGGCTCTGGCCGCTCGCCCGTCAGCAGCCGTTCCGGGAAGGCGGTGATGAAAATGACGGGTATGGTGTCATTTTGCAGGATTTCGTTCACCGCATCGATGCCCGAGCTTCCATCGGCAAGCTGGATATCAGCCAGCACCATGCGCGGCTTTTCCTGCTTGTAGAGCGCCAGCGCCTCATCCCTGGTGCGCGCGATGCCCACCACTTCGTGACCAAGGCTTTCCACCATCTGCTCGATATCCATCGCGATCAGCGGCTCGTCCTCGATAATCATGATGCGCGTTGCCACCTGGCGCGAGATTTCAGCCGATGCGACCGAGAGAACGCGGCTCAGTTCAGCGTCGTCCAGTTCGAGAATTTCGGCGGCTTCCCGGTCGGAAAAGCCTTCCACCGCCACAAGCAGGAATGCCTGTCGCGGCAAGGGGGCGATATTGGAAAGGTTTCTTGCCGCACGCTGTTCCCATGCAAAATCCGATGCCGGTTCCGGCACGCGGACCGAGGCCGTCTTGTAGAGATCGCAGAAAAGACGATAGAGCCCGATCCGGTCGGATGAAGCATCCGGAAATATGCTCACATCGGCAATCAGGGCTTCGAGGGCAGCCGCCACATAGGCGTCCCCGGACGATTGCGAGCCGGTAAGGGCGCGGGAAAAACGACGAAGATAGGGAAGATGCGGCGCGATACGCGTCGATAACGTCATGGTAATGGAACTCCTCAACTGCCGCTTTCGTTCATTTATGCATTTCGGGCGGACCGAAACCGGCCCTCTCCACCCATCCCTTGAGCGCAGCATTATGGTACTCTAAACGGGACGTTTGGAAAAAAGTTCCGTGACGGAGAAATATATTCGGGAACTTTTTGGAAACCTGCGCATTTCCCGCTGAAGCAGGGGCTTAGATTAATAGGGTAGGGCAGTCAGCCCGGAACGATCAAGATATGGCAGAAAAAGAAAACCTTCACATGAACGGAGCCGGGGTCAGGTCACCCCGCCGCGTTCAGAAGGATGTATTGGGACCAAATTGTGAAGTCGGATTGAAACTGAAGGCACTGTACGCCTCGATACAGGACGAGACGATCCCGGATCGCTTCCTCGATCTTCTTGAAAAACTCGATCAGGCTGAACAGGAGAGTATGCGTGAACACAGCACCCGGTCCGTCGGTTGAAAGCAACGCGCAGTTCAAGCGGGAACTTCTGTCCTCGCTGCCGAGCTTGCGCGCCTTTGCGGTGTCGCTGATCGGCCAGCATGACAAGGCAGACGATCTCGTCCAGGATACGATCATGAAAGCGTGGGCCAAGCAGGAGTCCTTCGAGATGGGGACCAATATGAAAGCATGGCTCTTCACCATCCTGCGCAATGAATTCTACACGCAGATGCGCAAGCGCGGCCGCGAGGTGCAGGACACCGATGGCGTGTTCAGCGAACAGCTCGCCGTGCATCCCTCGCAATACGGCACGCTCGACTTGCAGGATTTCCGTGCCGCGCTGGAGCAGTTGCCTGACGATCAGCGCGAGGCGATCATTCTGATCGGCGCGTCGGGCTTTGCCTATGAGGAAGCTGCGGAAATCTGCGGCTGTGCAGTCGGCACCATCAAGAGCCGTGTCAGCCGTGCCCGCACGCGCTTGCAGGAAATTCTCAAGATCGAGGGCGAAAGCGATTACGGTCCCGATGCCGATTCATCGCGCGCGACCTTGCGAAGTTTTGCGTAATCCCCGATAATTTCGCCCTCTTTCCCACCGGAAAGGGGGCTTGAAGTGCAGCGGGCCGAGCCTGCTGTTTTTGCCTGCGGCGATTGCTTTTTGTTCAGTCAACTGTAGGTTAGTATTTGCTGATATTTCTTGTCGGCAAAGTGATTGTCTGTTTGTGGGTTGCGTCCTTGCCATCGGCCTTGTTGCAAAAACTGCTCCGATCGTCATCGAAGCCGGTTGCGGTTATCGTGTCGCTTGGCCTTGTGCTGCTGTCGGCGATCATGACGCTGTTTCTGTCGTCCGGCGTCAACCATCAGGTCGTCGATATTTCCCGCAATTACGCCCTGCGCCAGCAGGTCGACAAGGTTGCGCGCCTTGCCAGCAATATGGAGATGAGCCGGCGCGGCTATCTTCTCACGCTCGATGAGAGCTATCTCGATCTCTATCGCAACACGATCCTGAGCGTCGACAACACGCTGGAAGCGCTGGAAGCCCTGACCGGCCAGAACCCGGTGCAGGATGCGCGGGTGAAGCAGATCCGGGCGCTGGTCGAGCGCGGACAGGAAGATGTGCGCGAGACGGTCGACCTTGCCCGGTCGGGCAATGTGGCGGCGGCGGTTGAAAAGGTGCGCGGCGACGAGGGCAAGGTGCTGATGGACCAGCTTGCCAGCACGGTGACGCAATTCATCGACGCGGAGGAACAGCAGCTTCTGGAACGCAATGAGCGCATCAACCGCATGCGCTACTGGATGACGGCGACCTCCATCGTGGCGCTGGCATCGGCTGCCATGCTGGCGCTTTTGCTGTTCAGCCGCGTGCAGCGCTATGCGCGATCCATGTTCGAGGGGCAGACGGCGCTTCTGTCGGAAAAGCAATTGCTGGAACAGCGCGTGAAGGAACGCACCGCCGAGCTTGAAGAAGAGCGCCGCATTGCCGAGCGCGAGCGCCAGCGGGTCGAGCTGCTGTTGCAGGACACCAACCATCGCATCGGCAATTCGCTGGCAACGGTTTCATCCCTGCTTGGCCTCCAGATGCGGCAGACGCGCAGCGAGGATGCCCGTGCCGCCCTTGCCGCCGCCCGCGACCGTGTCCAGACCGTATCGACGGCGCATCGGCGCCTGCGTCTGGGCGAGGATATGGAAACAGCCCGCCTCGACGAGTTTCTGGAAACCGTCATCGATGACATCCGAAATGCTGTCGGTCAGGACCGCAGGATCGAATTTTCCACCGATTTCGCGCCGCTCGATTTGAAGGCGCGCGACGTGACGACAATCGGCATCATTCTGGGCGAGCTTGTCACCAATGCGATCAAGCACGCTTTCAAGGGCCGTCCGGAAGGGCATATCCGCATCAGCCTGAAGCCGGGTGAAGAGACTGTCCCGGTGCTGATTGTGGAAGATGACGGCGTGGGCCTGGACGCGGATCAGCAAAAGTCCGGCGAAAAGAACGGCCTGGGGACGCTGGTCATCGAGCAGCTTTGCATGCAGTTCGGTGAAAAGCCGGTTTACTGCAAGACGGATGATGGGGTGGGAACCAGAGTGATCGTCCGCCTGTCGTCGCTCCTTGGAGAAGGCGAAAGGTCGGTCGGCACATAGGCGCTTCGCCCGATGTGGAGCCTCAACCGATTGTCTCGGTTGAGAGCGAGGCGACGGATTGGTGTTTCACTCTGCTTTCTCGCTCGCAAGCCCGGCTCGCTCCATCGTGAACAAATTATCAGCCATGAAGTCCACGAAGACGCGAATCTTCGGTGACAGATAACGGCTCGTCGGCCAAAGAATACGGAAGATACCCGCCTCTGCCGTGAAACCGTCGAGGATCGATACCAGCTTCCCCTCTTTTATCTGTTGGGCCACTGCGAAATGGGGCAAGCAGGTTATGCCAAAACCGTTCTCGGCAAGGTGGATCAGCGGCTCAAGCGTGCTGGCCACCGTCGTTGTCGGCAGCGTGACACGCAGGTCTTTGCCGTCCCTGGCCAGCGGCCATGGCTCCAGCTTGCCCGAATTGGCATATCGGTGGTGCATGCAGCGATGACGTCGCAGGTCTTCAGGCGCCAGCGGCACGCCTTCTCTTTGCAAATATTCAGGCGAGGCCACTATCCGGTGCCGGAAGGAGCCAAGTTTGCGGCTCATCAATCGCGTGTCACGCATTTCACCGGTGCGGACGACGGCATCGAAACCTTCTTCGATCACGTCAACCAGCCGGTCGGTGAAATCGAGGTCGAGGGTGATTTCGGGGTAGGCTTTCATGAATGCCGATATCGCCGGCATCAGCAGCACGCCCGTCAGCGGAAAACTCACGCGCAACAGGCCATGAGGCTTGCTGCGGGACCGTGAAAGCTGCGCCTGCGCCGCATCCAGTTCAGACAGAATACGCCGGCAGGTATCAAGAAAAAAGCTGCCTTCCTCCGTCAGCGTCATGCTGCGCGTCGAGCGATGGAAGAGGCGCACCCCCATCTCCTGTTCAAGACGCGCGATTGCCTTGCCAACCGCCGAGCTGGAGAGACCCAGCCGCTGAGAGGCGGCGACAAAGCTGCCGCCTTCCGCCGCCTGAACGAAAATGCCCAACGCACCAAGCTTGTCCATGTCTATCCTATTGAGGAATAATTTTCCGCTCTTACTGGAATACCAGACCATTTATCCCGTATCGCACAGTCCATATCAAGCCTCTCACGGCAGCCAATGCCGGTTTTCATCAGAGGAAGACACATGGATATGAAATTCGCCGCCGGATTTTGCGCCTCACCCGAACCAACCACTTTTATTGTCAACGTCATTCATGCCCATCCGGGCAAGCAGGATGAAGCGTTTCAAATCATTCAGGACGTGGTCCACTACGTGGCGGAGAGAAAGTCGGGGTTTCTCTGGAGCAATCTTGCCAAGAGCACCGACGGGCTGACCGTGGTCAACATTGAAGCAATTCAGGGTGCAGGCAATGTAGACGAGTTCTTTTCCGATCCGGTTTTCGTTGAAAAATTCCGTAAGCTGGATGCCGTCTCGACCAGCGAATTCCATACATATAGCGTCGGCGATCTGGTTCTGCCCAAACGCGGACAGAAGGGTTGAACACCATGGCCCATTCGACTTTGGACCACCGCACGGTGGGCGAAAGGGCGGACGATGCTCGCTTTCCGATGTCAGCCCTTCTTGCCCTTGCCATGGCTGGTTTCATCACCATCCTGACCGAGGCCCTGCCAGCGGGGCTTCTTCCGCAAATGAGCGTGGAGCTAGGCGTCACCCCTTCCGTTGCCGGCCAACTCATTACGGTATACGCCATCGGCTCGCTGGTGGCGGCCATGCCGCTAACCGCGGCCACCCAGCATTTCCCGCGCAAGCCGCTTCTCCTTTGCGCCATCGCGGGCTTCGCGGTGGTCAACACGATAACGGCGATCACCGGGAGCTTCGCTATCATGCTCCTGGCACGTTTCTTTGCAGGCGTTTGCGCCGGGCTGTTGTGGGCGATGATCGCCGGATATGCGGCGCGCATGGTTTCAGACCAGCAAAAAGGGCGCGCGATCGCAGTTGCGATGGTGGGTACGCCACTGGCCTTGTCTCTGGGAATTCCGGCAGGAACCCTGATGGGTTCCGTCATCGGGTGGCGCAGTACATTTTTGCTGATGACCGCGCTCACCGCGGTTCTGATAGGGTGGGTCCAGGCAAAGGTGCCCGCTTATCCGGGCACGGCGATCAATGACCGGTCTTCCATCAGGGGCACTTTGGCAATCGGTGGAATCAAGTCAGTGCTGATGGTTACCCTGCTGTTCGTTCTGGCCCACAACATCCTTTATACCTATATCGCTCCGCTCGTGGTTCCTGCGGGGCTGGAGCGGAAACTCGACGTCGTTCTGCTGATGTTTGGGCTGGCGGCAATCGCAGGGATCGTTATTGTCGGTTATCTGGTCGGCCGATGGCTGCGGGCGCTGGTGCTTGCCAGCATCATGCTGTTCGCCGCCGCCGCATTCATATTTGGCATCGGGGGCGAGGTGCCCGCTCTGTTCTGGCTGGCGGCGGGCGTGTGGGGATTGGCGTTCGGAGGCGCCGCCACCCTGTTTCAGACGGCAGCCGCCAATACTTCGGGGCGGGCTTCTGATGTAGCGCAGTCGATGATCGTCACAGTCTGGAATCTGGCGATTGCGGGTGGAGGCATCGTCGGCGGCCTGTTGCTTGAGCACGCCGATATCGGTTGGCTCCCCTGGTCGGTTTTGGCATTGCTGCTACCCGCCTGTTGGATCGCTTTCGCGGCAAAAGACGCGGCCTTCCCGCCGGGCAACCGAGCCTTGTGAGGTTCGCCGAGGGCGTTTCCAAGCCAAAAGTGTGGAACGCCTATGCGGGGAAATCAGTCCACTGGACTGATTTCTAATCCCGCTTCTTCTTGTCCGACAGCAGCGAAACCAGAGCGATGCCCGCAAGCGGCAAGGCGGCGGCCAGTATGGGCCGCTTGAGGATGGCGGGTACGGTTGCGATTGCCGCCGCCGCCATCATGGCCGACTTGTCCGCTTCCATTTTCTGCTTGCGCTTTTTCGCCTCGGCAGCCGCCTGAATTTTCAGCACCGCGAGAATGAGCAGCGCCACGATCAGCGACAGGCCAGCGAGAATGAGCGCGGCCAGCGGTCCGCCATAGCTTTGCGCAAGCGCCAGAAAAGCGGCAACACAGAAAAAGGTGATTGCGATGATCGTGAAGATCGCGATGGCTGCGCCGAAAATCGCCGCGCGTTTCGTTTGACCCGCGACGAATTTCAGTTCTTCGCCTGCCATGGCAGACAACAGGGGCATCAGGGCTTTCAGCATGGCGCGCCTCAGCGGCGGGAGAGCAGGGCCAGCAGATAGCCGATGCCGAGTGCGGTGGCGAGCGAGGTAATCGGGCGCTCACGCACCGTTGCCGTCAGTTGGGCTTCGAGATCCTGCGCCTTGTTGCGCAGATCATCGATTGCGTCTTCGCCCTGGATATAAGCGCTCTTGTAGGTTTCCTTCGCGCTGCGTTTGGCATCGCGGACCGTCTGTGAACCGAGATTGGCCAGTGTCGCCGCGATGGCGGCAATATCTTCCTTCAGTTGCTCGACCTGCGCCTGAAGGTCTTGCGCGCTGGCATCGGTCAGCGCTTCCTCGATCTTCTCTTCGATCCTGCTCGTTTTCGCGGATGCACGCGCCATATGGGCTCTCCTGTTCATTCACGGGTTATCGTTCGGATGGGTTGTCCGGATAACGTGCGGCTGGCCTAATGGTTGCATGCGAAGCCAGTGGCGGCAACACGGCCAGCCGCCTGTTGCAAGTCATGGTAAATCAGGGGGTAAATCACGGCGTAAATCAGGGAGACTAAATCGGGGTGTCACTCCGCTTCGCCGTGCAGGATCGTGCTTTCGGGGTCCTTCTTGTAGGCTGCTTCCGAATAGGCGGGCTGCGCCTGCAACTGTTCCTTGGTGAACTGCGTGAAGACATTCACCTTGTCGTCCTTGCCGGTCGCCACGTCGAGATTGGCGATGGAAACGGCCACAGGCTTGGAATTGATGCCAAGGAAACCACCCACGTCGACCACGAAAGCCTCGGTCTGGCCGTCGGCGGACATCAGCACATCGCCCACCGTTCCGATCTTTGTTTCATCCGCGCCGAAAACCGTCGCGCCAATCAGCTTGTCGGCGCTCAGCCCTTCCGACGGCACCGGCTTCATGCCCTCGGGCATGAGCCTGTCGGCCTTTTGCGTCGTAATCGTCTTTTCGGCGGCGGGCGGTTCGGCACGCGGCGCGCCATCTGCTGCGAAAGCCGCATTGCGGTCGAAGGCCGGTGCCTTTTCGAGCTGTTCCTTGGTGGCATCCACGATCAGCCAGCGCTCGCCGTCGCCACGGACCACCCAGGACAGATGGTCGAAGCCGATGGCGACATCCTTTTCGCCTACGCCCAGAAAACCGCCGACCCCGATCACCACCGCCTGCGGGCTGCCATCCGCGCCGAGAATCACGTCATTGACCGTGCCGATATTGGCGGCATTGTCCGAGGGGCCGTTATAGACCGCCTGTCCGATGAAGCCCGACACAAGAAGCTGGCCCGGCGATGCAACGAAATATCCATTCTCGCTGGCGATCGGCTTTTCCTGTTTCTCATTGGAGAAAATCGGCGAACGGTCCTGGGCAAAAGCGGGCAGGGCGATCAGCGCGGCAAGAGCCGTGGAGGCGAGAAATCGTTTCATGAAAACTCCTGTCGGTAATTAAGGCAAACCGAAGGCGAGAGCCAATCTCGCCGTCAACAGCAGAAAAAACGAGGGGAAACGCGTTCAGTTCCGCTCAAATTCCGTGTTATTCGAGCGTCAAAATTATGAATCTGCCGTCTTTTTCATGGCAAAAATGTGATGACAACAGCCTATGGTTGATATTTTGCCTTATTCAGGCGAGCAGTAGATAGGCTGCCCCAGCCAGCATGATGAAGGCCAGTCCGACATGCTTCGGCTTCAGCGAGCGCGGCTGTACCGGCAGCGGATCGTCATTTCCTGCCATGGCAGTGCGCGCCGCATGTTCAAGCGTCTGGATATCCTTGAGCATCATTGGCATGTCCCTCCAGAGTCCGGCTCAATTCCGCTTCGCGCGGAACTGCATATCCTCCCCCGCGCCGGAATTTGTTTTTAAAACCAATCCCGAAGCGCTTCGGTCATCCTATCAGGTCTGATTTGACGCGAATGTGCAACTGGCAAAAGGGCGGGAGCCGAAAAATATTCCCGGACCCCAATTTGGCATGATGAAAATGCCTTCAAAACAAAAACATGACTTGCGTCATCATGTTATTGGGAGTTAAGAAGAAACCCAACAGGCGGCGCGACGGCCTGCATGAAGGTTTGGTCATGTGCGCGCGGATTTGAACAATCAAAAGGCGAACAAAATGACTGGTTTCTGGCGAAAAGGCTTCATGGCTGCGGCTATGGTCATCGGCTTGCTGGGCGTAACTTCCGCATTGGCGCAAAACACGGCGCAAAATGCATCCTCTCCGACGAATGCCCCGGCTGTCGAAGCGCCTTCCGGTCCCGCTCCGGCTGCATCGCCTTCGCCTGAACTGGTCCAGTCGCAGACGGCTGCACCTGTTGAGAGCGACAATGGCCTGACCCTGCCGCACGACCTGTCGCCATGGGGCATGTTCATGGCTGCCGACTGGGTCGTGAAAGCGGTGATGATTGGTCTGGCGCTGGCTTCGCTTGCCACATGGACGGTCTGGGTCGCCAAGTCGCTGGAGCTGGCCGGAGCGCGCAGCCGTGCCCGCAAGGCATTGAAAATCATCGGCCATTCGGCGACGCTTGCCGAAGCTGCCCGCGCGCTGGAAGATGCCAAGGGACCGGGTGCGGTTTTGGTCCGCGCGGCGGAAGACGAGGTTCGGCTTTCGGGTCCGGCGCTTGCCCGCGCTGGCGGCGAAGGCCTCAAGGAACGCGTTTCCTCGCGCTTGTCGCGCATCGAAGCCAAGGCCGGACGCAGCCTCTCCAAGGGCACTGGTATTCTGGCGACCATCGGTTCGGTCGCGCCCTTTGTCGGCCTGTTCGGCACGGTCTGGGGCATCATGAACTCGTTCATCAATATCAGCCAGGCGCAGACGACCAACCTCGCTGTCGTGGCGCCGGGTATCGCGGAAGCCCTGCTTGCAACGGCCGTCGGCCTCGTCGCGGCTATTCCCGCCGTGGTGATCTATAACGTGTTCGCCCGTTCGATCACCGGCTACCGTGCGCTGCTGGCCGATGCTTCGGCTGGCGTCGAGCGCCTTGTCAGCCGCGACCTCGACTTCAGAACGGCCGGTGTGCGTGAAGGCACGCTGCACGCAGCGGAGTAGGCGCCATGGCTGGTAAAGTTCGCGAAGGCGGCGGCGACGATCTCGAGCTGAACCACGAGATCAATGTGACGCCGTTCATCGACGTCATGCTGGTTCTGCTCATCATTTTCATGGTGGCGGCACCACTGGCCACGGTTGACGTGAAGGTGGACCTGCCTGCCTCGACGGCGGCGCCTGCGCCGCGTCCCGACAAGCCGCTTTATGTGACCCTGAAAGAAGACCTCAGCGTCAGCGTCGGCAACGATGTGGTGGAGCGCGAGCGCCTCGGCGGAGCGCTCGACGTCCTGTCGGAAAAAAACAAGGAAGCGCGCATCTTCCTGCGCGCCGACAAGAATGTCGGTTACGGCGAACTGATGCGGGTGATGAACCTTCTGCGTGAAGCGGGTTACCTGAAGATCGCGCTGGTGGGGCTTGAAACCGTTGGCGCAAACGCCACCGGAACCGCTCCGGCGGCTGCGACACCTGGAACGGCACCTTCCTTGCCGGCACCGCAGGGAGCCGCGCAATGAATGCACTCCCGCCCGAGCATCCCCCGATAAAGGTGGCTTCAGCCGACGTTCACCATCATTCCTTCTGGCATGATGCGGGGCGCTGGCTCGGCGCGGGTATTCTCGTTCTGACCGTTCATGCCGCCGGTGCCTATGCCATCCACATGGCACAGGAGGAAGACCAGCCCGATGGCACGCAGGTTGCCGCCATGGTGGTGGAACTTGCGCCGGAGCCGGAAGCGCCGATGGAAGAGCAGGTTGCGGAAGAAGCCCAGCCGGAAACCGCTGAAGCGCCGCAGGAACAGGCGGAACCTGCCCCGCAGCCGGAACCCGTGCAGGAAGAACCGACGCCGCCCGAGCCTGCGCCGGAACCGCAGGCGGCTCAGGAACCGGAAGAAGTTATCCCGGATGTGGTCGAGGCCGAAAAGCCGGAAGTTGCGGTGCCTATGCCGGTTGAAAAGCCGGAAGTGAAGCCGGAGCCCAAACGCGAGCCGAAGCCGGAAAAGCCCAAGCAGCCCAAGGCCGAAAAGCTGAAGCCAAAGAAGGCTGAAAAAGCACCGGAAACCCGTCAGGCCGCTGCGCCGCAGATGGATGCTGACAACGGCGCGCGAGCCGCAGCCAATCGCAGAGGCGAAAACTCTGCATCCGCTGGTGTCAGTTCCGCCAAATGGACATCGAAACTCCAGTCCCATATGGCGCGGAATGTGCGTTTCCTGCAGCGCAAATCGCGGAATGCCAAGGGACTTGTTCAGGTTACTTTCGTGATTGATCCTTCGGGCAATGTGCTTTCGGCTCGTCTGGCCGGTTCGTCGGGTAATCCAGACGTGGACCAGCTTGCACTGGAAGCGGCGCGTCGGGCTTCGCCGGTGCCTGCCCCGCCAGCAGCCATTGCCAAGGCGCGCATGCCGATCACCTTGCCGCTGCTGTTCAAGTAGGAGCACGATTTGAAAGGCCGGTCACGAAACCGGCCTTTTCCTTGTCAGCGATTACTCCACAAACCCGAACATCGGGCCATAGCCGCCATGCCAGGATATATTGTTCCGCTCCAGCGCCGGGACGAAAATGCCTGCGCCGCCGCCGCCATCCAGAAACAGCGCGTTCGGGCATTGAAGATGGTCTCGAAACAGTTTTGCAAAGTCGTGGAAGTTGACCGCATCCTCGCTGACCGCGAAGCGGATCGCGCCGCCACCGCAAACGCCGACGCCGCTGCGTCGGGTCTTGTCCGTTGAGCCAAGAATAAAAATCGGATTGATCCGATTGCCGATGACCAGCATCGGCCCGGACTGGGTTGCCAGACGCGGCTTCATCCGCTGTTTCACGAAACGGTCCGCCGGCAGGATTCCAGCGCCCTTTTCGTCGAGATAGAAGATGCCGTTCGGCTTCTTGTAGAAGTTCGGCACAGGGCCGGAGCTACGCGGCGGTGTGGCCTTGCTTGCCGGGCGAAGCTCACGGCCATCTTCTATGTAGAGGCCCATCGGCGAAAAATCAGGCTGATACATTCCGGCATTGAGCGCGAAAACCAGATTTTTGCCCCGGCTTGCGGCAGCATCGGCCAGTTTTGAAAAATTGCGATAGGGCTCGCCATCCGCATTCTTCCAGAACAGGTGCAAGCCATCCGCCTTTGCCTCGCAGATGATATAGTTCGTGTTTTCAAAGGTTTGGCTGTTGCATGCTTCAGCCCGGGCAGATTGTGCCAGGGCGAGCGTTGCAGCAAATATCAGGGCAGCTGCGGACAGGTGTCTCTTGAAGAGAATCATCGCTGTGCAGCCTCCCGACAGTGTTTGCTATTCGGACGACAGTGCCACAGCCGGGAGCAGGCGGGAAGCCTTGCGCGCCGGCAGGAAGCCGAAGATCAGGCCGGTGGCGAAAGCGCAGGCGAAGGCCAGCAGGACCGGCCCGACGCTATAGCCGACCGAAAGACCGGCCCAGCCCGCGATGGCCGCAGCGCCGAGCCCGATCACGACACCAAATGCGCCGCCAATGGCCGAGACGGTCAGCGCCTCGGTGATGAATTGAAGCAGGATATCGCGCCGCCTTGCGCCGGTTGCCATCCGCACGCCAATCTCGCGGGTGCGCTCGGTCACGCTCACCAGCATGATGTTCATGACGCCGATGCCGCCGACCAGAAGCGAGATCGCCGCCACGGACCCCAGAAACAGGGTCATCGTGTTGCCCATCGCCGTCGCGTCCTCGCGGATGGAGGACATGTTGGTTATCATCGTGTCGCGCTTCTTGTGGCGCTGGTCGAGCAGGTCCTGAATTTGTTCCTGCGTCGTGTTGATGAGATCGGAATCCTTCACCTGCACGGTGATGGTGCGCACATATTTCTGGCCGAACAGCCGCAGATTGCCGGTCGAAAGCGGCACGACCACCACATCGTCCTGATCCGCGCCGCCAAAGCCGGCGCCCTTCGGCTCCAAGGTTCCGATCACCTGAAACGGAATTTTCTGGATCAGGATATATTGGCCGATGGGATTGCCGCCGTCTGGGAACAAGGTGTTGACGACGGTTTTGCCGAGCACGGCAACGGGCGCATAATTGTTGATATCGCTCTGGCTGATGAAATCGCCGGTCGCCACCTTCCACGATTTGGCTTCGGAAAAGGCGGGAACAGTGCCATTTGCCTGCGACTGGTAATCGACATTGCCGCGCCGCAGCGTCACCGTGCCGGTGACTTCCGGGACGGCGGTCTTGATGTTCGGCAGTTCCAGAATTGCGGTAGCATCCTCGGGGACCAGTGTCGCTATCGAGCCTGTTCCACGGAAACCAGCCATGGAGGGGCGAACCAGAATGAGATCGGTGCCCATGGCATTGATACGGTCGAGAATGGAATTCTGCGCGCCGGTGCCGATGGCGAGCATCGTCACCACGGAACTGACGCCGATGATGATGCCGAGCAGGGTGAGGATGGTGCGGAAGATGTTGGCCTTCAGCGCGCGCATCGCCATCTTCACCGCTTCCGAAACATCGGCGATGCGGGCGGAGTTGCCTTCAAGGCTCTCCTGCAGTCGGAAGGGAGCCTGCGTATCGGGGATGGCGCGCTTGACCGTGTCGGAAAGAATCTGCCCGTCGCGGATTTCGATCAGCCGGTCGGCGCGTTCGGCCACTTCGCGGGCATGGGTGATGACGATGACCGTATGACCCTGCTGGTGCATGGAGCGCAGCAGTTCCATCACGTCTTCGCCGCTCTGGCTGTCGAGCGCGCCGGTCGGCTCATCCGCAAGGATGATGCGCCCGCCATTCATGAGAGCGCGGGCGATGGAAACGCGCTGCTGCTGGCCGCCGGAAAGCTGGTTCGGGCGATGGTCGAGGCGGTCGCCGAGTTTCAGCTGGTTGAGCAGTTCGGCGGCGCGCGCATGGCGTTCGGATGCGGGCAGGCCCGCATAGATCGCCGGAACCTCGACGTTTTCCTGTGCTGTCGAGGTCGAGATGAGGTTGTAGCTCTGGAAGACGAAGCCGAAAGTGCGGCGGCGCAATGCGGCAAGCGCATCGGCATCCAGTGTCGACACATCCTCGCCATCGAGCAGATATTGCCCGCCGCTCGGACTGTCGAGACAGCCCAGAATGTTCATCAGCGTTGATTTGCCGGAGCCGGACGCGCCCATGATCGCGACGAATTCGCCAGCCTGAATGTCGAGCGTGATGCCGTGCAGCACCTCAACGGCGAGATCGCCATTGTGGTAGGTCTTGCGGATATCATCCAGTCTTATGAGCGGCGTGCCGGACTTGAGATTGTCGGTCATGGGGCGGCTCATCAGAACAGGCGCATGCCGGGCCTGCGGCCGCGCTGCCCTGCGGCGGCTTCGGCACCGCTGGAAGCGCTGGTGACGATGACCTTGTCGCCTTCCTCAAGGCCGCTTTTGATCTCGGTCTGCACGCGATTGCGCACGCCGATTTCGACTTGACGTTCGGTGACCGCGCCACTGTCGCTCACGACCTTGACCGAAATCTGTGGCTTGGCTTTCTGGTTCTGGCCATTCTGGTTCTGGTCAGCACGCTTGTAGTTCAGCGCCGAGGAGGGGACGATCAGCACGTCCTTTGCCTCGTCGAGAATGAAATAGACCTGCGTGCTCATATTGATCATCAGTTCGCCGGTCGGGTTCGGAACGTCGAACAGGGCATAATAGAGAACGACATTGTTCTCGGTCGCGGGCGTCGGCTTGATCTGGCGCAGCGTGCCGGTAAAGCGTTTTTCCGGCTGGCCGAGCAGGGTGAAATAGACCGGCATGCCAGGCTTGAGCCTGCCGATATCAGCTTCCGAAACCTGCGCTTCCACGGTCATCACCTTGAGGTCGGCCACGGTAACGATGGTCGGCGCGCTCTGCACGGCATTCAGCGTTTCGCCTTCCTTGGCGGCCTGGTCGACGACCGTGCCTTCCATGGGGCTGTAAATCTTGGTGTAGCCGAGATCGACCTTGTCGCTGGCAAGCTGGGCTTCCTGCTGGCGGATCTGCGCGCCAAGTGCCTTCACGTCGGCCTCGGCCATGGCAAGATCGGCATCGGCCTGATCGACGGTGGCTTGCGACACGCCGCGCGTGGCCAGAAGCGAGCGCTGGCGCGCCGCATTGGCTTTCTTGAGCGTGAGCTGCGCCTGTTTGCTCAAAAGCTGCGCCTTGAGATTGTCGAGCTGGGCGCTGGCGATTTCCACTTTCTTCTCGAAAGGCGACGGGTCGATTTCCGCGATCAACTGGCCCTGCTTGACCTGATCGCCCACCTCGACCTTCACGCTTTTAAGCTGGCCGGAAACCTGCGCGCCGACATTGATGCTGCGCAGCGCGCTGAGCGTGCCGACGGCGGTAATGGCGTTTTCGATGTCGCCGCGCGTGACCGTTTCGGCGAGATAGTTCGTCTTCTGGCCGCCAGCTTCGCCCGAGCCGTAAAAATACCAGCCCGCGCCCGCAGCGATTGCCGCCAGCGCAAGCCAGAGCCACCAGCGGCGCGCGCTCTTCGGCGACGGTGCCTTGCGCTGCCCGGTTTTGGACGAATCGGAAGATGTAAGCACCGTCAAACCCTCAAAACTTTCAGAACCGCCGCTCATCGGAGATTCATCACTGTGTCCCGCATAATTTTTGCCCCATGCAACCAAAGCGGGACAGCGCGCGCTCGGATGGCACAGTGCATCCGGATATCTATGCTTCCCGGCTCAGGATTTCATCTTAATTATTTGTCATGCAATAATTGCCGTCGGCGCAATGGCTGGAGGTTCGCCAGCGCCATTGCCAATTCACCGGACGCAGGCGATGCAGTGGAGAAAAGCTGACATCAAGATACAACTTGCGGTTATTCTTTTCAATTTTGACGGATGCAGCCCAATTATTAGTCAAATTAAGTGTTCTTAAATTATCTATCGGTTAAATAAGGCCGGAAAAGCACAATCTAAAAGTAGAAATAATAATCCGGAACGTGATCTGTCCGCAAAGGCGGGTGGTTGGCGCATGCATGATGCATGTTGCTTGGAAATGGCATGGGAATAAGGTTTCGATGCTCTTGGACGGGAGGGCAAATGGCTTACCTTATTATGGGGCGAAAAAGGTTTTCATTCGTAACGAACAGGTTTCGAAGAATACCATTCTTGTTGTTTTTAAATCGAAATAAAAGCGGTACTGCGGCGGTCGAGTTCGCAATATTGGCGCCGGTTTTTCTTCTGATCCTGATGGGCATGATTGCGTTCGGCATTTATCTGGGCGTGGCGAACGCCGTGCAGCAGCTTGCGGCTGACGCAACACGGACGGCGTTGGCAGGCATCGATCCGCCGGAGCGGCTTGCGCTGGCGACCAGCTATATCCAGAAAAACGCGGCGAAATATTCGCTGATCGATCCTGAAAAGATGCAGGTGAATGTCGACAATGCCCAGTCCGACCCGAACCAGTTTACCGTGACGATCCAATATAATGCGGAGAACCTGCCGATCTGGAACCTGATGACGGGCCTGCCGCTTCCCGACACGACCATCACAAGGGCATCGACAATCAGGCTCGGCGGAATCTGAGACGGGGCGGGGGATAAGTCATGCGGGGTTATGTATCGCGTTTCCTGCGGGCGCGGGGCGGCAATCTGGCGACGATGGCGGCGCTGGTCTCTCCGCTGTTCCTGGCGGTGGCGGCATTTTGCGTGGACACGAGTTCGCTGTTTCTGGAGCGGCGCCAGTTGCAGAACATGGCCGATCTTGCGGCCGTCGCCGGTGCTTCCTCTCTTTCGCAGGCCGATGATGCGGTGCTGCGGCAATTGCGGGCAAATGGCGTCGATCCGGTGCTGATGAGCGGCAGCTACGACCCGTCCGTTGTCGACGGAAAGACCGACGACAAAACGCGGGTATGGGTAGAGAAGGGCAACTATTTCCCCGACAAGAACCGCGCGGTCGAAAACCGTTTCGTGGCGGGCGGTGCAAACCCGGATGCGGTTCGCGTCCGGCTGGCGCGCCCCGGCAATCTCTATTTCGGCCAGTCCTTCATCGACCGGCCTGCGCTCGGCGCAACCGGCATGGCCGCGACGAAAGCGGAAGCGGCATTTTCGATCGGTTCGAGATTGTTGAGCCTGAACACCGACCAGAGCGTGCTGAATGGCCTTCTGGGTGGGCTTCTGGGAACCTCTCTCAACCTGAAGCTTGTTGACTACAATGCCCTGGCTGCGACCGATATCAACCTGCTCGGCTTTCTGGACAAACTTGCTCCGAAAGTAGGGCTGACGGCTGGTACCTATGAGCAGTTGTTGAATACGGATGTTTCAGTCGGCATGCTGGCGACTGTGCTGGCCGAGGTGGTGACGAACAATCCGACAGCCAAGGCAGCACTCGGTATTCTGGGCAAGGATGCGGCGGCCCTTGCTGCGAAACTGCCGGTTGGAAAATTGCTCGGGCTTGGGTCGATCGCCGATGCATCGCTTGGATCGGCCAGTAATTACAACATCACGGCCAATGTCCTGCAATTGATTTCAGCGGCGGCGATGCTGGGAGGCGATCATCAACTTCAACTTGGCCCTGGGCTGAAACTGCCGGGAGTGCTGGCATTCAAACTGGATGTCGCAGTTGGAGAGCCCGCGCAAAAGACCCCGTTCTTTACCGTGGGCGGAGCAGGTACCTTGGTGCGCACCGCGCAGATACGCCTGCTTTTGACGCTTGAGGTCGGCAATGACGGGCTTGTTTCCTATCTGGCCAATGTCCACGTGCCGATCTTCATCGACGTGGCGAGCGGCGAGGCTGAACTGAAAAGCATAAGCTGTCCGCAGGGCCCTGGAAGTGCCACGGTGAAACTCGCCGTCAAACCGGGCCTGGCCGGTGTTTATCTTGGCGATACCGATATAGATCTGATGAAGAATTTCAGCAAAACGCCGGTTGTCAGGAAGACAGCGATCGCTACAGTGAAATTGCTGGTCGCAGACATTGCCGAGCTTCGCGGTCGTGTCGAATTGCCGCTCGGCAACCCCAAGCAGGAAATTGTGACCTTCACGCCTGCCGATATTGCCGCCAAACGGATCAAAACCGTGGGGACCAACCAACTTGCCGGATCGCTTTTTGTCGGGCTGGTAAAGGGGCTCGATCTTGAGGTTGTCCTGCTCGGATTCTTGCCCTTGCCTCTACCCCTGAGTGGATTGACCCAGCTTTTGGGCACATTGCTCACCCCTTTGGGCCCGACGGTGGATGGCTTGCTTTTCGGAGTGCTGGATCTGCTCGGCGTCAAGATTGGACAAGCCGACGTTCAGGTCACTGGCGTTCTCTGCCAGCGCGCCGTCCTTACACAGTGAGAAAAACCGCAATAAAAAGCCCGGCGAACCGGGCTTTTTATTGCGGTATGGGGCCTATGCCGTGCCGGTCGAACCGAAGCCGCCGGCGCCGCGCGCCGTATCGGTCACTTCCGCGCGCTCTTCAATCTTCGGCTGGACGACCGGCGCGAAGACGGCCTGTGCAATGCGCATGCCGCGTTCGATGCGGAAATCGTCGTCGCCGAGATTGATGAGCAGCACCTTTACCTCGCCACGATAGTCGGAATCGATGGTGCCGGGCGTATTGAGGCAGGTGATGCCGTTCTTGAAGGCAAGGCCGGAGCGCGGGCGAATCTGCACCTCGAAGCCTGCCGGAATCTCGAAGATCAATCCGGTCGGCACCAGTGTGCGGCGTCCCGGCAGGAGAACAATCTGGCGGTCTTCGGCAACGGCTGCACGCAAGTCCATACCCGCTGAGCCGGACGTCTCATAGGCCGGTAGTTCAAGGCCCTTGGCATGTTCGAGGCGGATGATGCCGAGCGTTGGCGCGGAAGAGGATGCTGCGGTCATGAGGGAGCCTTTCCTGCGAGTTCAGTTGGCCTGCGAGAGACATTGTTTCCTCGCGCATCTGTCTGGAAAACGTTTACACTTTTCCGGATGCGCTCAAACTGGCGACGCTCATACGTGAAAACCAAAGAAAGGTGTACCGCCTATTTGGCGTTTTGCAATGATAGTACGGCACAGGGTCATGCAATTTGCACCGGGAATAGTGCGTGGGGGATGAAAAGCGGCTGATGGAACAAATCCATTCTTCGTCTGTTGGACCTTGTGTCCAAGGATAAGGATTTGAAAAATGCCGAGCCCGGAAATGATCAGATGTATCGACGCCTGTCTCGATTGCTATCGTATTTGCCTCGACACGGCCTCCAGCCACTGCCTTGAAGAAGGCGGGGCGCATGTCGAGCCGAAACATTACCGTATCATGCTGGCTTGCGTCGAAAGCTGCCGGACGGCAGCGCACATAATGCTGCTGAACACGCCCCTTCATCGGGAAAGCTGCGGGGCATGCGCGAAGATTTGCGAAGCCTGCGCCCAATCCTGCCGGGAGATCGGCGGCATGGAAAAATGCGTGGAAGCATGCGAGCAGTGTGCGGCGCTGTGCCACGAAATGGCTGGCCATTAATCTCGCGCGCGCCGCTATTCCTTCAGCGGCACGGCGGTCGTTTCCTTGATCTCCTCCATGACGAAAGAGGCCGAAACGTCCGAGAGCGGTACGCTGGCAATCAGCCGCTGGTAAAGGCGGTCATAGGCCTTGACGTCCGAAACGCGGGCTTTCAGCACATAATCCAAATCGCCGGTCATGCGATAAACGCCGACGATTTCCGGAAAGCGCGCCATGGCGCTGCGAAACTTGCCAAGCCAGTCGGGATCGTGGCTCGACGTGCGCACGAGGATGAAGACGGAAAGGCCGCATCCGGCAAGTTCCGCGTCGACCAGGGCGACGCGGCCCTTGATGATCCCTTCGTCTTCCATGCGCTTCACGCGTCGCCAGCAGGCGTTGCGCGAGAGATTGACCTTTTCGGAAAGGGAATCGACCGACAGGGTGCCGTCACTTTGCAGCTCGGCAAGAATTTTCCGGTCCATATCATCCATATTTGCGCTCATCATGGGATGATTGTCCCAACATTGAGCTGAATGCAAGGATAATTTGAGATTTCATCTCCGCGGGTTTTGTTAAAATGATTTTTCAGAAAGATGCTTCTGCGTCCGATAAACGGGAACGATTTGCTCAATATGGGAGTTTTTTGATGACGACACGTATTACCCGCCTCTTCACCGACCATCCTTCTTCGGTCGATGAAACCTATTTTGAGCATATGCTTTTTGCATCACGTTTTTCGGCAAAATTGCTTGGAGCGGCGCTTGCCGCGCTGATCCATGCAATTTTGCCATTTTTATTCGAGAAGACGGCGAGCACGATCGTTCGCCAGCTTTATGAGCGGACGCATAACCGGGGCCGGTAAAAACCGGATCAAAAATGTGTCGTTGGGCCGCCTATCTCGGACCTGAAACCTATCTGGAAGACATCATATCGTCTCCCTGCCATTCGCTCGTGGCGCAAAGCCACGATGCGCATGAAGCCAAAACGCGCACCAATGGCGACGGGTTCGGCGTTGCCTGGTATGGGCATCGCGATGAGCCGGGCCTCTATCGGGACATACTTCCCGCATGGTCGGACCAGAACCTCCGCAGTCTGGCGCGCCAGATACGCTCGCGCCTTTTTCTCGCGCATGTGCGCGCTTCCACCGGCGGGCTTACCAGCCGTTCCAACTGCCATCCCTTCGTTTCCGGTCGCTGGAGCTTCATGCATAACGGCCAGATCGGTCATTTCGACCGGCTGCGCCGCAGGCTGGAAAGCCATTTGAGCGATGCGATCTACGGCCAGAAACACGGCGCAACCGATTCGGAACTGATTTTTCTGCTGCTGCTGGAATTTGGTCTCGACAGTGATCCGGTTCTGGCGATGAAGCGCATGGTGGCAACGGTTGTCGAGGAAGCGGTTTGCGCCGGCGTGCCGCCATTTCTGCGGCTGACGGCCGCCTTCTCCGACGGAGACCAGCTTTACGCCATCCGCTATGCGACCGATGCCTTCGCGCCGACGCTTTATACGGCGACGCTGGGCGGGTCCTCGGGCATATGCGTGGTGTCGGAGCCGCTGGACGGCGAATCGGCCAACTGGATGGCTGTCCCTGCCAACAGTTTCGTCACCGTCTCGCGGCGGGGACGCATCGCGATCGAGACTTTCGAGGAACCGGTATCGCGCCCGCAGGAAGCTGTCGTGCGGGCGTGAATTTGAAAAAGCGAAGCGGTGTCAGGCGCTGCCGATCAATATGCCTGCCGCCAGAACCAGCCCGCCGCCAAGCACCACCTGTAGCACCGAACGGAAAAACGGGGTTTCCATATAACGGTTCTGGATGAAGGCGATGGCCCAGAGTTCGAAGAAGACCAGGATCGCGGCGATGCTGGTTGCAGTCCAGAAATCCTGGATCAGATAGGGCAGGGTGTGGCCGAGACCGCCCAGCGTCGTCATGATGCCGCAGGACAGGCCGCGCTTGACCGGCGATCCGCGGCCCGACAGCTTGCCGTCATCGTGGATTGCTTCGGTGAAACCCATCGAGATACCGGCGCCGACCGAGGCGGACAGGCCGACCAGAAAGGTCTGCCATGTATCCTGTGTCGCGAAGGCGGCGGCGAAGATCGGGGCAAGCGTTGAGACAGAGCCGTCCATCAGGCCGGCAAGGCCGGGCTGGACATAGGTGAGGATGAATTGCTTGCGCTCCAGCGCGCGTTCCTCATCCTGCACGTGGTTCGGGGTCAGCGTATTTTCCAGCGATTCGGCTTTCGCTTCGTGCTGCTTTTCCTGCTGGGCAAGATCGCCCAACAGCTTGCGCGTGTCGGCATCGCTGACGCGCTTTGCGGCCTCGATATAGAACCGATAGGCCTGTTCTTCCATTTCCGATGCGGCTTCGCGCACCTTGTCGATGCCAAGCGGACGCACCAGCCAGTCCGGCTTGCGGTCGTAATAACCGCTGACATGCTCGCGGCGGATCAGCGGAATCCGGTCGCCGAAGCGGGCCTTGTGCCGTTCGATCAGCGCATCGCGGTGGCCGTGTTCTTCCGCCGCCATCTGCTCGAAGATTTTCGCCGATTGCGGGAATTCATCGCGCAGGCCATCGGCGTAGGCGAGATAGATGCGCGCGTCATCCTCCTCGGAGGATATGGCAAGGGCCAGGATTTCCTGTTCGGAAAGCGAATCGAATGGGCGGCGGTCGTTGCGGAAGAATCGGCTCAACATTTATCAAATCCATTAGTTTAGAATAATTCTAAGATATGCTTTGGCGCCCGGAAGTCAAGTCTTGCAGAACTGGCGCATTTGGCGCATTAAAACGCACCCCAAAAGATTGGGGAACGCAGACAAACGACTGGAGCGCCGTGCCCCCGGCTGGACGCAAGGGCGCTCTGAACATCTAAACCACGCATCGCGCTTTCCGAAAATCGACGATGATTTGCGGCCGATGCGATAGAAAGAATCGGATCGATGGCATCGACGAATCTCCACGCAAATAATAGTCCGCGTCCGCTCAACCGGCAGGATTTCCGCACGCTCGGCCTGTCGGCCCTTGGCGGCGCGCTGGAGTTTTATGATTTCATCATCTTCGTGTTCTTTGCGAGCGTCATCGGCCATCTGTTTTTCCCGCCGGATATGCCGGACTGGCTGGTGACGATCCAGACTTTCGGCATCTTTGCGGCGGGCTATCTGGTGCGTCCGGTGGGCGGCATCGTGCTGGCGCATTTCGGCGACAAGTTCGGGCGCAAGCGGGTCTTCGCCTTCTCCGTCTTTCTTATGTCCATCTCGACGCTGGCCATGGCCTGCCTGCCGACCTATGCGACGCTGGGTGTCGGCGCGCCGATCCTGCTGATTGTCTTCCGCATGTTGCAGGGGGCTGCCATTGGCGGCGAGGTTCCGGGCGCGTGGACCTTTGTGGCCGAACACGTTCCGGCCAACCGGGTCGGCATGGCGTGCGGCTTTCTTTGCTCGGGCCTGACACTCGGCATCATGATCGGCTCGCTGATCGCGACTGCCATCAACTGGATTTTCACGCCGGAAGAATTGTCTGCCTATGCGTGGCGCATTCCGTTCTTCATCGGCGGCATATTTGGCCTGCTCGCCGTTTATCTGCGCCGCTGGCTGGCGGAGACGCCGATCTTCACCGAAATGAAGAACAGCCATCTGCTGAAGGACAAGCTGCCGCTCGGCACGGTGCTGCGCAACCACATGCACGGCGTCGTCATTTCCGTGCTGTTGACATGGATATTGTCGGCAGGCATCGTCGTCACCACGCTGATGACGGCGACCTTCCTGCAGAAGCTCTACGGCTACACGCCGCTGCAATCGCTTGCCGCGACAAGCTTCGGAACGCTGTTCCTGATGTTCGGCACGGTTGCCGCAGGCGCCATCGTGGACCGCATCGGCAGCGGTCGCTTCTTTGCCGTTGCCGGCATTTTCTTCGGTGTTGCGACCTTCGTGTTCTACACTTATGCGGCGGTTTCCTTGCCCATCCTCTTCACGCTTTATGCGGTGATGGGGCTTTCGGTCGGCATGGTCGGCGCGGTGCCTTACGTGATGGTACGCGCTTTTCCGGCCCCGGTGCGCTTCTCAGGCCTGTCGTTTTCCTACAATGTTTCCTACGCGGTTTTTGGCGGGCTGACGCCGGTGATCGTGACCTCGTTTCTGGCGGTCAATCCGATGGCCCATGCGTGGTATCTGGTATTCATCGCCGCGCTGACCTGCGGGCTTGGCCTTTACCTGATGGCCCGCAGCGACCAGCTCGAAGGCGAGATCGGCCTGACGGCACTACCGACCGGAACCGCGGTTCCACAGGCAAACTGATGAAAATGGCCGCGAAAGCGGCTCTTCTCATATCGATCAGAGAATCTTCTGCATGAAGGTGAGATCGAGCCAGCGCCCGAATTTCTGGCCGACTTGCTTCAAGGTGCCGCAATCCTCAAAACCCTGCGATTGATGCAGCGCGATGGAGGCAGCATTGCCAGCTTCGATGCCGGCAATCAGCACATGTACCTGGCGTTCGCGTGCTTCCTCCACCAGCTCGGCCAGAAGGGCGCGCCCGATGCCGCCGCCGCGCGCATCGCTCGCCACATAGATCGAAAGCTCGGAGGAATGGCGGAACCCCTCGAACGGGCGGAAGGGGCCATAGCTCGCATATCCCTGTACAGCGCCGTCACGCTCGGCAACCAGCACCGGAAAGCCGTCGCGGTTTCGGGCTTTCAGCCACTGGCGGCGGTTCTCCAAATCGACGAGCGTTTCGTTCCAGATGGCAAGCGTGTTCTCCACCGCGTCATTATAAATGGCGAGCAGGGCAGGAAGATCGGCTTCCGTCGCGTGGCGGATGAGGAGGGTCATTGCGAGAGGCCTTTGTAAAAGAGCGTGGTGGCGCAGGGGCTGCCATCGGGAAAGAGCGCATAATTGGGAATGGTGCCGACACGTTGCCACCCGAAATGCGTATAGATCGCTTCGGCGGGACTTCCGGTGGCGGTATCAAGGCAGATCAGCGTTTTGCCATGCATGCGGGCCTGCGTTTCCGCCGCATCCATCAGCTTGCGCGCGAGGCCGAGGCCGCGCGCCTTGCGGTGGATGAGCAGTTTCTTCAGGTCGGCGCGATGCGGCTGATTGGGCATTTGCGCGAGACCAAGCTGTACCGTTCCGACGATTTCGCCGTCATGTTCGGCAACGAGGAGCAGCGTGTCGCCGCTCTCGATTTCATGAGCAATGCGGATCCAGTAAGGGGTGAAATCCTGCGGTTCGCACGGCGCCATAAAGCCGACCGATGCGCCACCCATGACGCAGTCGGCCAGGATTTCGGCGAGCGCGGAAATGGCGCGCCTTGCTTCTTCGGCATCAAGAACGTGGATCATCGGTCTGTCTTTCAGAGAGCGCCGCGGCGTTCGAGCACAATGGCGTAGCGCGCAGGGGTCGAGCCGGGATTGTGAAAGGTGATGCCCGCCATGACGGGCATATAGAGGCAGTCGCCGGGACGGAGGTTGTATTGCGTGTCACCGACAGTCATTTCCATCTCACCAGCAAACAGCCACATATGCTGGGTGATACCGGCATTGGTAGTCTGCGGCGCGAAAGCCACTTTGGCGCCTGCCGGAAACTCGATCTCGATCAGATCGACATTTGAACCGGTGCCGGGCGGAGAAACTGACCGGCGCACATAGCCGGTGTCGGGATCGCGCCAAATTGGCTGGCGGTCGCGGACAAGCAGTGGCGAGGGGGGCGCTTCCGCATCGCTGAAAAAGGCTGAAAGCGATGTGCCAAGGGCAGCGCAAATGCGCGCCAGAAGCTGGGCGGTCGGACTTGTCTCGCCGCGTTCGATCCGCGAGATCATGGCGCGGCTGACCCCGGACGCATCGCCCAGGGCATCCAGCGTCATGCCTTGCGCCAGACGCAGGCGGCGCAGGTTTTCGCCAATGGCGTTGTCGAGCTGCTCGATTGCATTTTCCATTATGTTAGAAATAATATCTATTATAATGGAGTCAAGCGATTTCGGAAACGAAAACGGCGGGATTTCTCCCGCCGCAATCAATCTCTCTGCACAATAAAGTCTGAAGCTTTGGCCGCGGCCTCTTCCCCCGTCCTTTGCGCTCCAAACCGATCAGCCTTGCGCCTTCAGCTCCAGGCGGCGGCGATGCAGGACCGGCTCAGTATAGCCGTTCGGCTGTTCGCGGCCCTTGAAGACCAGGTCGCAGGCCGCCTGAAACGCAATCGACTTGTCGAAGTCGGCAGCCATCGGGCGATAAAGCGGGTCGCCTTCGTTCTGCTTGTCGACGACAGCAGCCATGCGCTTCATGGTTTCCATCACTTGCGCTTCCGTGACAACGCCGTGATAGAGCCAGTTTGCGATGTGCTGCGCCGAGATGCGCAGCGTTGCGCGATCTTCCATCAGGCCGACATTGTTGATGTCCGGCACCTTGGAGCAGCCGACGCCCTGATCGACCCAGCGCACGACATAGCCCAGAATGCCCTGCGCGTTGTTGTCGATTTCCTTCTGGATGTCTTCCGGCGTCCAGTTCGGGCGCACGGCAACCGGCACAGACAGGATATCGTCAAGCTTGGCGCGCGGGCGGCTCTTCAGCTTTTCCTGAACGGCGGCAACGTCGATCTGGTGATAGTGGGTCGCATGCAACGTGGCGGCGGTCGGCGACGGCACCCAGGCGGTGTTGGCGCCAGCCTTCGGATGCGCGATCTTCTGTTCCAGCATCGCGGCCATCATGTCAGGCATGGCCCACATGCCCTTGCCGATCTGCGCATGGCCGGAAAGGCCGCATTCCAGACCGATATCGACGTTCCACTGCTCGTAAGCGCCGATCCATGCGGCCTGCTTCATGTCGCCCTTGCGAATCATCGGACCGGCTTCCATGGAGGTGTGGATTTCGTCGCCGGTGCGGTCGAGGAAGCCGGTATTGATGAAGACCACGCGATCCTTGGCGGCGCGGATTGCTTCCTTGAGATTGACGGTCGTGCGGCGTTCTTCATCCATCACACCCATCTTGAGGGTGTTGGGCTTCATGCCGAGCATTTCTTCCGTGCGGGTGAAAAGCTCGTTGGCGAAAGCCACTTCTTCCGGACCGTGCATCTTCGGCTTGACGATATAGACGGAGCCTTCGCGCGAATTCATGTGGCGGCCATTGGGGCCGATGTCGTGCAGCGCGATCAGGCTGGTGAAGGCCGCATCCATGATGCCTTCCGGCACTTCATTGCCTTCGGCATCGAGAATGGCCGGGTTGGTCATCAGGTGGCCGACATTGCGCACCAGCATGAGCGAACGGCCCTTGAGCGTCAGATCGGAACCGTCGGCAGCCTTGTAGGTGCGATCGCCGTTGAGGCGGCGCGTCATCTGCTTGCCGTTCTTCTCGAACGTATCTTCCAGCTTGCCGTTCATCAGGCCGAGCCAGTTGCGATAGACGGCAACCTTGTCTTCGGCATCGACGGCGGCAATGGAATCCTCGCAATCCTGGATCGTGCTGACAGCCGATTCCAGAACCACATCGGCGATGTGCGCCGGATCGGTCTTGCCGATCGGGTGATCCGCATTGACGACGATGTCGACATGCATATTGTTCTTGGCGAGAAGCACATTCGTCGGGGCGGCGGCATCGCCATTATAACCCTTGAACTGGCTTTCATCCTTCAATGCGGTTGCCGATCCGTCGGTCAGCCTGATTTCAAGCTTGCCGTCCTTGACGGCGAGACCGGCGACATTGGCCCATTTGCCAGCCGCGAGCGGCGCGCTTTCGTCGAGGAAGTTCTTTGCCCAGGCAATGACCTTCTCGCCGCGCTTCGGATTGTAGCCCTTGCCCTTTTCCGCGCCGTCGGCTTCCGAAATGGCATCGGTGCCGTAGAGCGCATCGTAGAGCGAACCCCAGCGCGCATTGGCGGCATTGAGTGCATAGCGGGCGTTCATGACCGGAACGACGAGCTGCGGACCGGCAATATGGGTGATTTCCGGGTCGACATTGGTGGTGGAAACCGAAAACTCTCCGCCTTCCGGCAGGAGATAGCCGATATCCTTCAGGAACTGCTGGTAATCGGCCTGGCTGTAGCCCTTGTCGCGGTTCTGCTTGTACCAGGCATCGATCTTCGCTTGCAGGTCGTCGCGCTTGGCAAGGAGGGCGCGGTTCTTCGGTGCCAGATCGCGGATGATGGCGGCGAGGCCCTTCCAGAACTTTTCCGGCTCCACGCCGGTACCGGGCGCGGCTTCCCTGGCCAGAAACTCCACGAGTTCAGGGGCAACACGCAGACCTTCGATCTCGACGTAATTGCTCATTGCTTGGCCTCCTTCAGAATAAACGAATACATTGCCGCATTTTTCAATGCGGCTCCATGCGGTCTTTCAACCCTTTTGCCGTGCTCCCGTCAATCAGTGCGCGGGCACATCATCTGTGACGCTGCGGCGAAAATAGTGCTTATAACGACAGTCTGGCCCGGATATCGGCGGGCGAAACGCCCTGTTCGCGCAAGGATGCGAGCGCCGTATCCTGGCGGCTTTTCGACAGTTTCAACCCGTCGTCGCCCAGCACCAGATCATGATGATGGTAGAGCGGTTCCGGCAGGTTGAGCAGTTTCTGCAGGAGCCGGTGCACAGAGGTCGCGTGAAACAGATCGCGCCCGCGCACGACATGGGTAATGCCTTGCAATGCGTCGTCCACCACCACGGAAAGGTGATAGCTGGTTGGCGTGTCCTTGCGCGCAATCACCACGTCGCCCCAGCGGGCGGGGTCGGCGGCAATGCGCCCTGGCGTTTTTTGATTCAGGCTCTCGCTATCCGGGCCTGCGCCGCTTTCGCTCCAGAAAAGCGGCTCGCCAGCGGTGGCAAGCGCCTTGTCCATATTGAGCCGCCAGGCATAGGGCACGCCCGAGGCGATGCGCTCCATCTGTTCCTTTTCGGTCAGATCGCGTTCGCCCTGCGGATAAAGCGGTGTGCCATCCGGGTCGGACGGCCAGTCATCCCCCTTGGCGAAGGCTTCGCCGATACGCTCGCGCACCTCACCCCGGCTGAGGAAGGCCGGATAGACAAGCCCCTTGTCGGCAAGTTTGGTGAGGGCGTTGCGATATTCGCCGAAATGTTCCGACTGGCGGCGCACAGGGGTCTCCCATGTGAGGCCAAGCCAGCGCAGGTCGTCATAAATGCCCTGTTCCAGTGCAGGCGTGCAGCGCGCCGTGTCGATGTCTTCCATGCGCAGCAGGAAGCGGCCGCCGCTTTGTTTGGCCATATCCGCATTCAAAAGCGCGGAATAGGCATGGCCGAGATGCAACTGGCCATTGGGGCTGGGAGCGAAGCGGAACACAGGTACGGTCATGGCAGCTTGTTGTCAGTTGAATGTCATCTGATTCCATTGGTACGTTGTGCGCCAAGAGAATGAAAGGCCAAGGGATGCGGCGGATCGATACATTGAGCGATATTGAGGCGGGGCTGGAGGCTTTGATCCTTGCTGATACGCGGCTCGCCGATATTCGCAGCCGCTCCCATGCGGTGCCGCTGCGCCGGTCCGAACCCGGATTTGAAAGTCTGGCCTCCATCATTGTCGCGCAGCAGGTTTCGACAGCCAGCGCTGCCGCAATCTGGGCGCGGCTGAAACAGGCCATCGATCCGCTGACGCCGGAAGCCTATATTGCGGGCGGGGAGGAGGCCTGGCGTTTTGCCGGTCTCTCGCGGCCCAAGCAGAGAACGCTTCTGGCGGTCGCGCAAGCGCTTGCCCAAGATGGCCTCGACCTGCACGGGCTTTGCGATCTTCCTGCCGGGGAGGCGATTGCCCGGCTTACGGCGATCAAGGGAATCGGCCCGTGGACGGCGGAGGTCTATCTTCTGTTTGCTGCCGGTCATCCGGATGTGTTTCCGGCGGGCGATGTGGCCTTGCAGACGGCTGTTGGCCATGCCTTCGCCCATGAAATCCGGCCCGATGCCGTTGCCCTTCGCAAGCTGGCGGAAGACTGGGCGCCATGGCGCGGCGTGGCGGCGCGGCTGTTCTGGGCCTATTATGCGGCCATCAAGGGACGCGAGGCGGCGCCGCTTCTGTAAATGTTGCGTGTTTCCCGAATCACAATTGCGTTTCCGCTTCACAATCCTGTCACGTCGGGCTTACATTATCCGCATCGGCTGATGATGGAATTTCGATTCGCAGAAGCTTGATTTTCTGCTGATTGCAGTCCCGTCCTCACGAGATTGGAGCGTCGTTGTTGCGCCCAGAATGGACGCGCGGCGCTTCGATGAAAAGCGCAATTCCGCATGGAGAGCCATTTCGCCCTTTTTCGGAGTTGCTCTGAAGGAGGTGCGCCCTTGACTGTTGCCGTCTCGCCCAGAACCGTCTCGACCAGTGGCTTGCCCGCGCTGGTGCTGAACGCGGATTACCGCCCGCTCAGCTATTATCCCCTGTCGCTCTGGTCCTGGCAGGATGCGATCAAGGCGGTGTTTCTCGAACGCGTGAATATCGTGGCGGAATACGATCACATCGTATCCTCGCCATCGTTTTCCATGCGCGTTCCGAGCGTCATCTGCCTGAAGGATTATGTGAAGCCGCCGCGCTACCCCGCGTTCACGCGCTTCAATGTCTTCCTGCGTGATCGTTTCGAGTGCCAGTATTGCGGCTCGCCGCATGACCTGACCTTCGATCACGTTACCCCGCGTTGCCATGGCGGCGAGACGACGTGGGAAAATGTGGTCGCCGCTTGTTCACCATGCAATCTGCGCAAGGGCGGCATGATGCCTGCCGTCGCGCATATGTGGCCGCGCCAGAAGCCGGCCATGCCGACCGTGCAGGACCTGCACAATAATGGCCGCCTTTTCCCGCCCAACCATCTGCACGATAGCTGGCTCGATTTTCTCTATTGGGATGTCGAACTGGAGCCGTAAAGCATGTTGCGCAAAAGCGCGCAGCGGTTTTGCGATAACAACATGCGATAAAAGAAGAAACAGCCCCTACAGTTTTCCGCTCTTACTTCCCACTTTTCGCAAAAGCGCCGTAGTAGCCGATGGCTGCAAAGAGCAGGCTTGCCACGACGTTCCATCCGGCAAAGGACAGGCCGAGGAAGTGCCCGGGTGCGCTGTCGCATGCAGGCGGATGCGTGTTGAGCTCGTTCAGGAGATTGCCCGCATCGAGCGTGACCTTCATCGTCGCCGCGCTGCAATCAATCGGCCCCGGCCAGTATTTCAGTTCAACGCCGGTGTGGTAGATGGCGAGCGCCAGCCCAAAGGTCATCAGTAGCGCGCCGATCAGGATCAGGCCGCGCGTCAGGATCGGTGGCCATTTCAGGCCGTAGGAGACCCACGCCGCCGCCAGAACCGGGACGCCGATATAGTAAGGCGTGCGCTGTTCGAGGCAGAGCTTGCAGGGCATGAAGCCAGCCAGATGTTCGAAACCCAGCGCCGTGCCGACAGTCGCGGCAAGGCCGATGGTCATTATGCCTGCGGTCCATGCCTGTACCTTGCCGACCGGATTATTGAGTGCAAACGCCATATGGGTTTCCTTGCAAAGGCTCTCTTATTCTTAAGGCAAACTGCCAGCTTGTCTCCAAGCAATTTATTTTGACCGGGATTGGGCGAACCGCTCAGGCATGAAGATATTTCACAGCAAAGAAAAGCGCGATCAAGACCACAGCGACGAGACTTGCAATCAGGCCGAGGCGCTTTTCGATGAAATCGCGGATCGGCTCGCCATAACGGCGCAGCAGCCAGGCCAGAAAATAGAAACGCGCGCCGCGGGCAACGATTGCGGATGCGATAAAGAGCCAGATATCGATCCCGGCCGCACCTGACAGGATTGTCACCACCTTGATCGGCGGCAGATGCGCCAGGCCGGAGGTGATCAGCATCAGGAGGATGGCGTCGGCGCTGGTTGTGCCGCGCAAATGCTCGAACGAGTCAAGCTTGCCGTACATTTCGAGTACCGGCTTGGCGATCTGCTCATAGGCATGATAGCCGAGATACCAGCCCGCAATGCCGCCGAGGACGGAGGCAACCGTTGCGATGAAGGCATAGCGCCAGGCGCGCTCCGGGCGGGCAAGCGCCATGGGCAGGAACAGGACATCGGCGGGAACAAGAAAGACCGAGCTTTCCACAAAGGCGATGATGGCAAGCCACCATTCGGCGGATTTTCTTGCGGCAAGCGAAATCGTCCAGTCGTAAAGGCGGCGCAGCATATATTTTCCGGAATTCCTTGGCCGAAGCCATATTAGTGATCGCACCGTCTATAGATAAAAAAGATGGCGCGAACAATGCGCGCCATCTTCTTTGATACTGCTTTCGGGGGAACGGTATGGAAAGCAGTGTTTGCTAGCGCTTGTAGGCGCTGCAAATGTATTTGGTTTCGAGATATTCCTCGATGCCGTATTTCGAACCCTCACGGCCAAGGCCCGACTGTTTCACGCCGCCAAACGGCGCGACTTCGTTGGAAATGAGGCCGGTATTGTGCCCGACCATGCCGTATTCCAGCCCTTCGCTGACACGAATCGCGCGGCTGAAATTCTCCGTATAGAAATAAGCGGCCAGACCGAAGATCGTGTCATTGGCCATGGCAATGACTTCTTCTTCCGTATCGAAGGCAAAGAGCGGAGCCAGCGGGCCAAAAGTTTCTTCCCTGGCCACGATCATGTCGGTGGTTACGCCCGTCAGCACGCCGGGTTCAAAGAACAGGCCGCCCAGTTCCTTGCCGCCGGTGATGAGCTTCGCACCCTTGGAAACGGCATCGTCAATATGCGCCTTGACCTTGGTAATGGCTTTCGGCTCGATCATCGGGCCGATGACGACGCCCGGTTCGGTGCCATTGCCGACCTTGAGCTCCTTGACCTTGGCCGCGAGCTTTTCGGCAAATTTGTCGTAAATCCCGCGCTGCACATAGATGCGGTTGGCGCAGACGCAGGTCTGGCCCGCATTGCGGTATTTGGAAATCATGGCGCCATCAACGGCGGCATCGAGATCGGCATCATCAAAGACGATGAACGGCGCATTGCCGCCCAGTTCCAGTGAAATGCGCTTGATGGTCGGGGCACACTGCGCCATCAGCAGGCGGCCAACTTCCGTCGAACCGGTGAAGGAGAGCTTGCGCACCGTTTCATTGCTCGTCAGCTCGGCGCCGATTTCGCGCGCCTTGCCGGTTACGATCTGCAGGACGCCTGCCGGGATGCCGGCCTTTTCAGCGAGAACACCGAGCGCCAGCGCCGTCAGCGGCGTGAGGTCTGCGGGGCGGACGATCATGGTGCAACCGGCGGCGAGGGCAGGTGCAGCCTTGCGGGTGATCATCGCAGCCGGGAAGTTCCATGGCGTGATTGCTGCCGTCACGCCAACCGGCTGGCGGATGACGGTCAGGCGCTGCCCGGCCTGCGGGGCAGGAATGGTGTCGCCATAGACGCGCTTTGCTTCTTCGGCGAACCACTCGATGAAGGATGCCGCATAGAGAACCTCGCCGCGCGCCTCAGCAAGCGGCTTGCCCTGTTCGGATGTCATGATAAGAGCAATGTCGTCGGCATTGGCAACGATGAGATCGAACCATTTGCGCAAGGTAGCCGCGCGCTCCTTGGCGGTCTTGGCGGCCCATGCCGGAAAAGCCTTGGCGGAGGCGTCGATGGCTTCCTTGATGGTCGCGACAGAAAGGGAGGGAACCGTGCCGATGACCGAACCGTCTGCCGGGTTGGTCACGTCGATCTTGGCGCCGTCCGTGGCGTCTATCCAGCGCCCATCAACAAGGCATTGCGATTTGAGCAGCGAAGGGTCTTTCAAAGCGAGCATAGTGGTTTTCCATCCCGGTCTTGCAGAGAAAGCTTGTTCAGTATATTGAACAGCTTACGATATTTCGAATTAAACAGGCCGCAACATCCAAAGTCAAACGGTTAATCAGGCGGTCGATCAGGTGAAAGCTATGACGAAAACGGCGAGCGACGAAGAGAGTTCCCAGAAACTGGTTCCGGCAGTCATGCGCGCGGCGCAAATTCTCGATCAGATCGCGAAATGCGCGCAGGAAGGCGGCAAGGGGACTGGGGGCAAGGGGATTGCGGGCAAGGGGACTGGGGACGGACTCAAGCTTTCCGATCTTGCGCGCCGGACCGGCTTGCCGAAAAGCAGTGTGCACGGACTTTGCCAGACGTTGGTGCATCTCAAGCTTTTAAAGCTCAACAGCGACGGAAGCTTCACCATGGGATCGCAATCGGTGCGCTGGGCCAATGTGTTCATGGCAGGCAGCGACATTGTCGATGCGTTTCATGAGGCGGTGGTGGAGGCCGATGGGCTAGGCGCGCACACATTGACGCTTTCGCATCTGGAAGGTCCGGATGTCATTTATCTTTCCTGCCGCAACTCGACGGCGCCGCTCGGAATCACATTTCGCATCGGCATGCGGGTTCCGGCTGTCTTTACCGCGACCGGCAAGGCCATGCTGGCCGCGATGTCGCCGCAGGAACTGGCCCGTCATCTGCCGTCTGAATGGCCGGAACTGATCACCCCGGCCAGCGCGCCTTCATTCAAGGTTCTGGAAGCGGAGATGGCAGAAGTGAAGGCAAGAGGCTATTCACTGGATAATGGCCAGTTGCGCGAAGGCATGTTCTGCATAGGCGCTGCGATCTGCGACCGACCGTTTCATCCCACCGCCGGTATTGCCCTGTCGATGATGGCGGCGGAGGCTCGCCCCGACATTATAGAAGACATGGGAAGGCGCGTGCGGGCACTTGCCAATGATGTCGCGGACCGCATGGGATGGCTCTCTGCGTGAGGCCGGGAGCGACATTTATATATAGGGCCGCTGAACGGTCCTTTTGATTTAGTACCTGTGGAAAGAAATTTTGAAAAAAGTTATGATTGGTCGTTGACAGTTTTGCTTGGTGGGGTCTATATGGCGCCACAACGAGGGCGGCGGCGCCGCAAGCGGCAGGCTGATGCGTCCTTGGAGTTGGTTGAAAGAGTTGGG
>NZ_JBVPGS010000013.1:0-7144 GCF_055816855.1 Ochrobactrum sp. PL_is483
GTAGCCGATGGCGTCGATGCGACGCTTGTCGAAACCAAGCACATCACGGAAATGCTTGCGGCAATCAGAAGCCGCCCGCGCCTCACCGGCGATGTAAATATAACCCGGACCTTCCGGCAGCTCCGTGATCGTGCGCGCAATGCGCGGCAACTCCGTATATCCAGGCCGTTCTGGCTTTACGCCATGGCAGGCGTGCCAAGTAACCAAAGCATCAGCCTTGGTGACTATGACCTGCCGATCATCCTTCGATGGAATTTCCACATGCACAATAGCCCGAAACCCTTCCGGCAGTTCCTCCAGAACACGACCAACAGCCGGAAGCCCGGTAATGTCGGTCAGCATCAGGAGCCACTGACTGCCCTTGGGAATCCAGAACCGGCCTTCCGGATTACAGATGCCGACCACATCGCCAACTTTGGCATTCATGGCCCAGGATGCTGCCACGCCGCCATCATGCGCAACGATGTCAATGGTCATCTTGCAGCGTTCAGCATCCCAGCGCCGTATCGTGTAGGGACGGTTCGGGCAGTGTTGCGAACCGTCCGGTCTGCCCCATTTGCCGTTTTCCATTAGAACGGGCAGCGTTACTGGCGTCTGCGCATCAGGCGGCAGTGCTAACCGTACCCATTCGTCAGGGTGGCCACTCGGCACCAGACGCTCGCCGCCATCAATCTTCAAAACAACCCGAACAAGAGAAGGCGACAAGTTCTCGACTGCAATCGTCTCGCCAAAAAAATAGTTTTCCACATAGGGATCGTGGTGATGATCGTCATCGTACGCCCGTGAAACTCGCATCATCGTTCTCGCTCCGCCTTGTATGCCGCCTCCGCCAGATGCGGGACAAATCTCGGGAATCCATAGGGAATGGAGAGGACACTCAAGGCCGACGTAGCCCAGACCGACACGGGATCCGTGAGCGCGACATAAGAACCACGCTTTATCGCAGGCAGCGTTTCAAAAAGCGGCTGCGTTTCCGCCGATGCCTTACTTACCCTGCTTCCGTACCACATGATCAGAATATCTGCGTCGATCTGATCAATCTGCTCCAGACTGACTGCAACGGAACTGCTGTCAGGAATGTCTCGATGCAGCTGTATAATTCCGGAAGTGGGGTTCATGCCCATTTCCATCAGCGCAGCAACACGATGATCATTCGGAAGGTAAACGACGATACCAGCAGCGCCGGAAACAAATGTTCCGAAAGTAAAAGTTTTTCCCTGCAAAACGGGATGACTACGGCCAATTTTTGAAAGTGTCGCCAACGTCTGGGAGATCAATCTTCGCGCTTCATCAGCCAATCCCAATGACTCGCCAATGATCTGCGTCTGTTCCTTCCAATCCGCTTGCCAAGGGCCAGATCGATACGCGATCGTGGGAGCGATCGTCGACAGTCTCCTGTAGGCAACAGCGTCAATTCCGGAGTAAATGCAGAAGATGAGATCGGGCCGAAGAGATGCTATTTCTTCGTAATCAATCCCACTGTTGAGAAGTACCGGCTTGTTTGTTCCCAACAGGTCCTCGACCCAGGGAAACATGCCACTTTCAAAAAGCGGATATTTTGGCATTCCCACTGGCGTTTTACCAAGTGCAATCAGCGCGTCTTCCCCGCTCCAGCCAAGTGTTACAATCCGGCCAGGTGTACCCCGCACTAACGTTTCACCGAAAGCGTGTGAGACAGTCCGCGAGAAGACGTTTGCACGGGCCGTCCCAACGCCAGATAGAAAGAGAGAGAACAAGCTGCCTGCCAGATATTTGGCAACGGTTCTTCGAGAAAGGCGCGTGCCCGCCGGTTTTCCGGCGGGCATTAGGTGCGTTACCATTTGTAGCCCAGATTTGCGTGAATCGTGCGTGGTTCACCGTAGAAGCAACCCGTATAGTAACTGCATCCTGAGACATAGGTTTTGTCAAACAGGTTGGTCGCGGTGATGTTCAACATCAATCCGTCAAGTTGCGGGGCCTTCTTTCCGAAATCGTACGAAATAGCCGCATCTACTACCGTGTAGGATGGATACTTGAAGGAATTCTCAGCATCGCCATAACCACTACCGGAATATCGGACACCAGCACCGATTCCGAGACCAGCTAGCGGTCCATCCTCGAATCGGTATTTCCCCCATAACGATGCGGAAACCGGCGGCATGTATCGGACCTTGTTACCCTGTGTGCCATCATCCGCTTTTGAATAAACAGAATCCGTGTAGGAGGCCGCCGCGATAATGTCCAGTCGATCGAAGAATGTTGCTTTTACTTCAACTTCGACCCCCTGAACGTGAATTTCACCGGTCTGAGAAGCTACGTTAAAAAGGTCCCAGGTGGGTACATTTTGTTGTTTCAGATCATACGCAGATAGCGTGAGCAGCGCGTCGTAACCGGGGGGGTGGTACTTCACACCAACTTCATATTGCTGACCGGTCGTGGGTTTGAACGGATTCGAATTTCCGTCGAAACCTGAATAGGGCATGAAGGACGTGGCATAACTAACATAGGGAGCAAGGCCGTTATCGAACAGGTAAGTGAGCCCCACACGCCCTGTGAATTCCCGGTCCGTCTTCCTAAATCTTGTGGAAGTCAACATATCGTAGTCATTCTGCCACGCAGTATCGTATCGTCCGCCAAGAGTCAGAATCCAGTTGTCCCACTTTATCTGGTCCTGGGCGTAAAAGCCGAGCTGGCTGATCCGGTTGTCCCAGCGAGCGCCGAGGCTTGGTGTATTATAAGTGCCGTACTGCGGATCAGTAATGCTTATTGGAGTGTTACCCCAGCCATAATAACCGGAATAGTCATTCTTGAACCACTTGTAGTCGATACCGACGATCGCATTGTGTTCTACATCACCAGTTGAAAATTTTGCCTGGAGATTTGTGTCAGTCGCAAAGACGGAGTTTCGCGATGCGTAATCATAGGCGTTGCGATTCAGTCTTGTATAATCGGTTATACCATTTGTCGTAACATAACCGTTGCTGAAGAATGTCTTGTAAGAGTCGTCAACGTAGATGAACTTCGTATTATGATGAATCGAAAAGACATCATCAAACTCGTGCTTGAAGTCATAACCAACCACCGCTTGGGATCGCTCATAGTGGTTGTAACCAGGCTCACCTGAGAAGTAGTCGCGATCAATCTTGCCAATCGGGCTGGATATGACGGTCCCTTCATAGGGCAACGGCCTATAATCGGGCCTGCCATCGTCCTTTTGGAAATGGGTGATGATCGAAAATTCGGTGCCTTCTTGCGGTTTCCATGTAAACGACGGCGCAATCATGAAGCGCTTCTCGTTCGTATAATCAATATTCGTGTCTGTCCGCGTGGCTACACCCGTAAGGCGATAAAAGAACTGATCACTGCCAGCGACGGGACCAGAAAAATCGAACGCAGTATACGCCCGCCCATTTGAACCCGTGCCAACAACAATTTCGCGAAGGGGTGTTGCTGTTGGGCGTTTGCTCACCATATTAACGATGCCGCCAGGATAATTCTGGCCATACATGACCGAAGACGGTCCCTTCAGAACTTCCACACGCTCCAGCAGATAAGGATCAATCTGTGGCGATCCCCCGCTATCGCCAATGTAAGGAAGATAAGTCCCATCGAGATAGAGCGGCGTAGGCGCAAATCCGCGCGCTTCAATATTGTCGAACGAACGTATGGAACTGCTGGCCCCTCCGACGCCAACCCCCGCGCTGTAGCGGACTGCGTCTCTAACAGTTTCGGCGCCACGGCTCTTGATTTCGTCTGCGGACACAACACTAATAGACTGTGGCACCTCGATCAAAGGCGTGTCGGTCTTCGTTCCAGTTGCTGACCGCGTTGCAACAATGCCATTAACCGGGCCCCAAGCGCTTTCACCCTGTACCGTGATGGTATCCAGCACTGTCGAGCCATCAGCGGCTACATTCTCGCTGCCCGTCGCCGGAGTTGAGATAGCAACCGTGGTTGCATTCGGAAAAGAATAAACCAGCCCAGAGCCAGCGAGGATTTCAGCGAGAGCCTGCTCGCGCGTTGCAGAACCAGAAAAACCGGAGGACGTCTTACCTGCGGCAGTAGATGCAAGATAGGTGACCTGAACACCCGCCTGTCGCCCGAAAGCCGTCAGAGCGCGATTGAGAGGACCAGCCGGAATAGAAAACGACGTCTGCGCCTGTGTTTGCGCGACCGCCTCTCGATGCGCTACCATGAGGCTGATGCCAATTGCCGTTGACATCAGAAGAGCGGCGATCAACGCCCTGCTCGTTCCCCTGAAAACCGTTTTGCTAATCCCACGCCCATCGACCATTAAACCTCTCCAATTCTTCAACGTATGGAGGGACAGGCCGTGCCTGAGCATCAGGAAAGTGCTGTCCCTATTACTGTTACAATCGGGGCAGCGAAATTTTCACCTTTTGGCTCAAGTTTTTCGATTTTTTTCAGAGGGGGGAAATTACCGTCACGAACGAGGAAATCTGGCGCACACGGGCACCGGCCGGATGGACCACCGCCTGGAGGGCAAGAAGCGGTTTGTTCAGATCGAAAACGCCGCTGACGCGCTGATTGCCGATAAAAGGATCGGCAATGACGATGCGTCCCGGTATCCAGCGGCCAATGCGAGCGACGAGAGCAGATACGGTTTCCCTTTCTGCGATGATGAGATTGTCACGCCATGATGCGACCTGCCCGCTTTCACGCTGGCCGCGGCCAATGTTGCCAGAGGAAGGATCGACGGTGATCCATTGGCCTCCGGTAAGGCTCACGCCCATTTCAAGCGCAGAGTCCGACGCCCGAACATCCACCAGACCATGATCGACGGAAACCGTCAGTATCCCAGCGTCATTCGACACATCGAAGGCCGTTCCAAGCGCCGTCGCGCTCAAAGTTCTGGAAAGGACAGAAAACGGTCGGTTTGCATCGCCCGCCACCTCGAAGAACGACATGCCGGCGAGAAGATCAATTGTCCGGCGCTCGCTGCGGAAATCCAGCGCAATGGCGCTTTCCGGGCCGAGCGTCGCAATGCTGCCGTCAGGAAGATTGACCCGACGTATTTCGCCTTTCTCCGTCATATAATCGGCGCGGGCTTGCAAAAGCATACCCGGCCCGAACGTATAAACGGCTGCGCCTGCGCCAAGGGCGGTGAACCCGCCGATCATGAAATTGCGGCGGGTGAGGCCGAGGCTTTCCCGCCGCTCTATCCGTCGCTTCTCCGTAAGAATTTTTCCAGATGCGCCATGCGCCTTCGATACACGCGCCCAAACCTCTTCATGTCGCGGGCCACGCGCACGCCATGCGCGGATCAACTCGATCGCCACCGGATTACCGGGATCGTTTTGCAAGCGGATAATCAGGTCAATCGCTTCATCCAGCAAGCGTTCCTGATCTGGCGTCGTCTCGTTCATTTGTATCCTTTCAGCAGGAGCGGCGAATCTCACCTGCCTCTATTTATTAATACAAACGAGCGGCGCGAATTTTCTCCTTCAGGATGAAATAAATCAGAACGCGTCCACGCGCCCGACCAGATGGCGGTACGCATCGCGGATGAGAGACCATGCCCGCGTGGTCGAAATGCCAAGCTCTTCGGCAACTTCAGCGATAGTCCTCTCGCCCAGGCGGTGCATCTCGAAAGCCTGTCGCGTCCGCTCCGGCAATTCGGAAAGCGCCTGTTGGGTCTGGACAAGGCATTGCCGCGAATAGACGATCTTTTCGGGAGACGGAGCCGGGTCCGGAATGTTGACCGCTTCTTCATCGTCAAGGGGGACCGTCTCGATCAAGGCTTCACGCCGTTGGTAGTTAAGACCAAGATTACGGGCAGCCTGATAGAGATAAGCTTTGGGATTGTAGTTCTGCGTGGTTTCAGCTGGCGGCGTTGCAATCACGCGCAGGAATGTATCCTGAGTGAGATCAGCGGCCGTATCCTCATTGATACCGCGGCGATGCAAGGACTTTGCTATTCCCCTTGCGTGACGCCGGAACAGATTGTGTATGTCCCAATTCAATTGCTGCCTGCCTTCAATCCGACGCTTTAAAACAGTGCCGGGATGGGTCACCGAACCAACGGCGCAATGCGGAAGCCGTGAGAACGGCCTCCGGCATTTCCTCGAAAAATGGAACGCTCCAATTACGCACGACCAATACCTCTGACGCAGCAGAGTGCCACGGTTTCGGTCATTGTTAGTCGCAATTGAAATTTCCTTGCAAGCGCAACAGTTTAGATTCATTCCAACCTGAATCCTCCAAGAGAATTAAACTTGTGATGAAAACTCATGTTAATCCATAAGATAAGCCGTATGCGGCTCAAATTCGGCGGATGGAAAGCAGATCAGGGGACTGCAAATTTCATTCAGAATGTTGCATAGCCGCAACGAAATATCATCCGCTTTAAACCGAAAGAGCAACCTGCCGCCCCTTCGGAACGATCAGCGGGGTATTTGACATCGGATCGGGAATGACGATGGATGGCAGGCCAAACACGTCTTCCACCAGTCCTTCCGTGACGATGGCCGACGGTTTGCCTTCTGCGACGATCATGCCGTCCTTCATGGCGATCAGGTGCGAGGCATAACGGCAGGCATGGTTGAGATCATGCAGCACGGCGACGATGGTGCGACCCTGACGGTTGAGATCGGCCAGCAGGTCCATGAGTTCGATCTGATGGGCGATATCGAGAAAGGTAGTCGGCTCGTCGAGCAACAGGATGGGCGTTTCCTGTGCCAGCACCATTGCGATCCAGACCCTTTGCCGCTGTCCGCCTGAAAGCTCGTCCACCAGACGGCCGGACAGGTCCGTGACGCGGGTTGCCTCCATCGCGGCAATGACGGCTTCCTCATCACCCTTTGACCATTGCCGGAAGAAGGACTGATGCGGATAGCGGCCGCGCGCCACCAGATCGGCGACCGTAATGCCCTCCGGCGCGATGGACGATTGCGGTAAAAGGCCGAGACGGCGAGCGACGTCCCTGGCGGCAAGATCGGTAATGCTCCTCCCGTCGAGGATCACCTGCCCGGCAGCAGGAACAAGAAGACGCGACAGGGCGCGCAGCAGCGTGGACTTGCCGCAGGCGTTCGGGCCGACGATCACGGTGAAGGAACCATCCGGGATCGAGACGGACAGGCCTCTGGAAATCGTCCGCTCGTCATAGCGCAGGGTTACGTTGTCGGCGTGAAGGCGACCAGACCGG
>NZ_JBVPGS010000026.1:0-93335 GCF_055816855.1 Ochrobactrum sp. PL_is483
TCCTGACAAAGACGCCAAAGGCAGCCAGCGCATGAGCGGCTGCAGCCGTTTGCAACGCCTCGCCAGTACAGTCACAAAACGCGACCCCCTCCCAAAAACAAAACCCGCCGAAAAATATCGACGGGTTTGTCAGCGGCCTGAGCCGCCGTTTTACCGGCGGCTTTTGGTTGGCGCTGATTCCATCAACCGTACAATTTCGCGGTAATTTCGGCAACGCGTTTCCCCTGGAACCGGGCACCGTCGAGTTCCTGTTCCGACGGCTGGCGCGAACCGTCGCCATCGGCAGTAGTTGTCATCCCGTAGGGCGCGCCGCCACGCACCACATCGTTGCCCATCTGCCCCTGATAGGCATAGGAAAGCGGAACGATGATCATGCCGTGATGCTGCATCTGCCATTGTGTGGAAATCAGTGCCAGTTCTGCGCCACCGTGTTGCGTCGCTGTTGATACCATCACCGATCCAACCTTGTTGATAAGGGCCCCCTTAGCCCAAAGCCCGCCAGTCTGGTCGAGAAAATTCTTCATCTGGGCCGCCATCATCCCATAGCGAGTTGCGGTGCCAATGATGATTGCATCGTAATCCGCCAGTTCAGCTGGCGTGGCGATGGGGGCATCCTGATCCACCTTATAGTGCGACGCCTTAGCGACATCAGGCGGAACCAGTTCGGGCACACGCTTGAGAGTAACGTCCGCGCCGCCTTCCCGCGCCCCTTCTGCCGCAGCCTTGGCCATTTTCTCCATATGGCCGTAGGCCGAATAATATAGCACCAGCACCTTAACCATGTGACGTCTCCATATCCCGTTTTGTGAGGCCCAACCTCGACAGTCTCAATTAGGGGAGCATCTCTTTTTGGGAAGGCGCAACTTCTCCCAAACGAATGAAATGCCGAAATAAAGCAGTTGCAGCCTTGTCTTGCTGGCGCTTAACTGATGCCAGAAATGGAGTCTGAATATGGCCGACAATCCGCAGCAAACCGTCAAGGCAGCCATGCTCGCAATTGGCGACGAGCTTCTCTCAGGACGCACCAAGGACAAGAATATCGGGCATCTTGCTGATGTCCTGACTGCAGCAGGCATTGATCTTAAGGAAGTGCGGATTGTTCCGGACGACGAGATCGCCATCGTAACCGCACTCAACGCGCTGCGGCCGCACTATGATTACGTCTTCACGTCTGGCGGAATAGGCCCGACCCATGATGACATCACCGCCGACGCGGTGTCTGCCGCCTTCGGCGTGCCGTGCATCTACGACGAAAAAGCCATGAAGTTGCTTGGCGACAATTATGCGAAACGCGGGCTGGAGTTCACGGACTCACGCAAGCGTATGGCACGTATGCCGCAAGGCTCGGAGCATATAGCGAACCCTATCTCCGCCGCTCCCGGTTTTCATATCGGCAATGTGTATGTGATGGCCGGCGTGCCATCCGTTTTTCAGGCGATGCTCGACAATGTGCTGCCTACATTGAAGACCGGACGCAAGCTTCTATCGAGATCGGTCCATTGTCCTTTTGGCGAAGGTGTCATCGGCACCCCCTTGACCGAAATCCAGAAGGAAAACCCGGAAACCATCATCGGTTCCTATCCGAAATTCGAGAACGGGCGTTTCAGCACTGAGCTGGTTGTCCGCGGGAGCGATCCGGAAAAAATAGATATGGCGATCCAGGCCATCGAGAAAATGATCGCATCGCTGGAGACTGAGGGGGCAGCTTAATCCTCTGCAACCTTTTGCCCGCGCAACTCGTTGCATTCTATGCTAAAATAAAAACACACAGCCGGAAGGAGTTCGGTCATGTCCTACAAGACGGTGGTTGCCTATTCTCGCAGTGAATCCGAGTTGAAGCGGGTCATGTCTGCCGTTGGACTTTTGCAGCAGAAAGTGCCCGATATTCACGTCATCGGGCTTTACTCCATTCCTTCACCCATCGTTTACGCCGACCCGAACGGCTTCATCGATCCCGGAATGTTCGAGCTGCATGACAAGCAGCACAAAGAACTTTCCGAAAGGCTGAAACGCATTTTTGAAGAGGAAATGCGCCGTCAGGGCATCAATTGCGAATACCGTATTACCCGTTCTGAAACCGGCACGGCTGCTGATGGCGTACTCACCGCGTGTCTGGGAGCGGAATTGCTGGTCGCCGGTCAGCCTGATCCCGACGATCCAGCCACGAATGACGAAACAGCAGATACGATTGTTTTCAATTCCAGCTGCCCGGTTATTCTTGTTCCCTATGCGCCGGTTCTGCCGATGGTTTCGCTCGATCACATCGTGGTCGCCTTTAACGGCAAGCGTGAAGCAGCCCGCGCGGCATTTGATGCCCTCCCTTTAATGAAGCATGCGGACAGAACGGAAATCGTCTGGGTAGATCCGCCGGAAATCGAAGGCGAGAATCAGGCTTTGGCGAGCGACGATATTGCGGAGTCGATTTCGCGACATGGCATTAACATAACGCCGGCCGCAATCGCATCCAACGGACGCTATGCGCAGGATGCATTGCGGGAACATATCATTTCCGCACGCGCTGACCTTCTTGTCATGGGAGCCTACAGCCACTCCCGGCTGCGCGAATTGGTTTTTGGCGGCGTGACGCGATCCATGCTGAACGAATTACCCATTCTCACGCTTTTCTCGCGTTAAAAGCCACGACACAAGCCAGTTTGATCCGGCAACCAGCCGACAACTGGCGTCAGATGACACGACACGCTTGCAAGAACACCATTTTTGCGGTTATCAGCATCACCCGGCGCTGACTGTGCCGGGTGGAGAGCCTTTTCCTCTCCCGCCGCCCACCGGAATGGGTGCGGATGAAGAAGAGCTGCAGATCCTGACAGTTACAGCGCTTGGCAACCCGTCATAGCGCATTTTTGGTTTTTAAAGGTCCGGAGCACAAACTCCGGATCGTTCCACGGAGCGTTTCGATGTCCTTGCCAGATAAAGCCTTTCCCGTTTCCTGGGATCAGTTCCACCGCGATGCCCGCGCCCTCGCCTGGCGGATTGCCGGCATGAATCGCGATTGGCACGCCATTGTCGCGATCACACGCGGCGGTCTCGTTCCGGCGGCCATCGTTTGCCGCGAACTCGGCATTCGCCTCATCGAAACCGTTTGCATCGCCTCTTACCATGACTACACGTCGCAGGGCGACATGCAGATTCTCAAGGGCGTGAGCGAAACGCTTCTGGAAAATGGCGGCGAAGGCGTCATCGTCGTGGACGATCTGACCGACACCGGCAAGACCGCAGCCATTGTGCGCGAAATGATGCCAAAGGCTCATTTTGCAACGGTCTACGCCAAGCCGAAAGGCCGCCCCCTGATCGATACTTTTGTAACGGAAGTATCGCAGGACACGTGGATTTACTTCCCGTGGGACATGGGCTTCACATATCAGGAACCGATTGCAGGCGGAAAGCGGGGCTAGAACCCAAGCGAACCGATGCTTTAAACCTTTTCGAAGCCGCTTACGTTGGAACCGGCGGCCTTCATGCGTGTCGTATCGGAACGCTGCGAAACGAAAATAAACGAATGCGATTGCGGCGATATTTCCGCCGCAATCGCACCTTATAGAAAGTGCCTTCAAGTAACGCAGATAGAGGGCACAGTGCCTTTCCAGGGTCGCCGACCCACCGCGCAATTTCAGTAATGCCTTTAAAATAAAAGATTTTTTGAAAAATTTTCAAAGGTCCGTTGCCGAACTAATCAGTTGTTATTTTGACGAATCGGATCATGCTGTAAGAAAAGAGGGGATTTTCGCGGTGAAATCGCAGGTAAAACAACTGATTGCAACCGAAAAGCGTATTCTTACGCCTTCAGGCCGTTTGCAGCAGGTTGCGGCACTTGTTCATCGTCGCGACATGGGAGCTCTCAAGGTTCTCGTCATAACGAGCCGCGGTACAGGCCGCTGGATCATACCCAAGGGCTGGCCGCAAGTTGGCCGGACGCTCGCTGAGACAGCGCTCCGTGAAGCTTATGAAGAAGCTGGTATTCGCGGCGAAGTCTCTCCAGAGCCAATCGGCAGTTTCTGCTACTGCAAGACGGACCTTCCGCCAGAACGGATAAATCAGTTCACGGCAGCTGTATTTGCTGTGCAGTTCACCAGCCAGGAAAAAGACTGGCCCGAACGGGATCAGCGCATCTGCGAGTGGGTTTCTCCGCAGGAAGCAGCAAAGCGCGTCGAAGAGACTGAATTGAAGCAGATATTGAATCAGTTTGGTGATTCGGGCATCGCTGCCGCCGCCGAATAAGCAGTTCCGACATGGCCTCGCTGGCGACATATTTCACATATGGGCGCTTTCGCAGGGAATTCCTCACCGAACACGGCAAGCCGCCGGACTTGTTGCAGATAGCGCTGATAGCAAGCGGCTCTTCTTCTTGAATCATATAGCCGGCTTGGTTCGCAAAAGCGTCGCTTCTCCCCGTTATCCACATTTGCCCCAACCGGTTACGCACAATATCTAGATGCCGGAGCGTTATCGCAAACCATTGCTTGACGCTCACAGCCGAGTCGTTTTTTATGATGCTATCGTTGCGTAAGTGGCGTGATCGGGCGTTGTAATCTGCCGGTCTTTTTTTCGGTCAAGTTGAGTATCGAACGGGCGTTGCGCTTTGAAAGCGCGGTTTTCGCTCGGTGCTTTTTTGCGCCTAAATTCTGGGTGCATTCTTCTCTGAGGAAGCTGATGCAGCATCGAGCAAAAACCGCATTAACACTAGATTTAGTATTTGCGCTCATGCTGGTTACAAGATAAGGTATTTCTCGTTCTGCTGATTTGTGATCGTGATAGTGCCAGCAAGGTTGCGAGCAAGCTTCCTGAGGCCCTTTTTCACGAGTTCCGATGAGGCGGAAGCGGATTTATGGGAGTTTTCTCCCCAACAAGGCGCTCCTCCCCGTAGAGGAGCTGTTTTGACAGAGACGCGATACAGACAGGCCGTGGCTGAAAACCGTCACTAGAGCTACTATATATAGAACGTTTGGATGGGACAGATGAAGATCGAACGCCGTTTCACGAAAGAGAATCAGTCGGCCTATGCGGACATCGCGTTCCGGACTGCGACCAGCGAGATCAAGAATCCCGATGGGTCCGTTGTGTTCCGCCTTGAAAACATCAATGTACCTGCGCAGTTCAGCCAAGTAGCCGCTGATATTCTCGCACAGAAGTATTTCCGCAAGGCTGGCGTCCCCGCGCAGCTGAAAAAAGTCGAAGAGAACGACGTTCCCTCATGGCTCTGGCGCTCCGTCGCCGACGAGGACGCGCTCTCCAAGCTGCCAGAAGGCGAACGCTATGGCTCCGAAATGGACGCCTGCCAGGTGTTCGACCGTCTCGCTGGCACCTGGACCTACTGGGGCTGGAAGGGCGGCTATTTCGATGCGGAGGAAGACGCCCTCGCCTTCCGTGACGAGCTTGCCTATATGCTTGCAACGCAGCGCGTGGCACCGAACAGCCCACAATGGTTCAACACCGGCCTGCATTGGGCCTACGGCATCGATGGTCCCGGCCAGGGCCATTTCTATGTCGACTGGCAGACCGGCAAGCTGACCAAGTCCAAGTCCGCTTACGAACATCCGCAGCCGCATGCCTGCTTCATCCAGTCGGTTGGCGACGATCTCGTCAATGAAGGCGGCATCATGGACCTGTGGGTGCGTGAAGCGCGACTGTTCAAATACGGTTCAGGCACAGGCTCCAACTTCTCCTATCTGCGCGGCGAAGGCGAAAAGCTTTCTGGCGGCGGCAAGTCTTCCGGCCTTATGAGCTTCCTCAAGATCGGCGACCGCGCTGCGGGCGCGATCAAGTCCGGTGGCACGACGCGCCGCGCCGCCAAGATGGTGGTCGTAGACATCGACCATCCGGATATCGAGGAATATATCGACTGGAAGGTGAAGGAAGAGCAGAAGGTCGCTTCGCTCGTCACCGGTTCCAAGATCGTCAAGCAGCATCTGACCGCGATCATGAAAGCTTGCGTCAACTGCGAAGCCGGCTCTGAAGCCACTCGGGACGATTGCTTCGACCCGGCGAAGAACCCTGCCCTGAAGCGCGAGATCAAGGCCGCGAAGAAGAACCAGGTTCCTGAAAACTACGTGAAGCGCGTGATCCAGTTTGCGCGTCAGGGCTATACTGACATTCAGTTCAAGACCTACGACACGGATTGGGATTCGGAAGCCTATCTCACGGTTTCGGGCCAGAATTCGAATAACTCCGTTTCGCTCAAGGATGAATTCCTGCGCGCCGTCGAAAACGATGGCGACTGGAACCTGACGGCGCGTCGCGACGGTCGCGTCATGAAGACGCTGAAGGCGCGCGACCTGTGGGAAAAGATCGGCTATGCCGCATGGGCTTCCGCCGATCCGGGCCTGCATTACAACACAACCATGAACGACTGGCATACCTGCCCGACGGCTGGTCCGATCCGCGCCTCCAATCCGTGCTCGGAATATATGTTCCTTGACGATACGGCCTGCAATCTGGCGTCGATCAACCTGCTCACCTATCGCAACAAGGACGGTTCGTTCGACATTGCGGCTTACGAGCACACGGCGCGCCTGTGGACCATCGTTCTCGAAATCTCGGTGATGATGGCGCAGTTCCCGTCGAAGGAAATCGCCCGCCTCTCTTATGAATACCGCACGCTCGGCCTCGGCTACGCCAATATCGGCGGCCTGTTGATGACTTCCGGCATTCCTTATGACTCCGACGAAGGTCGCGCTATTTGCGGCGCGCTGACGGCGATCATGACCGGCGTGGCCTATGCCACCTCCGCCGAAATGGCGAAGGAACTCGGAACCTTCCCGAGCTATGAGCCGAACGCCCAGCACATGCTGCGCGTTATCCGCAACCATCGCCGCGCCGCACATGGTGAAACGCAGGGTTATGAAGGCCTTGCCGTCAACCCGGTCGCGCTGATTGCCGAAGATTGCCCGGATCAGGATATGATCCTCCATGCCCGCGCGGCCTGGGACAAGGCGCTGGAACTCGGCGAAAAACATGGCTACCGCAATGCACAGGCAACAGTTATCGCGCCAACCGGCACGATCGGCCTCGTCATGGATTGCGACACAACCGGCATCGAACCGGACTTCGCTCTGGTGAAATTCAAGAAGCTTGCTGGCGGCGGCTATTTCAAGATCATCAATCGCGCCGTGCCGGAAGCGCTGCGCACGCTCGGATACTCGGAAAGCCAGATCGCCGAAATCGAAGCTTATGCTGTCGGTCATGGCAATATCAATCAGGCACCGAGCGTCAATCCGTCGTCGTTGAAGTCCAAGGGCTTCACCGATGAAAAAATCGAAGCCCTGAATGCCGCGCTCAAGAGCGCCTTCGACATCAAGTTCGCTTTCAACAAGTGGACACTGGGCGAAGATTTCTGCAAGGACGTGCTGAAATTCACGGATGAGCAGCTCAACGATTTCTCCTTCGAAATGCTGCCTGCCCTGGGCTTCACCCGCAAGGAAATCGAAGCCGCCAATATCCATGTTTGCGGCGCGATGACGCTGGAAGGCGCACCGTTCCTGAAGGAAGAGCATTACGCCGTATTCGATTGCGCCAACCCATGCGGCAAGATCGGCAAGCGTTACCTGTCGGTGGATAGCCATATCCGTATGATGGCTGCCGCCCAGCCTTTCATTTCCGGCGCGATCTCCAAGACGATCAACATGCCCAACGATGCGACCGTCGAGGACTGCAAGGACGCATATATGCTGTCCTGGAAGCTGGCACTTAAGGCTAACGCGCTTTATCGTGACGGTTCGAAGCTGTCCCAGCCGCTCAATGCTTCTCTGATTGCAGATGATGAGGACGAAGACGACGCCATCGAGGCGCTGATTGAAGCACCGGCAGCCGCTCGTGCTGTCCAGGTTACCGAGCGCATCGTTGAGAAGGTTGTCGAGAAGATCGTCCATGAACGTGAGAAGCTTCCGAACCGCCGTCAGGGTTATACCCAGAAGGCAGTCGTCGGCGGACACAAGGTCTATCTGCGCACGGGCGAATTTGGTGACGGGCGCCTCGGCGAAATCTTCATCGACATGCACAAGGAAGGTGCCGCCTTCCGCGCAATGATGAACAACTTCGCCATTGCCGTATCGCTCGGCCTGCAATATGGTGTGCCGCTGGAAGAATATGTGGAGGCTTTCACCTTCACGAAATTCGAACCGGCTGGCATGGTTATCGGCAACGATGCCATCAAGACCGCGACGTCGATCATCGATTATGTCTTCCGCGAACTGGCTGTGTCCTATCTCGGTCGCAATGACCTCGCCCATGTCGATACCAGCGATTTCGGCAATACGGCGCTCGGCAAGGGCATCAAGGAAGGCAAGACCAATCTGGTTTCCACCGGGTGGACGCGCGGTTACAAGCCTACTCTGGTGACGAACTCGTCTAACGAAGCCAAAGGATCGACGAGCTCCGCGCCGCAGGCTTCCAACGTCACCACGTTGAAATCATCCGCTCCGGCGGGCAATCGCCCGGCAACAATCGGCTTGGTCACGGATGGCGCAACGGCCTTCAAGCGTGAGTTTGAGGAACAGCCTGCACCGGCGCAACAGCAGGAGAGCGCATCGGCTACCGAACTGTTCTCGGACAAGGCTGCCGCGGATGCCGCTTCGGCCCGTGCCGAAACCGCCAGCGCCGCCAAGAAGCTGGAAGCCGACCGCCGCATCAAGTCAATGATGCAGGGCTATACGGGCGACAGCTGCACCGAGTGCCAGAACTTCACCATGGTGCGTAACGGCACTTGCCTGAAGTGCGACACCTGCGGCGCAACGAGCGGCTGCAGCTAAAGCTCAATCGCCGGTAAAACCAGCAATGCTGAAAGCCCGCCTCGCGCGGGCTTTTGGCTTGTCAAATGGTAGTAGAGGAAAGATCTTCCCCCATAAGCAGAACTGGAACAGCCACTGGATTGGAATGAATTTTGGAACGAAGTGACTATTTCAGCGTTCGGATAATGTAACCGGAACGTATCAAGGAGATAGTTATGTTCAAAACTACACTTCTGACAACGACCTGTGCATTGCTGATTGGGGGATCGGCTCTCGCCCAAACAACGGCTCCTTCGCCTGCTCCGGCGGAAGCCCCTGCAGCCACGCAAGACATGCCGGTTTCATCCAAGGACATGTTCGGCAAGCCGATGACCGGAGAAACCGGCAAGGTTGGCTTTGTGGAACCCAAGGAAGGCCAACTTCTTGTCTCCTCATTCATCGGGCAAAGCGTCTATGAAAGCGATGCACCCGACGCCCAATCGGTCGGCAAGCTGAATGACCTGATCGCCAGCCCTGATGGGCAGATCGAAGCAGCTGTCATCGGTGTAGGCGGTTTCCTTGGCGTCGGTGAAAAAGATGTGGCGGTCAGCCCTGACCAACTTCAACTCGCCACGCGCAGTGACGGAAAAACATGGTTGGTCATCAAGGCCAACAAGCAGCAATTGAATGACGCACCGGCCTTTGACCGTTCGAAGTTCTTTGCCGATGGCGTAGCCGACCCGTCTGCTGCAACCGAGACGAACGCTCCGGCCACGGAGGCGCCTGCAAATGGCACAACGCCCGCACCAGCATCACCACCGCCTGCACAGTAAGAAGCCGACAAATTCCGCCATAACAGGCTAAAACCCAAATCCCCGGCGCTCCAGCCGGGGTTTTCGCGTGAGCAAAACGCATCCCTATGGTTGAATTCAGCACGCAACCACGCTACGCAACAATAAAAGTCCGTATCAAACCATTTAACGGGAAAGAATATTGTCGGATTTCCTGATCGCTTATCCTTGGGCGGAAACGCTCGCTGCTCTCGGCGGATTATTCCTTTCAGCATTTATTGCAAATTTTCTCATCAAAGCCATCCTGTTGAAACTTCTGGATCGTATTGTCCAGAAAACATCTTTCGGACAGGACGAAGAGCTTAAAAAGCATGGTGTCATCAGCCGGCTTGCCAATATTGTGCCCGCTTTGATCATTTCATCCGGGATCATGGCTGTGCCGGGGCTGCCGGAAGGTGTCATCACCGTCATTCGAAATGTCGCGATAGCCTTCATCATATTGACGCTGGCACTCGCGATTAATTCGGTGTTCGGGCTTGTCGATACGCTCTATCACCGTCGCCCGGAGGCGCGATTCCGCCCCATGAAGGGCTATATTCAGGTCGCCAAGCTAGCGGTCTATATAGTCGCGACGGTACTTATCATTGCGACATTGCTGGACAAATCGCCAGTTATCCTTCTTTCAGGCGTTGGCGCCATGGCGGCAGTCCTGATCCTCGTTTTCCAGGATACGTTGCTTTCGCTCGTCGCCAGTATGCAGATCGCTTCGTCCAACATGGTTCGTGTCGGCGACTGGATCGAAATGAAAAACCTCGACGCCAATGGCGACGTTACGGAGATCGCGCTCTATACCGTCAAGGTGCAGAATTTCGACAAGACGATCACCACCATTCCGATCCGCAAGCTCATCACCGAACCGATGAAGAATTATCGCGGCATGCAGGAATCCGGCGGGCGACGGATCAAACGCGCGCTTTACATCGATCAGAATACGATCCGCTTTCTGTCGGATGAGGAACAGACAAAACTCGCTTCGGTCGACTGGCTCGCCGATTACCTGCCGAAGAAAGCAAGGGAAATCGCCGAATGGAACGAAAGGCTTGGCGATCGCGCCAGGAATCCTGTCAATCGACGGCAGGTGACCAACATCGGCACGTTCCGCGCCTATGTGGAAAACTACCTGCGCAATCATCCCGGCGTGCACAAGGCAATGACCCTACTCGTGCGTCAGATGGACCCGACTCCGGACGGATTGCCGCTCGAAATTTACTGTTTCACGAACACAACTGTCTGGGCGTCCTTCGAGCAGATCCAGTCAGATATTTTCGATCACCTCTATGCGGTGATGCCGGAATTTGGCCTTAGCGCGTTCCAGAATCCGAGCGGCAATGATTTCCGCAAACTGACGATCAACGCCCCTGTTGGACAGCCTCAATAATCTTGGCGTTCAGCTTTTGGACGTTGTAGCCTGACCGTGATGGCGTCAGGCCGAGACGAACCACCGCAAGATGCATCGAAGGAACGACCATGACACTTTGCCCGTCATGCCCGGACATCCAGAATGCATCTTCCGGAATACCGTTCTCACCCGCTTTCACACCGCCGAGCTGCAACCAGACCTGCGCCGAACCATAACGCCCTTCCGACTCTGGCGTGGGCTTTCGCATGAACGAAACATAACCGGTCGGCAGAACCTGCCTTCCGTAGAGCTTTCCGTCATCCGCGAGAAACGCGCCAAAGCGAGCCCAATCACGCGCCGTCGCGTACATATAGGAAGAACCGGCAAAAATACCGGTTTGATCCGCCTCCAGAATGGTACTGCGCATCCCTAGCGGGCCGAAAAGCGCCAGCCGCGGATAAATGAGAGCTTCTTCACGGCTGTCGAAACTATCCATGAAGAGCTTTGACAAGATATTGGCGGTTCCGCTTGAATAGTTGAACTTCGTGCCAGGCGTTGCCTCCAGCGGCAAGGATGCAGCAAAGCCGGCCATATCCGGTTCCAGATAGAGCATGCGCGTGACATCTGCCACGGTGCCATAGTCTTCATCGAAGCGCAGGCCGCTGGCCATCGCCATCAGATTGGCAAGCGAGATTTTTGCCCGATCATCGCTTTTCCATTCCGGCAGCAGGCCGGTGCTTTCCATCGCCATACGTCCTTCGGCAATGCGCATGCCGATCAGTGTCGCCATGACGGATTTGGTCATTGACCAGCCGAGCAAAGGCGTATCGGCGCTAAAACCCGCACCATAATTCTCGGCGATCAGTTTGCCATCGCGGATAACAGCTATCGCCCGCATGCCGGGGCCAGCCAGAGCCTGATCCTCGATCACGGTCTGCACTGCCGGATCGGCCTGAACTTGGAGAGGTTCCGCGGGCACTTGCGGCCCGGTTGGAAGTTCTGGCCGCAAGTCATCCTGCTGAATATTCGCGCATCCAAGTGCCTGCCGATAGGTAGCGGTGCTCGGTGCGAAAAAGCCGAAAATCCGCACCGTCACGCTGTTGCTATTCTTGTCGACGGAAACATTCAAAAATCGCAGCAGCGGATGCCCCGGCGCCTGGACATCGTCTGCCATTACGGTCTCGGCATCCCGGCCAGCAATGAAAACATTCGAACAGATGATCTTGGCGGCGTAACCGGTGCCAACGCGCAGCAATTCAGGCGGTCGAATCGAAAGCCAGAGCATTGCAACCAACACGATGGCAAGCAGAAGACCACCGACAAACTTCAAGATGCGCTTCATGCCGCCCCTCGCACATAATCGTTGCATCAGATCATACCAAGCCAAGATAGCTTGCCAACTCCCGGGCAGCAGCGCCTCCGGCCCGGTTTGCCCCGATGGTCGAAGCTGACGGACCATAGCCAACCAGATGAACCCGGGGATCGGCAGCCACCTGTGTCGCCAGACGTCCGGTCATGAGAATCCCGCCTTCAAGATTGCGCAACTGCAACGGCGCCAGATGATCCAGCGAACTGCGAAATCCAGTGCACCACAAAATCACGTCGAAGGATTGTTCGGTTCCATCTTCCCAACGAACGCCCGTTTCGGTGATTTCGCTGAACATCGGCAGTCGGTCCAGCACGCCGCGAGCGCGGGCCGCTTCGATTGCGGGCGTCAATGGCAGACCTGTTACCGAAACAACTGATCCCGGCGGCAGACCTCGACGCACACGCTCTTCAACCAAGGCGACGGCGGCACGACCGAGCTCCGGGGTAAATGGTCCCTCCCGGAAAGCGGGCTCTTTGCGTGTAACCCACACGGTTTCAGTCACGCGCGATATCTCATCCAGAAGTTGCACAGCAGAAATACCCGCGCCAACAACCAGAACACGTTTGCCCTTGAAGACGTCCGCCGACTGATAATCGCGCGTGTGAAGCTGTTGTCCCTTGAACAGCTCTGCACCCGGATAAGATGGGATGTAAGGGGATTCCCAGGTGCCTGTTGCGTTGATGATCCCCCGTGCGGAATAGTTGCCCTGATCCGTTTCCACGCGAAGCCGTTCGCCGCGATCGCAAACGACCTTGACATTGACGGGCCGGTGCACGGGAAGATCGAACGCTTCCTCATATGCGCGATAATATTGCGGGACGGCGACCGATGCCCGCACCTCGCCATTGGTCGGTTCGACAACGTCCTCCAACTTCATGCCGGGAAGATCGTGAATGGCATTCGCTGTTCTGAGCGTCAGCGACGGCCAGCGGAACTGCCATGCTCCGCCTGGTCCTGGAGCCTTATCGAGAACCACGAATTGCCGCTCGCCGTCCAGTCCGAGCTTGTTCAGATGATAGGCCGAAGAAAGCCCGGCCTGCCCTGCTCCAATAACCACGATGTCGACCTTGCGGGCGACTTTGACATGGAGCTCACCAGCTTGTTGATCGTCGGACTGCGTGTCTGACATAGCGCGCGTTTTCCCTTCCCGGACGACATGCATTCAATGCCATTAGCCTGCGGCCGGTCAAGATCGCGTTGACTTAACTTGGGCTACGCGTATTTCCGGCCTTGATCCATGCATCAATTCCATCGGCTGCAGCGCGCCCCATCGCGAAACAGGCTGTCAGCAGATAACCGCCCGTCGGAGCTTCCCAATCAATCATTTCGCCGGCGACGAAGATGCCGGGCAGCTTTGGAAGCATGTAATTTTCGTCGATTTCGTGCCAGCGAATACCACCTGCCGATGAAATCGCCTCACTAAGCGGGCGCGGACGAAGAAGCGGTACCGAAAGCGCTTTGATCGCACGGGCCAGCTCTTTCGGATTCTTGTTACGCGTGAATTCCGTCACGAGGGCGGCTTTCACACCTGTCAGGCCAGCGCTCTTGCGCAAGAGATTGCCAAAGCTGAGCTTCGCATCCTGCCGGGCAATATCGTTTTCCAACCGCTCCAGACTTCGCCCCGGAACAAGATCGAGCGTCAAAGACACTCTCCCGTTTTCTTCCAAGCTGTCGCGCAGTGCTGCGGAATGCGCATAAACGAGACTTCCTTCGATTCCACCGCGCGTAATGACGAACTCGCCCTGTATCGTACCTGCATCGGATGTAGCGGTAACGGACTTCACCGGTTCCCCGGCAAAGCGTTCAGCAAAAAAATCGCTCCAGGCAACATCAAAACCGCAATTGGCAGGACGGAAAGGCGCGATGTCTATTGATTTGCGTCGAAACTCGTCGATCCAGTGTCCATCCGAGCCGAGCTTCGGCCAGCTTCCACCGCCAAAAGCAAAAAGCGCGGCGTCACATGCAATCGCCTCAACGCCATCCGGGGTCTCGATCAGAAGGTCGTTGCCCTTGAAACCAACCCAGCGATGCCGTTTGAGTATCCGAACGCCCTGTTCTTCAAGACGTTTTCCCCAGCCCCGCAGAAGCGGCGACGCCTTCATTGCTTTGGGAAAAACGCGACCGGATGAACCCACAAAAGTATCGGCACCCAAACTATCCGCCCAGGCTCGCAATTCCGTCGGACCGAAAGCAGTCAATGCTGGAAGAAGCCGATCACTACTGGCGCCGAAGCGCTTTGCGAAAGCCGCAAAACACTCCGAATGCGTAATATTAAGACCAGATTTGCCCGCAAGCAGGAACTTGCGGCCAATCGTGGGCATCTGCTCGTACACTGTCACACGATATCCCTGCACCGACAGTCTTTCGCCAGCCATCAGGCCAGACGGGCCGCCGCCGAGAATAGCAATATTGCCCTCAGGCATTATGATCGAAGCCCCATCGAAGCATTAATCCTGCTTCTCCAGCATTTCCTTAACCGTAGTGGCCAACTGCTTGAGCGAAAACGGCTTCGGCAGGAATCCGAATTTTGCATCGGCTGGAAGATTGCGTGCAAAAGCGTCCTCCGCATAGCCCGACACGAAAATGAACTTGATGTCCGGATGCGTCTTGCGCAACTCGCGCAGAAGCGTCGGGCCATCCATTTCGGGCATGACCACATCCGACACAACAATATCGACCTCGCCGCCAAGTTCAGCCATCACCTCAAGCGCTTCGACGCCGGAAGCCGCTTCGTGGACCGTGTAACCCCGCGACTGGAGCGCACGTACCCCGCCCATGCGGACTGCATCCTCGTCTTCCACAAGAAGGACTGTTGCGGAACCGGAAAGATCGGTTGCTTTCTCGACCTTCTTTTCCTTCACGACGACAGGCGCATCGTCGGCGCGCTTTTCCTCGATGAGGCGCGGCAGGAATATCTTGAAGGTCGTGCCTTTTCCGACTTCGGAATCACAATAGATGAAGCCGCCGGTCTGCTTGATGATACCATAGACCATCGACAGACCGAGGCCTGTGCCCTTGCCTACTTCCTTCGTCGTGAAGAACGGCTCAAAAATCTTTTCAAGCACGTCTGCGGGTATGCCCGTTCCGGTGTCTTCGACTTCAAACACAACATAATCCGCTTCCGGCAGATCGCGATATTGAAGCTTTGCAGCTTCCTGCATCGGCACGTTGCGGGTACGAAGCGTGATTTCACCGCCCTCCGGCATGGCATCGCGCGCGTTGACCGCCAGATTGACGGCAACCTGTTCGAACTGTCCAAGATCGGCCTTGACCGGCCACAGATCGCGTCCGTGATCGATCTTCAGCTCGATATCCTTGCCCACCAGACGCGCGAGAAGCATGCGCAGATCGGCCAGAACGTCAGTCAGGTCGAGGACTTCCGGACGCAACGTCTGACGGCGCGAGAACGCCAGCAACTGGCGCACAAGAGAGGCGGCGCGGTTGGCGTTCTGCTTAATGTTCATGATGTCCGGGAAAGACGGATCGGACGCACGATGATTGGTCAGCAGCAGGTCCGACGACATGATGATCGCAGTCAGGACATTGTTGAAGTCATGCGCAATACCGCCTGCTAGCTGGCCGACGGCCTGCATTTTCTGGCTTTGCGCCATCTGGTTTTCGAGAGCTTTCTGCTCGGTCGTCTCGACGGCGGAGATAATCGCTGCCTCTTCGGCGCGCTCGCCGCCTAGGTCGGTAACGGGGCTCATATAAAAGCGGATGTGCCGCTCTTCATTGCCCGGCAACACCGTATCGACGGGGGAAATGCTGGCTTGCCCTGCAAAGGCGGCAGCCAGCGCCCTATTGAAAGTTTCGCGGTCGCGTTCATGCACAACGATTTCAAGTTTCGCATTGCCGTCAATCGCATCGCGATCGACAACGGGCGCGAAAATATCGAGGAAGCGTGCATTGGTGCGCAAAATATGCCCGCCCGCATCAACTGCCGCGATGGCCATCGGAGCCGAATTGAAGAACCGCGTGAAGCGCACTTCGGCGGAGCGCAGCGCCATTGACGAATCTTCCCCCTCCGCACGATCCAGAACGATGGTGCGGCTCGTCCCGCGTGTTCCATCGCGTGCGGCCTGAACACGGTGATAGAAGCGAACGGCGAGGCTCTGTCCGTTGCGCTTGATGAGGTCGAGATCGATGACCGTGTTGCGGCTTGTACCCGGTTCGGCTTTCACCGCCTTGATGAGCGCCATTCCACTGCCCGCCACTATATCGTTGAGCGTCAACGATCCCGGCGTGAACTGGGTCAGATCAACGCCAAGCCATTCGGCAAGCGTCGCATTGAGGTAGATGATCCGGCCCGAAGGATCAGCGGAGAAAAAGCCGGCCGGCGCGTGGTCCAGATGATTGATCGCTTCCTGAAGTTCCTGAAAGAAACGCTCCTGCTCCGCACGCTCGTCGGAAATATCCGCGATCTGCCAGGCGACGAGCGGACTTTTAAACTCCTGCCCCGCCTCGATGGGGCGCGCCTTGATGCGATACCAGACCGGTGCCAGCGAACCATGCCCTTCTCGGGAAAGACCGCCGGAAAGACGCACTTCTTCCTGTGCCGACAGGCCATCGCGAACTGCATTGGTCAGGCGATAAATGGCGTCCGATGCTGCCGGTTCCGCCGTCAGCACATTATCGAGCGAGCGAACGCCTTCCGCATTCGCAACGCCGGTCATCACGGCATATGCCTGATTGGCGTAAACGATCTGCCCCCGCGCATCGGAAATGACCGTTCCTTCCGGCTGCGAATCCATGAAGGAATGAGCCAGATCCTGCTCGCCGTTCTTCTGGCTGAACTGGATCAGGCCTGTTGCCGCGCCGAAGAGATAAAAGACGCCGACCATGGACAGAATGCCCATAAGGACAAGAGCAAATCCATCTCCAACTTGATCGCGAAACAGAAAATAGGCGATTGCTGCGACAGTCAGGAGAACGCCGACGATCAGCAGTCGAAGGGCTCCGCTGCGGTTGCGCTTTGGCATTACAAGGGGTTTCGGATAGGCGTTGTCCGTCTGTCGCGACATCAAGCCAGTTGCCCTTTCATGTTGCGTGGCTGGGTAACAAATGGCTGCTGCAAGCCATTTGTTTTTTCGATCAGCCAGGACGTCATTTCAATCATCCGCATATCCGATTTTCTCGAATGCACTTTTCTGCGCGCTTCAGCTGCCGCGTGGCGCGGCTCAGCCAATATGTCTGGGTATATCCGATTCGCAGAATGCTTTAATCGGCGAGCAGCACAAGCATTGGTGCACCGAAACAGCGCAAATTGGACTTTTTTGCACTGTTTTGCCTGGGGATCATATATTTCCCGCAATTCGAACAAACATTCCCAAGCCAGAAAAATTCAACTACTGTACCAGCCACATGATGACGCGGAGTGTAGGGGAAACGCAGTCTCCGCTCATCGCAAGTTTTTCGTTTATTGTATAAGAGGGTATCCGCATGAAGGAATGGCTCACCGGCATCGTTGGAGAGAGCACGGCTAATATTGTTGGCTTCGTCCTGATATTTGCGATCATTCTTGGCGGAATTTTCGTTGTTCTCAGTATCATTCGTCGTTTCAGCCGGGGAACTTTCGTCGCTAACGGGCGCACGCGCCAGCCGCGTCTTTCGGTGATGGACGCCGCAGCAGTCGACAGCAAGCGCAAGCTTGTTCTGATCCGTCGTGATGATGTGGAACACCTGTTGCTTATTGGCGGCCCCACCGATGTGGTGGTCGAGCAAAACATCATCATGGAATCGCGCGCCCATGCCCGCATCCAGACCTCACGTATAGAACCCGAACACATCGAGCGCTTCAAGCAGCATGAGGCGACCCTGACGAACGAAAAGGCGGAGCGCCCTGCTCTTTCGCTGCACACACCACAGGCTGAAGGGAATGATGAAGCAATCCAGCTGACTTCGGCAATCGAAACGCCGGTTTATCGCAAGCCTGAAGCACAGCCGGAGGCGCCCGTGCAGCAAGCCGCCTCGCCTGTTCGTGTTACTCCGCAGGCCCCAACCACACCTGTCCCGCCGCGGCCAGCTGCAGAGCCGAAATCCAGCCAACCGGTCCAGCAGCGTCCACAACCGCGCCCGGCACCGAACTATCCGCCGCAGCCACGGACGGTATTACCGCCCCGCCCCGCACAATCCCAACCGCAATCAACCCGCGCCCATCCTGCTTATCCGTTGAGCCAAGTTTCCCGCGGCGTTCTGAGCTCAACCTCATCGGGCACGGCCACCGCCGCAGCCAGCGTTGCGACGACGGCTTCGGTCGCTTCTGCAAATCTCGGCAGCATCGTTCCAGAACGCGAAACGACTGTTGCCGACAAATCCACAACGCTTGACGTAACGGGCCCGACAGTCTCCTCGACTGCCACGCCAGCCTTCACTCCCTCCGCCGAACCCCAGCGGATCGAGCCGGAAATTGCGGGGGCAGCCCCCGCTTCATTGGAACCAGAGGCTGCCTCGACAGAAACGGCAGACGACGATCTGCTCGATCTCGGCGACGCATTGCATGACGCAATCACGGCAGACATCCGATCGCAGAGCACTACCAACGAGACCACCAAGGAAGAGGCTTCGTTCGATACTGAATTCTTCGAAAATGAGCTTCTCAGTTCGCTTGATATTTCCGCAGCGGATGACGCCGCTGAAGAGAAAACCGGGAATGATATCGAGGATGAAATGGAAAAGCTTCTCGGTGAATTGACCAAGGATGAAATTCGCAGAAACTGATGTTTCCGTTAAAGCTTATCTCGATACTAAGAAAATAGGCTGCGGAAACCGCAGCCTAAAATTTTTCAAACCGTCTCGAAACTGAAGCATGTCCCTCAAAATGGGAACCGGTTTCCAACTATTCTGTTTTAACCGGAAACGCCCCAGCCGCATCTACCCAAAAATCAGATCCGATTTTTGAAAGGTAAGACGCGAGGATACAGCCTTAAGGCTCTAATCGTCGCGATAGACTTTCTCACGACGCTCATGACGCTCCTGCGCTTCGATGGAAAGCGTAGCGATCGGACGCGCATCAAGCCGCTTCAAGCTGATAGGTTCTCCCGTTTCCTCGCAGAAGCCGTATGTTCCTTCATCGATGCGGCTCAAGGCTGCGTCAATTTTGGATATCAATTTGCGCTGTCTGTCGCGAGCTCGTAGCTCAATTGCCCGATCCGTTTCGGAGGATGCCCTGTCCGCCAGGTCGGGATGGTTAGCATTTTCCTGCTGTAGCGCCTCAAGCGTTTCACGCGCTTCTCGCAGAATATCATTCTTCCACGCGATCAGTTTCGCGCGAAAGTAAGACTTCTGCCGCTCATTCATGAACGGCTCGTCTTCAGTGGGCCTATAGTCAAGGTCGATCAATTCACTCATTCTGAATCACCCCACATCTAGGAGACGCGAGCGGTTATATAGTTCCATAGCAACAAGGACACAACATCAAACAAGCGTATCTCACTACTTTTTAGTGCATCAGTTTTGTATGATTTTGCATGAAAATTAAGCAATTCAAAATTCTCCGGAAAAATTCATTGGTTAGACTTTGGAAATGACTTCAAACAATTACAGGCAAATCGCATATAAATTCCAGACGAAACGAACATCAACCTTAGGACGCATGGCCCGCCCAACAATTAGGCAGACCGAGGCTGTGAATATTGCTGACAGACATCAAAAAATCGCGAGAATGAACGCCAACAGCGCCCATTTTCGCTCAAAATGCGGCAGGAAAATTCGCAATCACACAAATTGGAACGTTACAGATGAGTCGTTTGCTTCTCCTAAGGCATGCCAGAGCCATGTGGGCAAAACCTGGAATGAAGGATTTCGACCGCCCACTGGATGAGGAAGGAAAAACATCACTCGACCGGCTTGCAAGGACTATGAAGTCTGTCAGCCTCTACCCTGATATGGTTGTTCTTTCCGGTTCGCGTCGGACCAGAGAAACTGCTTACGGCATCATGGAACGACTGAAGATCGAGGCGGAACCCATCATTGATGACGCGATCTATAGCGGCGGGGCGGCCGACTATATGCAATCAATACGCAGATATGGCGACGTGCCCACCCTCCTGCTCGTCGGGCACAATCCCAGCATTGAAGATCTCTCGCTCGCCCTGTGTAGCGATGGCAACAAGGACGGTCTTCTGAAACTTCGCGCAGGTTTTCCAACAGCAGCACTGGCGAACATCACATTCCCCGCGTCGTTGGGCGAGCTTGAGCGCGGCACAGGCTATCTCGCAAGCTTCATCCTGCCCCAATAGATTTTCCGTAAGTGCAGTGACCTTCCTTGCCAAGACGACTGGCTCGCCCCTATCTATAGCTCTGACAGAGCACCGAATTCGGCGAGGGATAATTGGCTAAGCTGACGAGTATTGGCGACGAAGCAAAGATCGCACTGGATACGCTGGCAGATCGTGCGACCGGACTTCTATCTCCGTCATTGCGGCTTGGCGTCACTGGATTGTCTCGCGCGGGAAAGACGGTTTTCATCACAGCCCTCGTCCATAATATGCTGCACGGCGGCAGGCTCCCGATGTTCGAAGCCTATAAATCAGGCCGCATTTCGCGTGCACTGCTCGAACCGCAGCCGGACGATGCGGTCCCTCGCTTTCAATATGAAGAGCATCTGTCGGCATTGATCGATGAGCGCATCTGGCCAGACTCCACTCGCGCAATTTCGCAATTGCGTCTGACTATCGAATATGAATCCGCCTCCGCCTGGGGACGATGGTTGTCGCCCGGCAAACTCTCTGTCGATATTGTCGACTATCCCGGCGAGTGGCTGCTCGACCTGCCCCTGCTTGGCAAATCCTATGCCGAATTCAGTGCGGACTCCTTTGCTCTGGCTCACGAGCCGACGCACAAGGATTTGGCTCAGGAATGGATCGCTGAAGCTTCCCTCGTCAAAGCGTCTGAAAAAGCAGATGAACTGACTGCACAGCGCCTTGCCAGAAGCTTCACAGCTTACTTGCGTGCAGGCAAAGCTGATGAGCGTGCACTATCCACCCTGCCGCCCGGGCGTTTCCTGATGCCGGGTGACCTTGAGGGCTCACCTGCCCTGACATTTGCTCCACTTCCCGACCTGAAACCTGACGATCTGAAGCCGGGTTCCTTGGGCGCCATGATGGAACGGCGCTACGAAGCCTATAAAACCTATGTCATCAAGCCGTTTTTTCGCGAACATATTGCGCGGCTCGACCGGCAAATCGTGCTTATCGATGCCATGCAGGCGATGAATGCGGGCGGCGCGGTCGTTGCCGATCTGGAACGCGCCCTTACCGATATTCTGTCCTGCTTCCGGCCCGGCCGTTCGAACCTGCTGACTGGCCTGATCCAGCGCCGTATCGGGCGCATTCTTGTCGCCGCAACCAAAGCCGACCACTTGCATCATGAAAGTCACGACCGTCTGCAAGCTATCGTGCGACGACTGGTGGAACGAGCCATCGAACGTGCCGATTTTTCCGGCGCGGATATTGATGTTCTGGCCATGGCGGCAGTACGCGCCACCCGCGAGGCAACGGTGACGCAGGGCAAGGAGACCCTACCTGTCATCGTCGGCACGCCGCTGAAAGGCGAAAAGATCGACGGCCAGCTATTCGATGGTGAAAGTGAAACCGCCATATTTCCCGGTGACTTGCCAAAAAATCCCAATGCAATCTTCGAGCAGTCCTTTGCTGAAAACGAGCCGACTATTCGCTTCGTGCGTTTTCGTCCGCCCCGGCTTGAGCGTACGGCCGAAGGCATAACGCTTTCCCTTCCGCATATAAGGCTGGATCGCGCCTTGCAGTTTCTGATTGGGGACCGTCTCGCATGACTGATAAGACGCCGCGCAAACCAGTATCCTTTGCGGTAAACCAGCCTTCGGCCCGCCCTGAAGCAGTGGAAGAAACACCTCGCCGTCCTCGTGCAGTGCGCGACCTTGACGCGGTAGTGTCACAACCGGATGTCTTTGCATTGAGTGATGAGGAAGCCGCGGAACTGGAAATTCTCGATCCGTCATTAGAAGTGCCTGAACGCAAGGGCTGGTCGCTCGGCACAATACTTTTCGGGGCACTCGGCATCCTTGTTTCATTCGCTGTCGGCATCTGGACCGAAGACCTTATCCGGGCGCTGTTTTCCCGCGCGGACTGGCTCGGCTGGACGGCCTTGGGTGTCGCTATGATCGCGCTCGCCGCCTTTATTGCTATCGTCGTTCGCGAATTATTTGCGCTCCGTCGTCTCGCTTCCGTGCAGCATCTTCGTAAAAATGCGGCAGATGCGGCGGAACGTGACGATATGGCAGCAGCCAGAAAAGCCGTGGATGCGCTGCGCTCGATTGCGGCGGGCTTGCCGGAAACTGCGCGCGGACGACAGCTTCTGGATGGCCTGACCGACGATATTATTGATGGGCGGAACTTGATCCAGCTCGCCGAAACGGAAATTCTCCGCCCCCTCGACCGCGAGGCGCGCGCGCTTATTCTGAATGCCTCAAAACGTGTTTCAATCGTCACCGCAATCAGCCCGCGTGCATTGGTCGACATTGGCTATGTCATTTTCGAATCGGCGCGACTGATCCGCCGGCTCTCGCAACTCTATGGCGGGCGCCCCGGCACGCTTGGCTTCGTGAAACTAGCCCGCCGGGTCATCGCTCATCTGGCCGTGACGGGAACGCTGGCCATGGGCGACAGCGTTATACAACAGCTTGTCGGTCATGGCCTCGCCTCCCGGCTTTCTGCCAAGCTGGGCGAAGGCGTCGTCAACGGTCTCATGACCGCCCGTATCGGAATAGCGGCGATGGATGTCGTGCGCCCATTTCCGTTCAATGCGGAAAAACGCCCTGGCATCGGCGACTTTATCGGTGATCTTGCAAGATTAAGCGGCGAACGGACCGATAAAAAGCATTCTGGAAAATAGCGCCATCTTTCCGAAGCATTAACCATTCGCGACGATTATGGACAGATAGAAATCTGCGCCAGAATCGAGCGATCCGGTGTATCGGCACACTCTCCTAATCGTGCCCTTCCCCATCGACCGGCTTATGGCAGCGTCGGAATTTCCGACAGTTTGCGAGGCACGACCGGCTTTTGGTCGTGACATGCTGAAAAACAACGATTAGGAATGACGTCCGATTGAGGTCGTGAATCCGGGACAGAGCTGAATATGAAGAATTGCATCGCCGCCTGCCTGACGCTGCTGCCCGTGTCATTTTCCGCCGCGCCGGTTCTGGCCGCCGACAAGGACAAGCAGTTTTTTCAATCGATCGAAGGCCAATGGTCAGGTCCGGGTGAAATCGTCGCTGGAAAATACAAGGGCACGAAGTTTGTCTGCAATCTTGCTGGCTCGACACCGGATGAAAACATCGGAATGACACTGGACGGCACTTGCCGCGTCGGCGTCTTCTCGCAGCCAATGAAAGCTACTGTAACGCGTGTTGGTTCGGCTTATTCCGGCAAGTTCAATGATGGCGCGGAAGGCAAAGGGCTCGACGTTACATCTGGGTCTGTCAGCGGCAACAAGGTGGTTTTCGGCCTGAACCGCAAGCAGCTCAATGGCGCAATGCTCGCGCGCATCTCCGATCCGAACACGATGAATGTGACGGTTTCCGTTCGCGTCGACAAGGAACTGGTTCCCGTCATCGGCATGAATCTCAAGCGCGTCGATAATATCGCTGTCGGCAGCATCGCCAAGAACTGACAAGAAGTCTATTCGTGCCACCAGCCCGCATCCGTGCGGGCTTTTTCTATTCCGGATTGCTCGATCCTCGCTTTCCAGGCTGCAACAGACTGGCCCGCAATTTCAAGGCTCGGTGCAATATCGTTCAAAGGCACCAGAACGAAAGCCCGTTCGTGCATGCGCGGATGCGGTAACTCAAGCTTGGCGTCTGCCATGTTAATGGCTTGTCCGGCATCGTCCTGCATTGCCAATATGTCGATATCGATAATGCGTGGCCCCCATCGCTCGAGCCTGACGCGCTTTAAGGAACGCTCAACGTCGAGGCAGATCGCAATCAGATCCAAAGGCTGCAACGCAGTTTCGATTTCAGCGCAGGCATTGTGAAACCACGCCTGGTCCGTCTTTCCCCATGGCGGCGTGCGATAAACCGGCGAAACTGCGACGATATTCGTGTCTGCTCGTTCGTTCAGGATGCGCAGGGCCTTACCCATCGAAGCAACCGGATCGTCGATATTTCCGCCGAGCCCCAGCCAGGCGCGATAATGTCTGTCTGTGGTCACTGCGGATAAACCACGGTCACTTCAACATGATCCAGCACACCCGGAACCGGTGCGTTCGGCTTGCGCACAGTAATTTCAGCGCGCTTTACCTGCGGGAACCGGGCAGCCAGTGCCTTGGCGACATCAAGAGCCAGCGTCTCGATCAAATAGCGCTGACGGCCTGTGACGATATCCTGAATGACGGCGAAAGCGATACCGTAATGTACGGTTCCCTCGATATCGTCATTTTCCAGCGCGTTTCCCGGATCGACATCCAGAATGGCGTCGACGTAAAAGCGCTGTCCCAGCTTGTGCTCTTCATCGAAAACGCCGTGGTGCGCGAAAAATGCGCAATTCATCATTCGGATCGTGTACACGGCTTCACTTTCTGTTTTCACTGCGTCGGGATTGCAGGATATCATCTGCAACGGCAAGTGCATCTCTATTAAAAGCGACATTGTGAACACGGAAGATGTCGGCACCGGCCAAACGCAATGCGACCGACGTTGCCGCTGTTCCTATGTCACGGTCGAGTGGATTTTCCCTGCCGGTCATGCCGCCGATGAAACGTTTGCGCGATGTGCCGACCAGCAACGGAAATTCGAGTTTCTGTAGTTCATCCGCTCTGGCCAACAGCGCAACATCCTCATCCTTGTTCTTGCCGAAACCGAAACCGGGATCGAGCACGATATGGGACGGGTCGATGCCGGCCTTTCGCGCTATGTCCAGCGAAATATTCAGGAACGAAAACTGATCTTCGATGACATCGGGGAGAACCAGCCGGTCCCTGCTGGTGTGCATGATGACCAATCCTGCGCTGCTCTTTTTGGCCACATGAGCAATTTCCGGTTCACGCTGGAGTCCCCAGACGTCATTGACGATATGTGCTCCGGCATTGACCGCAGCCTGCGCGGTCGCCGCGCGGTAAGTATCGACGGAAATGATGCAATCATATTTCTTTGCCAATACCTCGATGACAGGAACAACACGAGAGATTTCCGTTTCGGCATCAACGGCAGCAGCTCCGGGGCGGGTCGATTCCCCTCCCACATCGATGATTGTCGCGCCATCAGCGAGCATCTGCCCCGCCGCTTCAACGGCCTTCTCCAGGTCGTTATGATGGCCGCCATCAGAAAAAGAATCGGGCGTGACGTTCAATATGCCCATGATCACTGACTTGTCGCCTAATCGGAGACTTCGTCCGTGAGCAAGATGCCATTCTTTCGTCATAGCGAAATGTTCCTGTGCCAATTCTTCGGGCATTAGATTGTGGCGAGGTTGCAACCAACCTCGCCTAAAGTCATTTTGTCGGAGGCGTTATAGTTCTCTTGACGATTGCATGCCATGCTCGCGGCAGAAAAAAGCGAATTTCTTACCGGTTTTAGAAAGAGGTGTCAGGACATGAATTTAAAGAAGAAGGTTCTGGCTCTCAGTGCAATTCTTTCTCTCTTGACCCCGCAGGCAGAAGCAGCAGCGATTTTTCGCAAATTCAACTATTATACCGTGAGCGGCAAAACAGCAGCCGACCTCGACAAGGCTCTTTCCCGTAACGGGCCTTTCCTAAAAAAAACTGGTCAACATCATCCGGGTGCTGCTGAAATCCGTTTCGATGCCAAAGTGCGCTATGGTCGTGCGCCAGGAACGGCGTGCAAGGTGCAGGATGTCTATGTAAATGTTCACGCGAAGGTATCCCTGCCCCGCTGGAAACAACGTCGCAAGGCAACGCCGGAACTGGCTTTGATCTGGGATACGCTGTTGCAGGATATTCGCCGTCACGAAGAAAGCCACATCGTCATCGCACGCAGTTTCGCGAGCGAGATGGAACGAAAAATACGCGGTTTGCGTACTCGTCCGGATTGTGCGGTTTTGCGCGCCGACATAGATAAGGTGACCGCGCGTCTCATGGAGGCGCATGACAAGCAGCAGCAGCAGTTTGACCGGGTTGAAACGATCAATTTCGAAAATCGTTTCACGCGTTTGTTGACTTACCGCCTTGAACGCGCCCAACAGGCGTCCAAATAGAACGGGCCTGAAATTATGTGCGATAGGTCCGCAGCCCCGACAATTGCAACGTCAATCTGCGGTTCAACGCCCAACCTATCACCTTTTCTTTGGGCTTAAAGCGCGTTGCATTTTATCTTACGCATATGACGCGCTTTAAGTTTTTGTTTTCATGCGTCTCCCAAAATCGGTTCCCACTTTTGGGAGACATGCATTAGTTCTGGCGCTCTGGAACCTGCACGACAAGACCTTCAAGATCATCCGAGACGCGGATCTGGCATGAGAGGCGCGAGGTAGGGCGAACTTCATAGGCGAAATCCAACATGTCCTCTTCCATCGCATCCGGACCACCGACAGTGTCGGCCCAGTCGCCGTCTACATAGACATGGCAGGTTGCGCAGGCACAGGCCCCGCCGCATTCCGCATCGATACCGGGAATGCCATTGCGAATGGCAGCTTCCATCACGCTTGACCCGTTATCGGCTTCAACCTCGGTCCGTGTCGCGCCATCAGCTGATACGAATACGATCTTCGTCATCTTCATTCCTTGAAATACGCAAATTCCGCGATCCTTAATTTGAGCATCCATCAGTGGTTCGGCGGAAAACGCAAATAAACTCGGAATGGCAGATACGGCGTTCTGCAAATAGTTTCAACCTTCCTCCCAACCAAGGCTAGGATTGCGCTTTTATGTCAAGCATCATGTGTTGGACACCATGCCTGAGAAATCCGACAGTTGTCTTCACAACAGGAAAACTCTTCCTTGCCGTCAGCCGAAAGTGCATCATATGATATGCCGTAAGGGAGAGTAGGGATAAGGGATAGAATCCCTTGGTCCCTCCTCCACAATCCAGACTTTCGAAAATAGGCTGTATACACGCAATACGGGTAATTTTGTTAAGAATCTTGCAGAGATTTTTCGGATCAGGGAAACAGCAACGATCGATTTCCACAACTTGCTGGTAAAGCCCCGAAGCCCGGAAATGTCGAATTTTCACGAATTGATACGGCTTCCGTTAACCTTGTATTTAAAGTTTTAGGTATCGGCAAAAGACGCCTATTTCCTTAACAGACGCTAGCCGATACGATGCAAAATGGCGGAGAAAGTTTGTAACGGCTATTTTTGTGGTCCGGCCGTCACAGTAATGAGTACGAGGTAGGCAAACAATGGCTTCCAAATCCAAGGCACAGAAGCTCGACCTTGAGGTTGAAAAGGCACTGGAACAAGCGCTCGACATCGATTTCGGCGATGATCTTGATATCGACATGGACTTGAGTGCGCTCGATGAAGGCTTCTCCGTCGATGATCTGGAAGAGCAGATTTCGCGCGCGGCTGAAGAGCTGGTTGCCGAGCAGAAGACGAAAACGGCCGAACCGGCCGCTGTTTCGCCAGTGGAAGCGGCTACGAAAGTGGCCACCATCACCACTGCCTCGGTAATAGCGACGCCTGCAGCACCGCCAGTCCCGCCTGTTGTGAAAGCCGCCGGACCTATTGCGCAAGCAACGGCCAATACTCAGCACAAGCCTGCCAATACCTCCAAGGCCGCAACGCCAGCGCCAGAACCTGTCAGCAAGCCTGTTTCCGCTGCGCCTGTTGCGACCGCTGCCAATGTCGCCTCCTCTACCTTCACGCCTGCAAACGACGATTCCCGCAGTGAAAAAGCAATCATCGCAGCTCCACGCCGCGTGACGGAAAACTCGTCGAAGCTGTTCTGGACCACGACCGCGATTAGCGTGCTCTGGGCTGCTGGCGGCGTTGCTCTCAGCAAGGCCATCAATCCTGATGTCTTTTCGAGCCTGCAGGCCACGAAGGACTTCTTCACCTCGCCTGCTGGTCTCGGTGTGGTTGCGGGTGTGGCTCTTCCGGTTGCAATGTTCTGGGGCTTCGCGCAACTCGTTAAGCGTGCGCAGGAAATGCATATGGCCGCGCGCAGCATGTCGGAAGCAGCCATGCGGCTGCTCCAGCCGGAAGCTGTATCCGGCGACCGTGTTTCGACGCTTGGCCAAGCCGTGCGCCGCGAAGTCGCTGCCATGAACGAAGGCATCGAGCGCACCCTGGCGCGAGCAGTCGAGCTGGAAACGCTCGTTCAATCGGAAGTCAACCAGCTTGAGCGCGCCTATAGCGACAACGAGGTTCGCATTCGTTCGCTCGTCAGCGATCTGGGCAACGAACGCGAAGCCGTGGTCAGCCACGCCGAGCGTGTGCGCTCGTCCATCTCCGGAGCACATGAACAGCTGAAGGAAGAGCTTTCGAGCGCTTCCAACATCATCCGCGACAATGTTCTGTCGGCTTCGCAGCAGTTGAGCACCCTGCTCACCGAATCGGGCGAACGCCTGATCGGCAGCATCAATGAAAGCGGCGGCGCTATTGCCGAAGCCATCGAGACCCGCACGGGCGACATCGGCTCGCGCATCACGACATCGGGCGAAGCTTTCGCAAATCTGCTCGATACGCGGATCGCGACGCTTGATGAACAGTCGCGCACGGTATCCGATCGTCTCGCAGAAGCTCTTGACGAGCGTACGACCGGCATCGCCAGTCTGCTTGGCAATGCAACCCAATCCATGGTCGGCGAATTCGACACCCGCCTCGCCAATCTCGAAAGCACGCTCTCCGAACGTGGCCGCTCGCTTTTGTCCGAGTTCGAAGCCCGTGCGCATGCCCTCGACAGCAGCACCGAAAAACTCAATGCTGCCCTTGAGACCCGCTCGCGTCAGATCAACGAAAATCTCATCGCTCGCACCCGTGAAATCGCTGAGACCTTCTCCAGCGGCCGCACGTCCTTGAGCGCGATGATCGATGAAACCAAGACAAAGATCGGCGAAGACCTGACGTCCATCGGTGAAAGCGTCGGCAACATTCTTGGCGAAAAGGCTGATGCTTTCGCAGGCAAGCTGGCCGAAAGCCGCGATACTCTGGCTGCTTCGCTGGAAGGCGAGACCGAGCGTGTTTCTGCTGTTATCCGCGGCCATGCCGATACGCTTGCCGCCCGCACGAGCGACATTGAAAATGCCGTGAATGCCAGCGCATCGGCGCTCAACTCGGTTGCCGATAACCATGCGGCAATTCTGGAAGAGCGGACAAACGCGCTCCGCCAGACAATGGAAAGTCACTCCGCATTGCTCAATGCGAGCTTCGCAGACCACGCCAACTCCTTGGAGGAGCGCGCGACCGCACTTCATGGGGTCATCGCAGGCAATCAGGCCATGCTCGCTCAGCTGATGGATGAGCGCGCCGCCGCAATGCGCGATAACTTCAACGAAAATCGTGAAGTTCTGGCACGCACTTTCGATGAACGCGTTAATGCATTGCAGGCACTCATTGCCGACAACCAGGATACGCTTGCACGCATTCTTGACGAACGCGCAAGCAGCATGACCGAATCCATCGGTGCCGGTCGCGATGCCTTCGTCGCCGCTCTGGGTGAACATGTTCGCCAGGTCGAAGAACGCACCAACGGCCTCCACACCGTCTTGAACGATCACAACAATGCCCTCGCCGGCATTCTGGACGGTCATGAGCGCACGATAGAAACCCGTGCAGCGGAAATCCGCGCAACCCTGAGCGAAAGCACTGCCTCGCTCAGCCAGACACTGCAGGATCACGGCGATATTCTTGAACAGCGCACGTCCAATCTGCACAATGCGATTGCTGACAGCAGCTCAACCATCAGCCGTGCATTCGAAGGCCAGACCGGCATTATCGAAGAGCGCACGCAAACGATGGAAAAGGCGCTCGCTATCGGTGTCGACAATGTCCGCCGGGCGCTCGAACAAAGTGCTGGTGTCGTTGCAGGTACGCTGCGTGAGAAGATTGGCGAGGCAGCAAGCACGCTTTCGGCTGAAGCCGCAAAGGCTGGCGAAGCTCTGGACGGTTTTGGCGAGGCATTCAGCGCCCGCCTGATAGACAATCTGTCTGGCACGGAAGCACGCCTTGGCGACCGCGCCGACGCGATTGCCGGCCGTCTCGGCGAGATCGAAAGCCGCCTTACCGGCGAGCTCGGTTCGATCGAAGCCCGTATTGCCAACACGGCGAGCAGAACCAGCGAAACGCTTGCCGGTCATAGCGAAGCCTTTGCGGCCAGCGTTGCCGACAATCTGGCTGGCACGGAAGCACGCCTCAATGAACGCGCCAGCGCCATTGCGAGCGGTCTTGAGGCAATTGAAAGCCGCCTCACCGGTGAGCTCAGCACCATCGAGTCTCGTATCGCGGATACAGCTTCCAAGACGAGCGAAACGCTTGCCGGTCACAGCGAATCCTTTTCGGCCAGCGTTGCCGACAATCTCGCTGGCACGGAAGCCCGCCTCGCGGAACGTGCTGATGCGATTGCAACGCGTCTGGGCGACATCGGCTCGCGCATCACGATGGAACTGGGTTCTGTCGAGGCACGTATCGCCCAAGTCACCGATACGACCGCGGTTACGCTGGAAGAGCGCACCCGCGAACTCAATGCTGTCCTCGCGGCCCGTTCGCAGGAAATCACCAAGATCCTCAACGATACGGCAGAACCGCTCGTACAGCGGCTTGCCGATAGCGGTCGCGGACTGGCGCAACAGCTTGAAGAAGCAACCCACGCCGCAACCGACAGGCTCCGCTCGGAAAATGCCGCTCTGGTCAACGCGCTTGCAAGCCGCACGGCAGAAACCATTGCCGCCGTTCAGCAGGCCAAGACGGGTCTTTCCGATAATGTCAGCGAGCTGATCGACCGCCTTGCTGCGTCGAACGGCGAACTGGGCAAGCTGATTGATGCAGCAACGCGCAATCTCACTGATATTGACGGTCGCCTCGTAGACTCAACTTCGAGCTTCGTTGAGAACACGAATCGTGCAGCGCAGATGTTCCAGGCTTCCACGGGCCTGATCGACAGCAATATCGGCACGTTGCGCGCACTCTCCGACAGCACCCTGTCGCAGATCGCAGACATCGCCGACCGTTTCGAAGAGCATGGAAAGGTTCTCTCCTCAGCTTCCGACATGATCAACACGGCCCAGAACGGCCTCGTCAGTACGCTTGAAGATCGCCATCAGGCGCTCGACAAACTGGCATCCGGTCTGGTCGAGAAGTCGGAAGGCGTGGAAAAGCTGATGCAGTCCTTCGAGGAACTGGTGACGTCCGCATTCCAGCGCGCCGAGGGCCAGACAAGGACGTCTGCCGAGAAAATGCGCGAAAGCGTTTCGGAAATCGTGGAACAGGCCGCACAGAAGTTCTCTGCTGCGACCGACGATATCCGCCGCACCGCAAGCGAAATTCGCAACGAACTCAACACGACCCGCGGCGAACTGAAGCGCGGCGTTCTCGACATGCCTGCTGAAGCCAAGGAAACGACAACAGCAATGCGCAAGGCCGTGAGCGAACAGATCAACGCGCTCAAGGAACTCGCGGAAATCGTCAACAAGTCAGGCCGACTGGTGGATGTCGGTGAAAGCCGTGCGGACCGTCCGGTTTCGCGTCCGGCACCGGCAGCAGTTCGCCCGACGCCTGTTCAGGCACCGGCAGATGTTGCAGTGCGTCAGCGCACCTTCGAGGCACCGAAGGCTCAGCCTGCGCAGGCAACTACCCAGGCCGAAAAGCCACGTGGATGGGTATCCGATCTTCTTGCCCGCGCATCCCGCGAAGAAGAAGAAGCGGCGCAACCGAAGGTGCAGCCGACCGCAACGCCCCGCTCGCCAAGCCATGTTGTAGAATCTCTGAACTCGCTTTCTGTCGATATTGCGCGTGCGATCGACCACGAAGCTTCGGTAGAGTTGTGGGATCGTTATCGCCGTGGCGAACGGAATGTCTTTACCCGTCGTCTCTACACGCTGAAGGGACAGCAGACCTTTGACGATATCAAGCGCAAGTATCAGACGGATGGTGAATTCCGCCGCGCGGTTGACCGTTACATGGATGACTTCCAGCGTTTGCTGGAAGATGTGGCCCGCAACGACCGTGACAACATGGTGACGCGTACCTATCTCACGTCGGATACCGGCAAGGTTTACACCATGCTTGCACATGCAAGCGGTCGCCTCCGCTAAAAGCTGAATCCAAAGAAACGCGGCCTTCGGGCCGCGTCAGATTGATTACAAACCCCTCGTTTTTGGCATAAGTCAAAAATCGAGGGGTTTTTGATTCCGATCTGTTCATGGTTTGATTCTGGTCTTTTGCCGCTATCGAAGATTTGTCAGCAGTCTGACGCAGCCCTCGGGTCGCGTTTTGTTTGTCTCGCAGAGATCAAAACGGTTTATTCTGGCCAATAAAAAAGGCCGGCGAAACACACCGACCCTTCATCATTCCATTTGCCTCAGTTTAGAGCGTCGCCACCGTCCAGCTCACGATTTCGCTGGCAGTCCGTTCAAAAGCCGCATTAAGCGCCTTCACATAGGCAGCGTTTGTGGCGCCGCTCACAGGAATGGCTGTCCGGAACACGCGGGTCGCACGCACCTCCCCAGTCTTGTCGTTCATCAGCCTGACGGCCAGTTCGACCACTGCCAGCTTTGGTGAGGCATAGGCTTGAATGCCGAACATACGCAGATCGGTGAGTATCTGATAATTGATTGCCAATCCATCTCCGGGACGGCCAATGCCGCCGAACACGCCGGTATTCTCATAAGCCTGTACCAGACGTGACTGCACGATATTGGTCAGCCTGTCGCCCCATTGAGCACCCTTCAGATACTCAATGGAACCCGGAGTAGAGCTGACCACGATATTCTCGCTATCAAGCGCCTTGAGTGCACTTGGTGTCGGAACCAGCAACTGCGTATTCTTTCGGCTCGGCGCCGACACGCCGGGCTGCGGCGCTGAGAGATTGAAAGTATCGAGCGGCGTTGTTGTCCCACAACCCGCAAGAAATATGCCGAGGAGGATAGAAGCTGAAGCTGTACGACGAAGAGTGCGATATGATTTCATGTCAATAAAGCTGGCTTTGGAAATCAATGACGCGTCCTCCCGTCATACTGGGGTACATTCCCCTTGCCACCAAAAATGAGGCGTTGAGGATTGCGCTCAAGATCGGTAATTGCCTGTTCTATACGTTGAATGGACCGGCGGCTATCCACCACCACGGATTGCACATCACGCAAACCCTGCCCGGAGAAACGCTGAAGGTTGTCCGCGATCGGACCCAGTCGTTTATCGAGATTGTCAGATGTCTGGCGGATGGACTCCAGTGTTGCCTTTGCTTGCGCGACAACGCCGTCCTTATCGTCACTCGACAGAAGCCTGTCTGTCTTTGCCAGGATAGCATCGACACGCCCGGAAGCGGCATTCAGACGAGCCATCATGTCCTTAGCATCAGTGACAATCTGATTGATATTCCCAGTGTTCTTGCCAAGCTCCTCAACGATGTTGGCGTTCTTCGCGAGCGCGTCAGTGAAAGTCTTCGTATTATTGATCGTATCCGTCAGCGGTCCACGAGCATCTTTCACGAAGCCTTCCAGCTGACTGAGTACCGAATTCGCGCGCGCCGCAATGTCCTGCGCGGTGGCGAGAAGATTGTTGATTGAAGACGGATCGGCATCGATACGGGCAACTGTCTCGCCCTTCTCGGCTTCTGTCAGCAGATTGGGTTCATCAAGGCGACCGCCCTTCAGCTCGATATAAGCGAGCCCCGTCAGCCCTTGAAACCCAAGGGTTGCCGTGGTCGAACGAGTAATCGGTGTTGTCGCGTTGACCCGCGTTTTCACGATCACCATTTCCGGATTGGTGGGATCGAGACGCAGCGCCCGAACATCACCAACCTTGATGCCGTTGAACAGGACCTGACTTCCAATTGAAAGACCCGTAACGGAGCCTGGGATACGAACATCGAGTTCCAGAGAATCGCGTGCTTCTCCGAAACGGGCGATCCAGAACACGAAAGCGAAAGCCAAGAGGCTGACGATCAGCGTGAAGACACCCACCAGTACGTAATTGGCTTTAGTTTCCATATTTTATCCAGTCTGCAAGCGGCTGCCTGGCCGCCGTCGCGTGGGCGCTGACGGGTCGATCTGGCGCGCCCGCTTGCCCCGAAAATAGGATTTAACCCACGGATCGTCCACCGTCAGCATGTCTTCGATGGTGCCGCTGACGAGCACTTTCTTGCCTCCAAGGACAGCGATCCGGTCGCAAATCGCAAATAGACTATCGAGATCATGGGTGACCATATAGACGGTCAACCCCATCGTATCCCGCAGGTTGGCGATCAGGTCATCGAACTCCGCTGCACCGATCGGATCGAGTCCGGAGGTCGGTTCATCAAGAAAAAGAATATCGGGGTCCAAGGCCAGCGCACGTGCCAGCGCAGCGCGCTTGATCATGCCCCCGGAGAGTTCGGACGGAAATTTTTCTGCCGTATCCGGCTTCAGGCCGACCAGATCAATCTTCAATCGCGCCAGTTCGTCCATCAGTTTAGGCGACAGATCGAGATATTCGCGCATCGGAACCTGAATGTTTTCAAGAACATTCAACGCGGAAAACAAAGCTCCGTGCTGGAACAGAACGCCCATACGCATATCGATGGCCATCTTTTCCAGCTCATTCAACTGATCGATATTGCGACCTAATATCTCGATCTCGCCGGACTGCTTTTTATTGAGACCAAGAATGGTTCGCATCAGAACAGATTTACCCGAACCCGAAGGGCCGATAAAACCGAGAACCTCACCCCGGTAAATCTCAAGAGACAACTTATCGAGCACCGTTTGACGTCCGAACGATACCGTCACGTCGCGCACCGAGATCATCGGCACGGCCGTTTGAGTAACTTCGCCCTGCGGTTGCAGCTGATGGTCGATGCCGTTCTCCATAATCATTCTTTAACCGAGCTTGGCTTCCGACTGAACCGCCGAACACAATCTTAGGGTCAATTTTCTGTGCAACTGTGTCTCAAAGAACCCATTAAAAACAAGGAGCATAAGCAATATCTAAAAATCAATTGCCGCATAGAACATGGCAAACAAACCATCCACGACAATAACTACGAAAATTGCCTTCACAACGGAAGCGGTAACGCGGCGGCCCAATGATTCCGCACTTCCGCCTACCTTCATGCCTTCTACCGAAGCGAGAATCCCAATGATCATGGCCATGAAAGGAGCCTTGATAAGCCCTGCAAAGTAGGTGTTCAACGCGACAGCATCGTGCAGACGGCTGATGAAAGCATCAGGTGAAATATTGGAATAAAACCAGGCGACGCCGCCTGCCCCGATCAACGCAGCGAGATCGGAAATGATGGTAAGCAATGGCAGGATCAGAACCAGCGCCACAAGGCGTGGAAAGACCAGAACGCCCACCGGATTGAGACCGATCACGGTGAGAGCATCGGTCTCCTCACGCATTTTCATGGAACCGATTTCAGCCGTGATCGCACTGCCGGAACGACCGGCAATCATAATAGCTGTCAGAAGCACCCCGAGTTCACGCAAGACCAGAATGCCCACCAGATCGACAACGAAGATCTCGGCGCCGAAATAACGCAGCTGAAACGCACCCTGCTGGGCAATGATCGCTCCAACAATCGTCGACATCAGGATGATGATGGGAATCGCACCCACGCCCATGCGATCCATCTGCGTGACAATCGCGGCGAAGGGAATGCCACTACCGCGCCCATACTTCAATTGAGCTCCGCGGATGGTGGCCCCAAGAATGTGCATCGCCATCTTGAAGTCACTACCCACGGAAACAACGCCGCCGCCAAGCGCGGCCAGAAATGAAATTAAGAAGAACGGCTTCTTCTGGCGTGGGATATCCAGGGTGCGCTCGACGGCCTGCCCCACTTCCTCCATCAGAGGAAGCCAGGACTGTCGTACGCCTTCCAGCTCAACTTCCATTTTCTGTACGGCGAGGCGCTGCCGCAGGCGTTCAAGCAGCCAAGCGCCTGCCGTATCGAGACTGGATACGCCAGAAACATCAATGATCGTTGCTTTGTGACCTTCTGTTTTCTCGAGATTGCGCATCCTGTCGTCGACAAGATTGACACTTTGCGACACCCAGCGACCACTCAGTTGGATACGACGCGCGCCATCCTCCTCCACCAGATCAATCTTCGGCGCAGAATTATTGGTAGCTCTTGCTTTGTCGGCAGTGTCGGTCAACATGGCCTACCTCATATACGAGTCGTTGAACGACCGAAATACTGCGTCCCAGAGGGCATCTCTATGCACAATACCTTGAATATCATTGTCGAACGCTATCCCATCGCCGGAAAATTCACAATCTCCAGAGGCTCCAAGACGGAAGCTGCCGTTGTTGTGTGTGTGATCGGCAACGGTCCCCATCAGGGGCGCGGCGAATGCGTTCCCTATGCACGCTACGGCGAGAGCATCGAAAGCGTGAGCGCACAGATCGAGGCTGCCCGCTCCGCCATCGAGAACGGCGCGACCCGACAGGATATTCAGAATCTGATGCCCGCGGGTGCCGCCCGCAATGCGGTCGATTGCGCTTTATGGGACCTTGAAGCCAAGGAAACGGGGAAAAGTGTCGCCGAGATGCTGAGCACCCCAACCCGCCCGCTTGAAACCGCAATCACCGTCTCGCTCGGCACACCTTCCGAAATGGCGGAATCGGCTGCGAAAGTCGCTCATTACCCTCTCATCAAAGTGAAAATGGGCGGAGAGAACGATATCGAAAAAATCCACGCGGTCACCCGCGCGGCGCCGAACAGCCGCATCATTATCGATGCGAACGAGGGCTGGACAGCCGACAATATTGCCCTGAACATGCGTGCGGCAGCGGACGCAGGTGTTGTTCTTATCGAACAGCCCCTTCCCGCAAATAACGATCATATTCTCAGTGAAATCGAACGGCCTGTCATTATCTGCGCTGATGAAAGCGTTCACACGTCGATTGGCCTTGAGGAACTGGCCAAGCGCTACGATGCCGTCAATATCAAGCTCGACAAAGCGGGCGGGCTGACCGAAGGTCTTCTCATGCGAGACAAGGCAATCGACCTCGGCCTTCAGATCATGGTCGGCTGCATGGTTGGGACATCGCTCGGCATGGCGCCTGCAGTGCTGCTTGCCCAGAAGGCCAACGTGGTCGACCTTGATGGACCACTGCTACTTGCCCATGACCGCGCCCCTGGGCTGCGTTACGAAGGCGCTCTGGTTTATCCGCCGGAAGCTGCCGTTTGGGGCTGATCAGAACGTCGACAACTCTCGCTTGCGATTCCATTTATCGGAGCGAGAGCTCCTTCGAATATGTCGGCACAAACATCCCAGGTGAATTGGCGGAGCACGTGCGCTGGCTCGAACGGCTCCATTTCCAGAGCCGCCAGACACGCCTCCCCAAGGTTTTCCGAAAGAACACCTGCGCCGGTTATTCCGACAACATCGCTTGATCCGGGCACGGGATAGGCTGCAACGGGAAGACCGGAAGCTATCGCTTCAAGCAAAACAAGACCGAACGTGTCCGTCCGGCTGGGAAAGACAAAGACGTCGGCTGCAGCGTAAGTTTTGGCGAGCGCGTCTCCTTCCCGTTTCCCAACAAACACCGCTTTGGGAAACCGGGTCCGAAGATCGTTGAGGGATGGACCATCTCCTACGATCAGTTTGGTGCCGGGAAGATCCAGTTCCAGAAACGCTGGCAGGTTCTTTTCCGCAGCGACGCGTCCCACGCAGAGGAACACCGGCCGTGGCAAGTCCTTTTGCACTTCAGGCCGAGGATAAAACAGCGTCTGATCGACACCGCGCGTCCAAAGGGTCAATTGCGTAAAGCCACGCGCCTTGAGATCGTCCAGAATGGACTGCGTCGGTACCAGCGTATGCTGGGCCGCGTTATGGAAATGCCGCAGGAATGCGTAAGTCCATCTGGTTGGGACAGGAAAACGCTCCCACAGATATTCGGGAAAACGTGTGTGAAAACTGGTCGTGAACGACCAGCCCATTTTCACACAAGCGCGCCGTGCCATGAATCCAAGCGGGCCTTCGGTTGCGATATGCACATAATCGGGTTGCAAGGCTTTCAAGCGGCGCTTAAGCGCGCTTGTCGCGGTCAAGGCGAGCCGGATTTCCGGGTAGGTCGGACAAGGTACTGATCGATAATCAAGCGGAGATATAACCGTGACATCATATCCCCGGTCGATCATCAAATCACGGCATTTCGTCAGCGTGCGCACAACGCCGTTGACTTGTGGATGCCAGGCGTCTGAGACGATGACGATTTTCTTCATCGGCTGAAGTTTGCCAATTCGCGAGCGGGACGCGGAAGATGGATTACCTGCGCCTCGTCGTACTCTTCGCTGCCGGAGTTGACGTTTCCTGTCATTGGGCGGCGGTCACGACGCTCCGTCCATCCGATCAACTCCATTCGACCATCAAAATGTTCGATTACAGCCGTGCAGCTTTCCACCCAGTCGCCCGTATTGATATATTCGACGCCGTTCATGCTTTCGATCGTCGCGTGGTGGATATGGCCGCAGATTACTCCATCGACGCCGATACGCTGCGCCTCCTCTGAAACCACATTCTCGAATTGGCCGATGAAATTGACCGCCTTTTTGACGCGAAATTTCGCCCAAGCCGAAAATGACCAGTAGCGCAACCCAAAAAGCGAGCGGACACGGCTCATAATCGTGTTTATCCAAATGGCGGTGTCATATGCCCAGTCGCCCAGATAGGCAATGAAGCGGGCATTACGAACAACCACATCGAACTGATCACCATGGATAACCAAAAATTTTCGACCGTCCGCCGTTTCATGAATCGCCCGGTTCATCACCTCGATGCCGCCGAAATGCGTCCCTTGGAAATTCCGCAGAAACTCGTCATGATTGCCAGCGATGTAGATGATATTGGCGCCCTTGCGGCTTTTGCGAAGCAGTTTCTGGACCACGTCGTTGTGCTCTTGCGGCCAATGCCAATTGCGCCGGAGACGCCAGCCATCAACAATATCGCCCACAAGATAGATTGTCTCCGCGTCATAATAACGGAGAAAATCCAGAAGCAGTTCGGCCTGTGCTGCTTTTGAACCGAGATGCACATCCGAAATGAAAAGCGTTCGGAGTTTTCTGGCCTGCGGAGCATCTGCGCTCATTTGGTTGTCCCCTTCAATGGCAACCTGATCTGGGCGCAGAAAACCCGATTCCTGTCACAGCGATATGACAGCTGTTTTTGTAGTGCGAAAAGCAACTTCACGTAGCTTCGAATACGCCAGGAGCGCCGACCTGAATAAATCAAATCCGCGCTCCCGGCTGTTCTTTCTAAAGCTAAGTGTTGGTCTCGTGGACTATGCGTCAAGCAACGAGTTCGACCTTTGGGCCAACATAACGCGACTGCGGACGAATGAGCTTGTTCGTTGCAGCCTGCTCCCGGCAGTGAGCTATCCACCCCATGGTTCTCCCCATGGCAAAGACACACGTGAAGGCCTCACGCGGGAAACCCAGTTGCTCAAGCAAAAGAGCGGTATAGAACTCGACATTGGTTTCGAGGGGCCGATCCGGCTTGTGGCGCTTGAGAACTGCTATGGCAGCTTTCTCAACTGCCTCAGCCAATTCAACCCGGTGTTTTCCACGTTCATGCCCAAGGGATTCGATACGCTTCAAAGCACCTTTCAGGGCATCGGCACGTGGATCACGTACCCGATAAACCCGATGACCGAACCCCATCAGCCGTTCCCCATCGGCAATTGCTGATTCAAGCCACCATTCGGCGTTCGCGGGCCTGCCGATGGCATCGAGCATATCGAGTACCGGTCCCGGAGCACCACCGTGGAGCGGTCCCTTCAATGCGCTGATCGCAGCAAGCAGAGACGAGGTCAGGCCAGCCCGTGTCGATGCCACGACGCGGGCGGCGAAGGTCGACGCATTCAATCCATGATCGCAAACTGTCACAAGGTAAGTATCCAGCCCGGCAACTTCTGCTTCATCGGGCATTGCCGCATTCATCATGCGAAGTATGTCCGCACTGTGCGGAAGCGTCGGATCAGGACGGATAGGCCGCCGTCCCTTGTGGGCGCGCAGAATGGCTGTTGTGAAAACCGCCGGTGCGGCCATCAGATGCAAAGCGGCGGTCACGTCGTCTTCATCTGGAATGCGCGCCATCAATGCGCGCAGCGCTTCTATTGGAGACATTTCCATCAATGCATCGTCAAGCGCATCGGTATGATGAAATACCTGCAAACGGGCTTCGCCCAGAGCCTGCTGAAGTTCTGCTCCTGTGGGGAGGCCTTCAAAAAAACCGTCCCATAGAAGTTCTATTCCATCTTCGACGCTGCTGTGCGGAACCAGATCGTCCAGCGATCGACCGCGAATAACCAGCCTGCCTGCAAGCCCATCGACGTCTGACAGCACGGTTTCGGCAGCGATCACGTCTTCAAGTCCGCTATTCATAGTAATTCTCCTTGTTTGCCTTTCGACATTCTCTCCAAGTATAGTTGACGTCAATCTTGATGAAATCGATCAATGTAGGGAGCAATAATGAACTGGCTTACAGCGGAAGAAGCGCTATCCATTCTTCAGACAAAGCCTCAGACGCTTTATGCCAATGTCAGTCGTGGTCGCATCCGTTCCAAGCCGCAGCCCGATGATCCCAGACGCAGCCTCTATCGATCAGAAGACGTTCATCGTCTGGCCGGCAGACGTCCGGGTCGCAATAGAGATAGTACTGTTGCTGCTGACACTATTCGCTGGGGGCTTCCGATCATGCGCTCCGGCATTTCGACCATTATTGATGGCCGTTTGCTCTATCGCGGCTGCGATGCGGCTGAGCTGTCGGAAACGGCAACATTGGAACAAGTGGCCGCCCTGCTATGGCAGATGAATTTCGACAATAGCGGCGGTGCCTGCGGAGAAATGCCGCTATGTCGACAGCAGCCATGCTCTGCGCCGTTGGAACGCCTGTTCACCACCTTTGCCGTTCGAGCAGCGAACGACCTGCCCAGTTCTGGACGTTCCGCAGCAATCCTGCAGCAAGAGGCTTTCGGTCTGCTACAATTGTTCCACAATACTGCTCTTGGCGTATCTATATCCGATATGCCCATGCATGAGCGTATTGCTTCTGTCTGGCAAAAGCCGCAGGCAAGCGATATTATTCGGCGTATTCTGGTGCTTCTGGCAGACCACGAACTCAATGCGTCGGCATTCGCAACCCGCGTCGCCGCCTCGACAGGCGCTCCATTGTCTGCAGCAACACTGGCCGGATTATCAACATTGATCGGCCCCAGACATGGCAGAGCAGCCACGGCCGCAACGGCTATTATTGCCCAAGCTCGGGAAATAGGTCCCGAAGCCGCCATCAAAGACCAGCTCAGACAAGGTACGCAAATTCATTTGTTCGGTCATCCCCTTTACAGGGAAACAGGGGACGTTCGCGCTTCCGCATTGCTGGAACAACTGGAATTGCCCGCCATCTATCGTGATTTGGAACGAAGTGCTGCGGACATCCTGGGAGAGAAACCGAATATTGATTTCGCGCTCGCCGCAGTGACTGAACTATATGAACTGCCAGCGGAGGCACCACTGCTTCTCTTTGCGCTCGCGCGCATCGCGGGTTGGCTCGCCCATGCGCTGGAACAGGTGGACAATGGATCGCTGATACGACCGAGAGCGGAATTCACTCCGCCTCATGAATAACGACGTTCACCAAATATTGTTCGTGAATATTGCGCCTTCTGGCTCTAAAAAGTGGACACATGCTCCTGTAAACCAGAATCTGGTTGATTGGACCGCTTGCTTGGTGGCATGTCTCTAAAACTTGAACAGAATGCGAGGATCGAGCCGTGGACTTGGGCCTGAAGGGTCGAAAAGCAATTGTGTGCGCTTCCAGTAAAGGGCTCGGACGAGCTTGTGCCGAGGCGCTCGCCGAAGCCGGATGCGATCTCGTTCTGAATGGACGAAATGAAGAAACGCTCGCTGCAACGGCGGATACAATTCGCAAGACGTTTGGCGTGAAGGTTGATGCGGTCGCGGCAGACATATCAAGTCCCGAAGGACAGGCTGAACTGCTATCCGCCTGCCCCGCACCTGATATTCTCGTGAACAATAATGGCGGACCGGCATTCAAGGATTTTCGCCTTCTTGATCGAGATGCCATTCTTCAAGGCGTGACACAGAATATGGTCACGCCGATAGAGCTGATCAAAGCCGTGATCGACGGGATGGTTGCACGCCGATTTGGGCGTATCGTCAACATCACATCGACATCGGTATACGCTCCCATTCCCGGCCTTGACCTCTCCTCCGGTGCCCGCGCTGGCCTGACGGCGTTTCTTGCTGGCGTCGCACGCACGGTCGCGGCATCCAATGTGACCATCAACAACATCCTTCCCGGCGCATTCGACACAGATCGTCTTCGCAACGGTTTTGCGTTCTCAGCCCAGAAGAATGGTACAACACCGGAAGAAGAAGCCGCAAAGCGGGCCTCGACAATTCCCGCCAAGCGGATAGGCCAGCCGAAAGAGTTCGGTCAGGCCTGCGCCTTCCTTTGCTCGGAACATTCCGGGTTCATTACCGGGCAGAATCTCGTTATCGATGGCGGCGCCTATCAGAGTGCGTTTTAGCAGCAGCAACCGATAGAACTGCAAATTTGGAAAAACTCATTCTCGAAAACGGGCCTACTGAGATTTGAGCCGATAGACTAAGAACAATAATGGCCCGGTGTGCGGAAGCGTCATGCAGAACCTGTATGCGAATCCGCGCCCTCCCGTGCAAATGGCTCCAGCCCTGCGCGAAAGATTTTGGAAAGCGATGCGACCATGACCAAGAAAACACCTTCCACTTCCCGTTCGGATTTCGATGAAGCAGCTTTGTTCTTCCATCGTTATCCGAAGCCCGGAAAGCTGGAAATTCAGGCGACAAAGCCCCTTGGCAACCAGCGAGATCTGGCGCTGGCCTACTCGCCTGGCGTCGCTGCGCCATGCCTCGCAATCCACGAAGACCCCGCAACCGCCGCCGAATACACGGCGCGAGGCAATCTCGTTGCCGTCGTGTCTAACGGCACTGCAGTTCTTGGCCTTGGCAATATCGGTGCGCTTGCTTCCAAACCGGTGATGGAAGGAAAAGCAGTTCTCTTCAAGAAATTCGCCGACATCGACGTGTTCGACATCGAAATTGATGCGCATGAAATCGACCGCATTGTCGACGTTGTTGCCGCTTTGGAACCAACTTTCGGCGGTATAAATCTCGAAGATATCAAGGCACCTGAGTGCTTCGAAGTCGAAGAGCAGCTTCGCGCTAAAATGAACATCCCTGTCTTCCATGACGACCAGCACGGCACGGCGATTATTGTTGCTTCCGCAGTGCTGAACGGCCTGGAACTGGCCGGCAAGAAAATCAGTGATGCCAAGATTGTCACCTCCGGTGCAGGTGCAGCGGCTCTTGCCTGCCTTAATCTCCTCGTCAATCTCGGCGCGAAGCGCGAAAATATCTGGGTCTGCGATCTCGAAGGTGTTGTCTACGAAGGCCGTAACACGCTGATGGATCGTTGGAAGGAAGTTTACGCGCAGAAGACGGACGCCCGCACTCTGGCCGACGTTATTGGTGGTGCTGACGTCTTCCTCGGCCTTTCCGCTGCCGGTGTTCTGAAGCCCGAACTTCTGAAGCAAATGGCCGAAAACCCGCTGATCATGGCGCTGGCCAATCCAAAGCCGGAGATCATGCCGGAAGAGGCACGTGCAGCTCGCGCCGATGCCATGATTTGTACCGGTCGTTCGGATTATCCAAACCAGGTCAACAACGTTCTGTGCTTTCCGTATATCTTTCGTGGCGCGCTCGACGTCGGAGCGACAGCAATCAACGAGGAAATGAAGCTGGCCGCTGTACGCGCCATCGCTGCCCTCGCCCGCGAAGAGCCTTCGGATGTCGCCGCGCGTGCCTATTCGGGCGATACGCCCACTTTCGGGCCGGACTACATCATACCGTCGCCATTTGATCAGCGCCTAATTCTGCGCATCGCCCCGGCAGTGGCGAAAGCCGCCATGGAAACAGGCGTGGCCACGCGGCCGATCGAAGACATGGAAGCCTATCTCGATCGCCTGAATCGTTTCGTCTTCCGTTCCGGTCTCATCATGAAGCCGGTGTTCGCTGCTGCTCGCGCTCAAGAAAAGCCGAAACGCGTTATTTATGCTGACGGTGAAGATGAGCGCGTGCTGCGTGCTGCTCAGGTCGTGATCGAGGAGCGGATTGCCGCACCGATCCTCGTAGGCCGCCCGCAGGTCATCGAAACACGCCTGCGTCGCTATGGTTTGAAAATCCGTCCGGGAACGGATTTCGAACTCATCAATCCCGAAGACGATCCGCGTTATCGCGACTATGTCGACCTCTATCTGTCCTATACCGGCAGACAGGGCGTCACGCCGGAAGCCGCACGTACTATCGTGCGTACAAACTCGACCGCAATTGCCGCTCTGGCCGTTATGCGCGATGAAGCTGACGCCATGATCTGTGGCCTTGAAGGCCGGTTCGAACGCCACCTCCGCGTCGTGCGCCAGATCATCGGAAAGGTTCCAGGCATCCGGGACTATTCTGCATTGAGCCTGCTGATCTCGCAGCGTGGCGCCCTCTTCCTTACAGACACTTATGTCAACGTCGAACCAAGCGCAAACGAAGTCGCCGAAATGGCAATTCTCGCCGCGAAGGAAATCAGCCGCTTCGGTATTGAGCCAAAAGCGGCCTTGGTATCGCATTCCAATTTCGGATCGAAAGAGTCAGCCAGCGCAGAAAAAATGCGCGAAGCGGCCGCAATTCTCGCCGAGAAAGCACCGGAACTCGAATCCGATGGTGAAATGCATGGAGACTCTGCTCTCTCCCAAGCGTTGCGCGACCGCGTATTCCCGAATTCGCGGCTGAAAGGTGAGGCCAATCTTCTTGTCTTCCCGAACCTCGACGCTGCAAATATTACGCTGAATGTGGTCAAAATGGTAACGGATGCTTTGCACGTGGGGCCGATTCTGCTCGGTGCGGCGCGACCTGCACACATTCTGACCCCTTCCGTTACCTCGCGCGGCGTCGTCAACATGACTGCGCTGGCAGTGGTTGAAGCATTGCAAAAATCTGGAGAAACCCTTCGCAACAAGCGGATTATTAAGAAGAGCTAAGTTAGCTTTATTTAAAACAATGATATTAGATGGCGAGTATACTTAAATATACTCGCCATTAATGTTTAATTAACTATATTTTTCAAACATGATGGCATAGTTATATCTTGCGAGGTCATCATGTCTATTATTTCATTATGTTCTAATAGAAAGCTGTTTTATTCAGTACTTTTGATAGCCTCGGCAGCGCTGGCTGGCTGCACGACGACAGCCCCCAGAGATTTGTGTACGCCAGCCGAGCAGAAACAACTGAAGAAGCATCTTCTCTCGACCCAATCGCTTCTTGACAAAAAGGAAGCCAGTCTTTCTCGTTTGAGAGAGACTGCAACTCAGGATCGCTGCATGGGAAGCCTGTTTACACCGGCCGTCAAATCAGTGCAGTGCGTCAAACTGCTCACAAAAACTGATAGACTGAAAACTGAAACGCAAACTCTACGCGAGCGCATTCACGAATTGAATATGGCGCTTGCTGGACGTCCGTCGCCATCCAGGCATGTCAAATCGTGCCGCGCTTCTTGGATCGTAACTCCCAAGAAGCCGCGATCAAAAACTGTGCTTATACCGCAGCAGAAGTCAAAAACCATAACCCGGCCCAAGGCCAAAATAGCCAGCGCCATAGCATTGCCTGTCTATGAAATTCCGGCCCCCGTCAAAGCCGAGAAGGTTGACTATATCCCCGCCTCAACGGTGCAAACATCAAACACTCCGGCCTATGTCGCCCCCGTCACATCAACACCACCCGTTGAGCGCCCTTATACGGAAAACACAAAAGTCAGGGTCGTCGGCTCAGACTTCTTTCCGGACCAATCAGCACTAGCAGGTCAGCCAGTTCCGGCCCATGCACCTGCCCCGTAAGCGCCAGCCGCAGGGGCATGAATAGGTTCTTGCCCTTGCGTCCCGTTGCAGCCTTTACAGCCTCCGTCCAGCTTTTCCAGGTTTGATGATCCCAAGGAGCAGGTGGCAGAAGGGTGAATGCTTCCCGCAGGAAAGCACGATCTTCTTCAGACAGGTCCGGCATTTCAGGTAGTTCACCGTCAACGATAGACCACCAGTGAACCACATCCTTGAAACGGTCGAGATTTCCCCGTACCGCCATCCAGAATGGTTCGGCCTTGTCGCCGGAAATGCCCAAGGCTGCCAGGCGCGGCTCGGCTTCTGAAAATGGCATCGCGTGCAGCAGGGCGCGGTTGAGCGTATCCAGCTCTGCGGGATCAAATTTTGCAGAAGACTTGGATATCGAGGCCAGATCAAAATGCTCGGCAAGACTTGCCATATTGGGTTCTGCCGAAACACTTTCCGACGTACCGATCAGAATCGCCAGTGAGGCGACTGCCATAGGCTCAAAACCTGCTTCGCGCAGTGAGCCAACAGATAGAGCGCCGGTCCGCTTTGAAAGTCCCTCGCCCGAAATCGTCGTCAGCAGATTATGGTGCCCAAAAACCGGCGCCTTGGCTCCTAACGCTTCGAAAATCGCGATCTGTACACCTGTATTCGTCACATGATCGTCGCCACGAATAATATGCGTAATACCGAGATCTATATCGTCGACCACGGACGGGAGGGTATAGAGATATGTGCCATCCTCACGCACCAGCACCGGATCGGACATTGAAGCCAGATCAACAGTTTGCGGACCGCGAACCAGGTCGTCCCAATGTACCTCGGTACGCTTGGTGTTAAAGGGATCGACATCAAAATTGGGCAGCAGGAAACGCCAGTGGGGCTTGCGCCCTTCGGCTTCAAAGGCTGCTTTCTCTTCGTCAGTCAGTTTTAAGCCTTCGCGGCCATATACCGGCGGAAGCCGACGTGCGAGACGCAACTTGCGGCGTCGCTCCAGTTCTTCAGCCGTTTCATAACAAGCATAGAGCAGGCCCGCCTGTTTGAGCTTCTCCACTGCCTTGGCATAAACATCAAAACGCTTCGATTGATATTCGACACGATCAGGTTTGACACCGAGCCAATCGAGATCGACGGCAATTGCCTGTGCGTACTCTTCCCTGGATCGCTCAACATCGGTATCGTCATAGCGCAGTATGAACTTGCCGCCATTCTTTTGAGCGAAAAGCCAATTTGAAAGCGCCGTGCGCGTATTGCCAATATGAATATAGCCCGTCGGCGACGGAGCAAAACGAACGATTACGGTCATTTCAATGTCTTTCAGCGGTCGCGGAAGCGGTTCGTTATAGGGTAGCGGCGATCGCGTCCGAAATTCTTCTTGGTAATTTTGACACCAGGTGCCGATTGTCGGCGCTTATATTCAGCCAGATAAAGCAGATGCTCTATCCGTTGAACCGTTTCGAGCGGATGACCGCGAGCAGCAATCTCGGTGTTGCTCATTTCATTCTCGACGAGGCATTCAAGGATATCGTCCAGAGCCGGATAGGGAGGCAAGCTGTCCTGATCCGTTTGGTTTTCGCGCAGCTCAGCGGATGGAGCCTTGGAAATGATGTTGTGGGGGATTACTTCACCCGATGGGCCAAGCGCGCCATTCGGTACATGGCTGTTACGCCATTCGGACATCGCATAGACTTGCATCTTGTAGACATCCTTGATCGGATTGAACCCGCCATTCATGTCGCCGTAAAGCGTCGCATAGCCCACCGACATTTCAGACTTATTGCCTGTAGTGACAACCATCGAACCGAACTTGTTCGAAACCGCCATCAGAATGGTTCCGCGTGCACGGCTCTGCAGGTTTTCTTCGGTAACACCACTCTCGGTTCCCGAAAACAGCGGATGCAGCGCTTCAAGAAAGCCCTCAACCGGTGCGGCGATTGGAACAATATCGTATCGAACACCGAGCGCCTTTGCACAGTCAGCGGCATCTTTCAGCGACTCGTCGGAGGTGTAGCGGTAAGGCAGCATGATGCAGCGAACGCGGTCCTTGCCCAAGGCGTCGACGCCCAAGGCCGCACAGATTGCCGAATCAATGCCGCCCGAGAGCCCGAGAACGACATCCCTGAAACCGTTCTTGTTCACATAGTCACGCAAGCCCAGCATGCAGGCTGAATAATCGGCTTCGAGCCCTTCTGGAAGAATGGCCTTCTCCCCTTCTTCGCAGCGCCAGCCATCATTCTCTTTGTTCCAAATGGTCAGCGAAATCTGTTCCGCGAACTGCGGCATTTGCAGACAGAGCGAGCGGTCGGCATTGAACGCGAACGAACCGCCATCGAATACCAGTTCATCCTGTCCGCCAACCTGATTGGCATAAACCATCGGCAATTCGGTTTCGATTACCTGTTTCAGGACAACCTGATGCCGTCGGTCCATCTTCGCACGGTGATAGGGCGAACCATTCGGCACGAGTAAAATTTCTGCCCCACTCTCCGCCAGCGTTTCGGCGACACCGAGATCGCCCCAAATATCTTCACAGATGGGAATGCCGATGCGGACACCGCGGAAATTGATCGGTCCCGGCATCGGACCTGCCTCAAATACGCGCTTCTCATCAAACTCGCCATAATTCGGCAGATCAACCTTAAACCGTTCGGCAATCACCTCCCCCGCGTCCAGAACCGCGATAGAGTTATGCAGTCCGCTCTCACGCTTAAGGGGCGTACCGATGATAACACCTGGACCGCCGTCGGCGGTATCACTTGCGAGCTCCTGAACGGCCTTTTCGCACGCCGCAAGAAAGGACGGTTTTAAAACCAGATCTTCCGGTGGGTAACCGGAGATGAACAGTTCTGTAAACAAAATGAGATCGGCCTGCATCCTGGCGGCTTCAGCGCGCGCCGCGCGTGCCTTGGCCAGGTTTCCGGCGATATCGCCCATGACGGGATTGAGCTGCGCAACGGCAATACGGAGCATGGCAAGATTCTCGTAAGAGGCTAACATGTTCAAGGTTTAGCGCGCTTGCGCAAACAAATGCAACGGATGCAATCAGTCGACCACTTTGTTTGTCAGGCGAGATACGTGCTGGCTAGAATATAGCCCCAGACCGCGACGACGAACAGGATGGAAATAAGAACGGCGAGCGATCCGCAGTCCTTTGCAATCTGAATTTCCTTATGAAAATCCCGCGAGACGGCATCACATGTCGCCTCAATACCGGTGTTCAGCACTTCCACAAGGATGAGAAACAGGATCGATCCGGTCATCAAAAGGAAAGCAAGCCAGGTCGGCGCGAAGAAGAACGCCACCGGAAGTGATAGAAGAAGCAGCACCAGTTCCTGTTGAACTGCCTTTTCATGTCCTGCGAGGTATTTCAGTGCCCGCATCGAGTTGAGAAAAGCCAGGAATATGCGTTGCATCATTACCCTCAATCAAACTGGTTACGTCATCAGCCCGCAGATCGGATTCGATTTTGGAAAACACGATGCGTAGATTCAATAGGTTAGAGCGTCCTGATACGTCCGTTCGGACGTATGACACACCAACGCAATCAATAGGTGAGTTTTACTGAAAAGCAACAGGGCGGGATCGCCTCCCGCCCTGCAAGCTCCATTATATGCGAATCTGGTCAGGCGCTTACGACCTGCTTGTCGACACCAGCGTCGCGTTCCTTCTTCAGCAGTTCAGCCAGCAAGAACGCCAGTTCCAGCGCTTGATCCGCGTTGAGACGCGGATCGCAATGCGTGTGGTAACGATCATGCAGGTCTTCCGCCGAGATCGCACGCGCGCCGCCCGTGCATTCGGTCACATTCTTGCCGGTCATCTCGACATGGATGCCGCCTGGATGCGTACCTTCGGCGCGATGGATCGCGAAAAAGGACTCCACTTCCTTGAGAATACGGTCGAACGGACGCGTCTTGTATCCACCGGCGGTAATCGTGTTGCCATGCATCGGATCGCAAGACCATACGACCTTACGACCTTCCTTCTCGACAGCACGGATCAACTGCGGCAGATGATCGCCAACCTTGTCGTAGCCAAAGCGCGCAATCAATGTCAGACGCCCGGCTTCGTTTTCCGGATTCAGCAGATCGATCAGCCGGATGAGATCATCCGGCTGCAAGGACGGACCGCACTTGAGACCAAGCGGGTTCTTGATGCCCCGGCAATATTCAATATGCGCATGGTCAGCCTGACGTGTGCGATCACCAATCCAGATCATATGGCCGGACGTGCCATACCAATCACCGGAGGTCGAATCCACGCGGGTCAGCGCTTCTTCATAGCCAAGAAGCAGCGCTTCGTGGCTGGTGTAGAAATCGGTTTCGCGTAGCGAGTGATTGCTATCCGCCGTAATTCCGATAGCACGCATGAAGTTCATGGTCTCGGAGATACGCTGCGCCAAAGCTGCATAGCGTTCCGCCTGCGGGCTCTTGCCGACAAAGCCGAGCATCCACTGATGAACGTTCTCCAGATTGGCGTAGCCGCCCTGAGCGAATGCGCGCAACAGGTTAAGCGTCGCCGCCGACTGGCGGTATGCCATATCCTGACGCTGTGGATCCGGAATACGCGACGCCGCATCGAACTCGATACCGTTGATGATGTCACCGCGATAGGACGGCAGTTCCACCCCGTTCAGCGTTTCCATATCCGACGAGCGTGGCTTGGCAAATTGACCGGCAATACGACCGACCTTCACAACCGGCTTTGAAGCACCGAATGTGAGTACGACAGCCATCTGAAGAAAGACGCGGAAAAAGTCGCGGATATTGTCCGCGCCGTGTTCCGCGAAGCTCTCCGCGCAATCGCCACCCTGGAGCAGAAATGCCTTTCCTTCCGCCACTTCGGCCAGTTGCTGCTTCAGCTTGCGCGCCTCACCTGCAAAAACCAGCGGCGGATAGGTACGAAGACGGGCCTCAACGTCGTTCAAAGCCTGTGCGTCTGGATAAAACGGCACTTGCTTGATCGGTTTGTTTCTCCAGGAATGCGGGGTCCAGTTCTTCGTCATTTGAGCACCTGTTTGCTTCTATCCGCTCGATTTCTCTCGGATTATATCCTCCTTACACGAAAGCCGGAATTCCTTGAGCGGCAACCCGCATCTGACACAGATGACAGCCTGCCCCGGAAAACCGGCGTGCGTGGTCGCGCTGATATAATGCACGCTGGGATTTTATGCCAGCAATATTCGTTAACCGGAGAAACTGGCTGCGAAAGATTCAGTCATCAACTTTCTTACCATTCACGACACGATAGGTCGGCTTGTACATCGTGACCAGCTCTTCGGCTGCCGTCGGATGCACGGCCATGGTGCGATCGAAGTCATCCTTGGTGGCACCAGCCTTGAGCGAAATACCCAGCAGCTGGGCCATTTCTCCGGCATCCGGCCCCATAATATGGGCACCGACAACCCGGCGGCTCGCCGCATCGACGATGAGTTTCATGAGCATTTTTTCATTGCGGCCGGAAAGCGTGTTCTTCATCGGGCGGAAAAGCGCCTTGTAAACCTCGATTTCAGGATACTTCTTCGCCGCCTCATCTTCCGGCAAACCAACCGTGCCGATCTCTGGCTGCGAAAATACGGCGGTCGCAATCAGTTCGTGGTCAGGCTTCGTCGGATTGTTCTTGAAAGCAGTTTCCAGGAAGCACATGGCTTCATGAATTGCTACCGGCGTCAGTTGAACTCGATTGGTGACATCGCCTACCGCCCAGATATTCGCGACATTGGTGCGCGAATAATCATCGACAAGGATGGCACCAAGTTCATCCATCTCCACGCCCGCTCTCTCAAGTCCGAGACCGGTTATATTGGCCTTGCGCCCGATGGCCATCATTGCCTGGCCGACTTCGAGTGTGTCACCATTGTTTAGCGAAATTTTCAAATCGCCATCGGGTTGCTTCTCGATCTTCTCGAAAACTGCGCCGCAGATGATGCGGATGCCCTTTGCCTCCATCGTTTCATGCAAAAGATGGCGCAGGTCAGGGTCGAAACGGGAGAGGATTTCCTGGCCGCGATAAACCAGTGTCGTCTCAACACCGAGGCCGTGGAATATGTTCGCGAATTCAACGGCGATATACCCGCCACCCGCGATCGCAATTGCCTTCGGCAGTTCGGTGAGATGAAACGCTTCGTTGGAACTGATGCAATATTCATGCCCCGGCATGGTTTCAGGCATGCTTGGATGACCGCCCGTCGCAATCAGTATCTGGTCTGCCGTGACCCGGCGACCATCGGCCTTCAGTTCGATCGTATGTTCATCAATCAGTTCGGCACGGCTGGCGAAAATCTCGACCTGCGAGTTCTGAAGGCCTTTGGTATAAAGGCCCTCCAGCCGGGTGATTTCCTTATCCTTGGCATCTATCAGCTTTTTCCAGTTGAATGCGGAAGCACCAACCTTCCAGCCGTAACCGGCTGCATCCTCAAAATGTTCCGGAAACTGGGAAGCATAGACGAAAAGCTTCTTGGGCACACAGCCACGAATAACGCAGGTTCCGCCCATACGGTATTCTTCTGCAAGACCAACCTTTTTCCCCATCGCTCCGGCCAGGCGCCCTGCCCTGACACCGCCGGAACCGCCGCCGATAACAAAAAGATCATAGTCGAAGCCGGTCATGGGAGTCTCCAATCCATATTACATTGGCCGATATGTAGGCAAAACAAAAAGCCCGGCCAAGTGACCGGGCTTTTAAATTCCGCGTTACCGTCAGAAATTACTGCTGTGCGGGCTGCGCCGGAGCAGCAGCAGCGCCAGCCTGTGCCGCCAGAACTTCAGCCACGCTGGTTGCGAGATCCCGCGCGATGCCGTTCTGCCAAATATTTGCGGCCTTCACGACTTCACGCGTCACAATCGGGCCTTCCGACAGAAGCTTCTTACCCGCAGGCGACGTATAAAACGCTGCGATAGCCTTCAATTCGTCTTCCGAAAAGGCTTTCGCGTAAGCGCGAGCGGATTCGGTTTCGAGATCAGAACGACGCGAAGCGAGAGCAAGAGCCTTGTCATCGACCGTCTTGGTAATGAGGGCTTCCAGGTTCGGATCTTTCTGGATCAGCTCACCCTTTAGTGCGCGGGCAGCATTCGGAAGAATCTCGTCGAACTGCTCGGTAGCATTGATCGCGGAAATAGCAGCGCGGGCCGCTTCCAGATGAGCTTCTGTGATTTCCTGTGCAGATGCCGCATGAATGCCCGACATCAGTACGAGTGCGGAAAACGGTGCAATCAGACGGCGAAAGCCAGTTGCCGGGATCATATGGTCAGTACTCCGTTCAATCAGTTCAGGATCGGTTCATGGTGCGGATGCCGTCGTTGCCGGCAATCACTGCCGCACGCGCCAGTCCGATGAAAAGTCCGTGCTCGACAACGCCTGGAATTGCGAAGAGAGCGTCAGATAGTGTCTTTGGATCGGGAATGCGGCCAAAAGATGCATCCACGATATAATGCCCACCATCTGTTATGAAGGGTGAGCCATCTTTTAAACGCAGCACCAGCGGGCCTGCAAGACCACACTTTGCAGCTGCTTCTTCAATCGCGCGCATCGTTGCGCCGAGACCGAAGCGATTGACTTCCACAGGCAAAGGAAAACGTCCAAGCGTTTCAACCACCTTTGAACTGTCAGCAATAACGATCATCGCGTCAGAGGCAGCAGCCACGATCTTTTCGCGAAGAAGAGCTCCGCCACCGCCCTTGATGAGTGAAAGCTCGGCATCAACTTCATCGGCGCCATCCACGGTAAGATCAAGATGAGGCGTTTCGTCAAGCGTCGTAAGCGGAACCCCGAGTTCCTCGCAAAGTTTCGCGGTGCGTTCGGAAGTGGGCACTCCAATTACCTTGAAGCCGTTATTTACCTTTTCGGCGAGCAGGCGTACGAACTCCTCGGCCGTTGAACCTGTACCGATCCCCAGACGCATTCCATCCTTGACATGCGAAAGAGCTTCTGCGGCGGCAGCGATTTTCAGCTTGCGAGCTTCGTCCATACCCAAATTCCCGATGGTCCCCTGCGGATTCTCATTGTCACCTGGTTCGCCTCTAGCATGCGGGCGCGGCACAACAAAGCGCCTAATCGAACTATGACGCAGAATTTCGACTTTTAAGCAAATCTGATCGCGAGGTTGAGCCCGAGGCGACAATCAGATAGGAACTTCTTTGTCCCTACTTCAAACACGAGAAGCTAATGTCTGCTGCTAATCCCAAGCCCATCATCGTTTTTGATCTCGACGGAACTCTTGTCGATACAGCACCCGACCTTCTCGACAGCCTCAACCACTGCCTCGCCATCTCAGGTCTGAACACAGCGGATCGTGAATCGTTGCGGAGATTCGTCGGCCAAGGCGGACGCGTCATGATCGAGCGTGCCTTTGCCGCCCAGCAGAAACAGCCTGACGAAGCCCAACTCGATAATCTCGTGGAGGAATTCCGCGAACATTATGCCAATCATATGCCGGGACATTCGACTTTCTTTCCCGGCGTCCTTGAAGCAATGGACCGTTTCACGGCACACGGTTACGAGCTGGCCGTCTGCACCAACAAATTCGAATCCCTGTCGGTCAAGCTGCTGACCTCAATGGGTGAAGCGGGACGGTTTGCGGCAATTTGCGGCTCCGACACTTTTGCCTATCGCAAGCCCGATCCACGTCACCTTACCGACACCATCGCACGCGCAGGCGGCAATCGCGAACGGGCCATCATGGTTGGCGATAGCCGAACTGACATCGACACAGCGAAGGCAGCTGGCATTCCCGTTGTTGCCGTTGATTTCGGATATACCGACCTTCCTGTCCAACATTACGGTCCAAGCCGTGTTATCTCGCATTTCGACGAGTTCACTCTCGAAATGGCTGGGCAACTGATTGATGCGGTGGCCGATCCCGTATAGGGAGAATGATAAATGATTACGAAGCATTTTCTGATATTTGGCATCGTTCTTTTAGCCATCACATCAACGGTGTCTGCGAATGACGGATCACCGGGCCTGCCCGGAGTCCAGCCTCAACGGCCCATCGTAGCCGCTCCGCCGCCTGTCCCGGAACCAGATCAGAAACCGAATGGAGATTGGAAGAATTTTCGTATCGGCAATACCGACGTGTCAATTTCGGGCAGCATAACCGTCGATGTCGGCACCGGGAATAGTCGCACGTCCCGCCGCTAATTTCGGCTGGCGCGGGCCAGCGTCGACAGGACGGCAGGTAGCTGAGCTGGCAAGTCTTCGGCGATCAGGCCATGACCGAAGCGTCGGGCAGCATCGGCGTGCATCCATACCGAGGCGCAGGCAGCCGCAAATGCGGGCATGCCCTGCGCAAGCAAGCCGCACACAATACCAGCCAGAACATCCCCTGACCCTGCTGTCGCCAGCAAGGGTGTTCCATTGGCATTGATGACCGCAAGTCCATCTGGATGCGCGATTACAGTATCGGGCCCCTTGTAAATAACGACAGCATTGGCGCGCTTTGCAGCCTCACGCGCCTTGTCAACTTTCGAGCCGGGGTTCCTTGCTATATCCGGAAAGAGCCGCCGGAACTCTCCTTCATGCGGCGTCAATACGAGCGCGGTCCTGCATCCTTGGCGCTTGTCAAAAAGCTCGGCTGGATTCTGTTCAAAAGCCGTGATCCCGTCAGCGTCCAGAACGAGACCATGAAATCCCGCCAGTTCGCCGCCCGCCAGATACAGAGCATGCTCACGCGCCAATAAGGGGTTGCCATAACCGGGGCCGAGAGCCGCCGCTGCGACCCTGCGTTCCGCACAAAATTGACGAACATCTCTCAAACCGCGCGTTTCATGAACCATGATACTGGTGAGATGAGCGGCATTTACCGCCATCGCATCAGGCGGAGAGAGAAGTGTTACCGCCCCTGCACCCATGCGAGCTGCGGCGAGAGCCGACAGGCGCGCCGCGCCTGTCGAATGGGCGCCACCTGAAAACACAACAGCATGGCCACGACTATATTTATATGCCTCAACTCCTAAAACTGGCAGAGCGCTTTCCCAGAGGTCAGGAGTGTTTTCAAAAACAAGCGGTTCGATCTTTGTCAGTACGTGATCAGGAATACCAATATCCGCGACATGAAGAACGCCGCAATGAGCCCTTCCCGGCTGCAAAAGATGCCCCGGCTTTTTACGAAAGAAGGTGACCGTTGCACGCGCGCGGATTGCCGTACCCAGAATTTCTCCACTTGCGCCGGATATGCCGCTGGGCAGATCAACCGCCACAATCGGTAAGTCCGATGCATTGACAGCGTCAATTGCCACGGCTTCGGCTCCATGAATACTGCGAGCCAACCCTGCGCCGAACAAGGCATCGATCACGCCGCCAAAACTCGCGGCTGAAAATTCACCCAAATTGGAAACAGGCCCCTTGTAGAAAAGCGATGCGCGCATGGCGTCCGAACCGTTGCGAGGCGAAGCGGATGTAAAGCATACAACTTCAAAACCTGCCTCCAGAAGGAACTGCGCCGCAATATAGCCATCGCCGCCATTATTGCCTGGCCCGCACAGAACCGCGACAGGTGCGTTGCGCGGAAACATCCGTTGTGCCACATCTGCGACAGCACGTCCTGCTGCAAGCATCAGCGAGAAACCATCCTTGATTCCACTCTCGATGGCATATTGGTCAGCTTCTGCCATTTCCTGCGGTGTCAGCAACTCGTACATCGCGTCCCTTTTCAACACAGCTAACGGCCATGATTAAATACGCGGCACCGGACTTTATGCAAGCCTGCCCTGTTTTGATGCAATATGACTAATTTTTAGCCAGTTGCATTGCGGCAATAGACCCTATTTCATTGCCGACCTGCAGACTGCAGCTTGCACAAGCGTTGTTAATAGTGCCACTGTGCCTGCGGATGAATGAAAACAAAGAAAATTCATACAAGACTTCAAACTGGCACACTTCATGCTTCTGTACTGGTGAAGCGGGCACGACGCCCATTTCCGAAGAAGAGCGGAGACCATTCTCTGATGAAAAAGATCGAAGCCATCATAAAGCCTTTCAAGCTGGATGAAGTGAAGGAAGCCCTTCAGGAAGTCGGCTTGCAGGGGATCACTGTCATCGAAGCCAAGGGCTTTGGACGACAGAAAGGTCATACCGAGCTTTACCGCGGCGCCGAATATGTCGTCGACTTTCTGCCCAAGGTGAAAGTTGAGGTTATCGTCGCAGACGAAACCGTGGACAGCGCTATCGAAGCCATCCGCAAGGCTGCCCAGACGGGACGCATCGGCGATGGCAAGATTTTCGTCTCCAACATCGAAGAAGTTATCCGTATCCGTACCGGTGAATCCGGCGTGGATGCCATCTGACAAGACCTGCGTACAATCCATCGTCGCGCAAACAGGGAATTAAAATGACGACTGCCAACGATATTCTCAAACAAATCAAAGACAACGACATCAAGTTTGTCGACCTTCGCTTCACCGATCCGAAGGGTAAGCTGCAGCACGTTACGATGGATATCGGCCTCGTTGACGAAGACATGTTTGTCGACGGCGTGATGTTCGACGGCTCTTCCATTGCCGGCTGGAAGGCAATCAATGAATCCGACATGGTTCTGATGCCGGACCCAACTACGGCCCATATTGATCCGTTCTTCGCTCAGTCTACCCTCGTCATCCTTTGCGACATTCTCGATCCCATTTCGGGCGAAGCCTATGGCCGCGATCCGCGCACGACCGCAAAGAAGGCCGAAGCCTACATGAAATCGCTCGGAATCGGCGACACCGTCTATGTCGGCCCGGAAGCCGAATTCTTTGTCTTTGACGACGTGAAGTACAAGGCTGACCCGTACAATACCGGTTTCAAGCTCGATTCGACCGAACTTCCGTCGAATGACGACACTGATTATGAAACGGGCAACCTCGGTCACCGTCCACGCGTCAAGGGTGGCTATTTCCCGGTTCCGCCGATCGATAGCGCGCAGGACATGCGCTCGGAAATGCTGACTGTTCTCACCGAAATGGGCGTCACGGTCGAAAAGCACCATCACGAAGTCGCCGCTGCCCAGCACGAACTTGGCGTCAAATTCGACACGCTGGTACGCAATGCCGACAAGATGCAGATTTTCAAGTATGTCGTGCATCAGGTCGCCAATGCTTACGGTAAAACGGCAACCTTCATGCCGAAGCCGATCTTCGGCGATAATGGCTCCGGGATGCACGTTCACTTCTCGATCTGGAAGGAAGGCAAGCCGACTTTCGCCGGTAACGAATATGCTGGCCTGTCGGAAAACTGCCTCTATTTCATCGGCGGCGTCATCAAGCACGCCAAGGCCGTGAACGCCTTTACCAATCCGTCGACCAACTCTTACAAGCGCCTGGTTCCGGGTTATGAAGCCCCGGTTCTGCTTGCCTACTCGGCTCGCAACCGTTCGGCTTCCTGCCGTATTCCGTTCGGTAATTCGCCGAAATCCAAGCGTCTTGAAGTTCGCTTCCCTGATCCGGCTGCGAACCCATATCTTTGCTTCGCCGCCCTGCTGATGGCTGGTCTTGACGGTATCAAGAACAAGATTCATCCGGGCCAGGCCATGGACAAGGATCTTTACGATCTGCCAGCCAAGGAACTGAAGAAGATTCCGACTGTCTGCGGCTCGCTGCGTGAAGCCCTGCAGTCGCTCGACAAGGATCGTGAGTTCCTCAAGGCTGGCGGTGTGTTCGATGACGATCAGATCGACAGCTTCATCGAACTCAAGATGGCCGAAGTGATGCGTTACGAAACGACGCCGCATCCGATCGAGTACGACATGTACTACTCGGTTTAAGAACACTGCGCGGACGCGTAATCCGTTCGCGCGATTTCTTTTGCCTTTACCGAGGGGAACGACGCGCAACAATTGATTGCGCGCGCAAAAGAAATCCCGGCATTGCCGGGATTTCTTTATTAGATCAAAATGATAGGCTTGATATTTAAAGTGCCTGGAGCACGCGGGCAGCCATCATCATTTCGATTTCGCGATTCTTGCGCCGCTCTACCGCTTCAGCATCAGATCCCCAATGCTCGATGGTCCAATCCTCATCGATATGTGCGAGCTGCCAGCCTTGTTCTGCGGTCACCTCGCCTTTTGCGATAGCCAATGCAATAATTGCTGATCCGGTCAGTGTCGTCATCGTATGCAGTGAAGCCAGCGCGATCGGGTCTTTGAAAGCAGCCAAATGAACGCCGAATGCCGCTATTGCCTCCCGTGGCTGTTCGATATGCATCACACCTTCGGCGAGCGAAAAACGGGCTCCAAGCCCTTCCATCCAGTCGATCAGCGGGTCCCACTGCCGCGTTTGGCGGGAAACCAGTTCTTGCGGACTATCGGCGCGATAGCAAAGCATATCCGTACCGGCAAAACGGAGGATATCCTCGAACACCGCTTGCGGGTCCTGCGCAATTCCGTCGATCGCCGTATTGACGAGCCGCGTCGCGGGCATTTTACCTGGATCGATGACCTTTTCCTGAGCGGCGAATTCGTCTGCCACAATCTGTGCAGCCGCCTTCGTCGGTAACCGCAGCAGACTGCGCGCTGGCGTCTTGACGGGGCGACCATCCAGATGGACGGCAAAACCGCCTTCAACTTCCGCTACTTCTGCTCTTTCATAAAAGCGTTTGGGCAGCTGTGCCAGCATCTGCTTTTGCGCACGCACGATAGGGTTCTCGTCGGAAAGCTGCTTTCCTGCCTCAAGATCGCTCAAAATATCACGCATAGATTTATCCAGTTCTATATCGCTAACTCGGTGCAAGGCTCAACAACTAGACGACCCGTTGGTCCATAGCCTGCAGCAATGCATGGAGTTCGCATGGCGCTTCCAGAATGTGATGGGCGCCAGCTTCTATCAGTCCCTGCCTGTTATGATAACCCCAGGAGACACCCGCGGCCATAGCGCCTGCAGAACGGGCCATCTGCATATCATAAACGGCATCGCCAATGACAATCGTTCGGCTCGGCTCTATCCCCATTTCCGCGCAGGATTCAAGCACCATGGCCGGATGCGGCTTTGACGGGCAATCATCGGCGGTCCGCGTCACTACGAAATGATGCCCGATGCCGTGCCGCTCGAAAACAGAGCGAACGCCACGTTGGGACTTTCCGGTCACGATACCAAGCAAAAGATCGTCCCTCGCCCCAAGCTCAGTCAGAAGCGGCAGAATTCCATCATAGAGCGGCTCCGCGAAGTCTGGAGCCTGCCTCAATATCACAAAGTTTTCCTTGTATCGTTGCGTCAGCCAATGAACCTGCTCGTCCGGCTCGCGATTCAACAGCTTAGCAATAGCAAGATGCAACGATAGGCCGATGATCGAATGCGTTTTCTCGATTGCGGGAGGTTCCAAACCGGCGTCGGCAAAACTGGTCGCCATACATCTATGAATCAAATCACCGCTGTCGACCAGCGTTCCGTCGCAATCGAACAGTACAAGTTTCATCGGGCGTTGGATACCTTTACCGGCTTGTTGATAATCATCAGTCCGCAACCGATCAGCGCAAGAGCCGCAAAGATTTTCCAGCTCAAAGGCTCGTTCAGAATGAGGCCGCTCAATAACACGCCAAAAGCGGGCGTGAGGAAGGCGAAATTAGAAAGTTTCGACGCGGGGTATCGGCGCACCATCCAGAACCAGAGCGGATAGGTGAATGCCACCACGAATACCGCCTGAAACAGGAAGGCTGATATGGACAGGACATCCGGACTGCGAAGCAGCGGGCCGCTCAACGAAATGAACGGCAACGGCACCAAAGTTGCAATCACCAACTGGTAGAGAAGTGTCTTTTCCGGCGCTGTATAGGCAAGCCGGGTCCGCTTGATGACCAGCGTGGTTAGCCCCCACAACACACCAGACACAAGCGCCAGCATATCGCCATAGATAGCGTGCGGCCCCGGACGGCTGACATGATCAGAAAAGACCAGAAACACGCCCAGAAAGGCGATGCACATGCCGATGAAAGCACGAACAGACATGCGTTCGCCTAGAAGGAAATGACTGCCGATAGCAACCCAGAACGGCATGACATTCATCATGAGCGTTACACGCCCCACGCTCGTTAGCTCCATCGCCAGAAAAATCAGGACGAACTCGGTACCGAACAGCAATCCGGCAGCTATTCCAGCTGCGAGCGTGCCATCCCGCTTGAAAAGCGGAATGCGCCGCCAATAACACCAGAGAAAGACGCACATGCCGCCGAGCGCGGAGCGCCCTGCTGCCATCAGCATGGGATTGAATCCTTGATTGCCGATCTTGATGGCAACCTGATTAAGCCCCCAACTGAACATGATGAACATGACCAGCATGATGGCCAGCCCATTGAACGAAACTCGTCCTTCGGACGATCCCCCCGCTTCGCCTGACATTTTTATTCTTCCGCGCTTTCCTCGTCGAAGCCTAGCAGATTCCACGACTGCACCATGTGCGGCGGCAAAGGCGCCGTCACATCTATAATGCCGCCCGACGGATTCGGAATGCGAATACGGCGCGCGTGAAGATGCAGCCTTTTTTGTATCCCGCCCGGAAACTCCCAATTCTGGTCAGCTTCAAAATATTTGGGATCACCGATAATTGGATGGCCAATATAGGCCGCATGAACGCGCAGCTGGTGGGTTCTGCCGGTATAAGGTTCCATTTCAAGCCAGGTCAGGTTGTTCCCCGCCTTCTCGATGATGCGATAGTAGGAGACAGCATGGTCGGAATCCGGTTCGCCATGCTGGCAAACACGCATCTTGTCGCCGTCCGGTGTCTGCTCCCGGACAAGCCACGTGGAAATCTTGTCCTCGCGCTTGCGCGGAACGCCCTTAACCAAGGCCCAGTAAGTCTTCTTGGTATCGCGTTCACGAAAAGCGGCGGTCAAAGCCTGTGCCGCGCCGCGCGTACGCGCCACAACCAGCACACCTGATGTGTCGCGGTCGATACGATGCACAAGACGCGGCTTTTCGCCCTTCTTATTCCGCCATGCTTCCAGCATGCCATCCACATGTCTTGATACGCCTGAACCACCTTGTACCGCGAGACCTGCGGGTTTGTTGAAAACAAACACTTTCGGATCTTCATAGAGAAGCATCTGCGAAAGCACATCACCGTCCTGCTGACTGCGGATTGTCCGCGCTGTAACCGGGCCAGTTGCCTTCTCATCAACACCAAGAGGCGGAATGCGCACAGTCTGACCGGCCTGAATACGTGTATCGGCCTTCGCCCGGGAACCATCGATACGTATTTGGCCCGATCGGAGGAGTTTCTGCAGGTGGCCGAAACCCAGTCCCGGATAATGGACCTTGAACCAGCGATCGAGCCGCATGCCCGCCTCGCCTGTATCCACAATCTTCTGCTCTACGCCTGCCATGGAGAAACCCGATCAATGCATCCTGATACGGTACGCATGCGCGCACCGATTGCTTGTTCCTGTCAATAGACGCGAGTTCCGACGATTGCTAGGCAGAAATCCGCAAAACTGCAATTTGGGTGCTTGACGTATATTCGCCCCACCCTCCTCCAATGAGTTTGATTTCGACGGGGGAATCTTCACACTCGGTTACATGCGTTTTTAATTTATGGTCGATCTTGACACCCAATCGCCACTTCATGACGCCATCAGATATTGATAGAAGAATGGGCCTATACCATTTAGTCCCGTGAAATAGAGCGAGCGGGAGTGCGAAAGTGTCATTGCTCAAAATCTACTGGCGAGCCATGGAATACCTTGCGGTCGAAAAGACCGCGACGATAACCATGTGCGTCGCCAGCGTGCTGGTTGCCCTCGTTACCCTTGCCGAACCAATCCTGTTCGGCCGGGTCATTCAGGCTATCTCCGACAAGGGCGATATTTTTTCGCCACTTGCAATGTGGGCAGCGCTTGGCGGCTTCAACATTATTGCTGCTGTCTTTGTGGCGCGCGGAGCAGACCGTCTCGCGCACCGTCGTCGTCTGGGCGTGATGATCGCTTCCTATGAGCGTCTCATCACCATGCCGCTTTCGTGGCACCAGAAGCGCGGCACATCCAACGCACTCCACACGCTGATCCGCGCAACAGATTCGCTCTTCACGCTCTGGCTCGAATTCATGCGCCAGCATTTGACGACAATCGTGGCGCTATCAACGCTGATCCCGGTTGCGATGAACATGGATATGCGCATGTCGCTGGTGCTCATCGTACTAGGCGTCATCTATGTGATGATCGGCCAACTCGTGATGCGCAAGACAAAGGACGGTCAGACCGCAGTCGAAAAGCACCATCACAAACTGTTCGAACATGTCAGCGACACGATCAGCAATGTCTCAGTTGTCCAAAGCTACAATCGCATTGCCTCGGAAACCCAATCCCTGCGCGATTATGCGAAGAACCTTGAGAAAGCACAGTTTCCGGTTCTCAACTGGTGGGCGCTGGCCAGCGGCCTGAACCGCATGGCATCTACCTTCTCAATGGTCGTAGTTCTCGTTCTGGGCGCCTATTTTGTCACCAAGGGCCAGATGCGCGTGGGCGACGTGATTGCCTTTATCGGCTTCGCCCAACTGATGATCGGTCGCCTCGACCAGATTAGCGCGTTCATCAACCAGACTGTCACCGCACGCGCCAAGCTGGAAGAATTCTTCCAGATGGAAGACGCTACTGCTGACCGTCAGGAACCGCAAGACGTTTCGGACCTAAACGACGTCAAGGGCGACATCGTTTTCGACAACGTCACCTTCGAGTTTCCGAACTCCGGTCAGGGCGTCTATGATGTGTCTTTCGAGATCAAGCCGGGACAGACTGTAGCTATTGTCGGCCCGACCGGTGCAGGTAAGACTACGCTCATCAACTTGTTGCAGCGTGTTTTCGATCCGGCAGCGGGTCGCATCACAATCGATGGAACCGATACGCGTACCGTTAGCCGCCGCTCCTTGCGCCATGCTATTGCAACCGTATTTCAGGACGCCGGACTGTTCAATCGCTCTGTGGAAGAGAATATTCGTGTTGGTCGTGAAGACGCCACATCCGAAGAAGTGCACGCCGCAGCTCGCGCTGCTGCTGCCCACGACTTCATTCTGGCCAAAAGCGATGGCTACGATACGGTTGTCGGTGAACGCGGTTCGCAGCTTTCAGGCGGCGAACGCCAGCGCCTTGCGATTGCACGAGCAATCCTGAAGGATTCGCCTATCCTCGTTCTTGACGAAGCCACCAGTGCGCTCGACGTCGAAACCGAGGAGAAGGTGAAACAGGCGGTGGACGATCTGAGCCACAACCGCACCACCTTCATCATTGCGCATCGTCTTTCGACCGTTCGCTCGGCCGATCTGGTTCTGTTCATGGACAAAGGACATCTCGTTGAAAGCGGCAGCTTCGACGAGCTTGCCGCACGCGGCGGTCGTTTTACAGACCTTCTGCGCGCCGGTGGCCTCAAACTGGAAGATAAGGCAGCCAAAGTCGTGGAGGGCAGCAACGTAATGCCTTTTCCGACCAAAGGTGCGGTTGGCTAAATCCCAAAACGTCAAAATGAAAAGCCCGCGATGATCTCATCGCGGGCTTTTCATTTTAAACTCGAAACTTAAAGCGGCACCTCGAAGCGGAGCCCGTCGTATCCAGGCTCAACATTGTCGAGTGTCTCACGCAAGACGGTTTCATAATCAAGCGGAACATGCATATGCGTGAGAATGGCGCGTTTGGGCGCCAGTTTTTCTATCCATTCAAGCGCCTCACCGAGCGAGAAATGGCTGGGATGCGGACGATATTGCAACGCATCGATGATAAGCACATCGGCACCGCCCAAATATTTGAGACTTTGCTCAGGAAAAGCGCTCACGTCGGTACAGTAAACGACTGAACCGATGCGAAAGCCCAACGACTCAATGTCGCCATGCACCTGACTGAATGGCTCGAAACGGATTTCTCCTCCTGCTCCCGATATGGAAAACGGCGTCTCGGGAGCAATGTCGTGCATGCTGAGGATCGGCGGATAGCTCGACCCGGCAGGCGTTTCGAAACAATAGCCGAATGCCTCGAAAAGCCGGTTACGCGTTAGTCGATTGGCATAAACATCCATAAGGCGACGATTTTCGACTACATAGGTACGAAGATCGTCGATACCGTGAATATGGTCCGCATGCGGATGGGTATAGACAGCCGCGTCGAGGCTATGCGCTCTGGCATCAATCATCTGGGCGCGGAAATCCGGCCCCGTATCAATCACAACCGTTGTGCTGTGACCCGCATCGTCAAACCGCTCCACCAGAAGCGATGCCCGGCGACGCCGGTTTTTTGGGTTTTGCGGATCGCATTTGCCCCAATCACCGTTGATACGCGGCACGCCGGGAGACGACCCGCAGCCCAGAAGCGTAAAACGCAGGCAGTTACGCGGCACTGACACGATCAGCTTCCTTTTGCGGCCAAGTCATCTGGCATGGGCATCTTGGTGAACAGTCGGAAGACATTCTCGCTGGTGATTTGCGCAATCTCTTCCCTGCTCACGCCGATCGTTTCGGCAAGCACGGCAGCAGTGTGCTGAACAAATGAAGGCTCATTGCGCTTGCCACGATAAGGAACCGGCGCCAGATAAGGAGCATCCGTCTCGACGAGCAAACGATCGCGCGGAACGATGGAGGCAACTTCGCGAATTTCGGCTGAATTCTTGAAAGTCAGAATTCCCGAGAAAGAAACGTAGCCACCGAGCGCGATGCCTTTTTCGGCCAGCGCACGACCGGAAGAGAAGCAGTGCAGGATAAACGGAAAAGCGCCCTTTTCCGTTTCTCGCTCCAGAATATCGGCCATGTCTTCATCCGCACTGCGGGCATGAATGACCAGCGGCAATTGGGTACGGCGAGCTGCCTCGATGTGGACGAGAAAGCCCTGCCTTTGCGCTTCCGGTGGCGCATAATCATAGTGATAGTCGAGCCCCGCCTCGCCAATGGCCACCACTTTCGGGTGTTCAGCCAGACGCACGAGATCATCGGCGGTCACGTCCAGTTCTTCATGCGCATTGTTCGGATGAGTTCCAACCGAACAATAAACGGAATCATAGGTTTCAGCGAGTGCGCGGATCGCGTCGAATTTCCTGACCCGCGTGGAAATCGTCACCATGCGCCTGACTCCGGCATCCAGAGCGCGGCGAACGATATCGTCGCGCTCCGGCTCGAAGTCGGCAAAGTCGAGGTGACAATGACTATCGACAAGCATCATCGAACTCAGTTCTACTCTTCTGTTTCCACATAGCGCGGGAACACCGGCTGCGGGGCTGGCAGATCGGTGCCACCGACAAGCTGGCTTGCCGTAACGTCAGAGAACTGGCGGTTGTCGGCAGGGATAGCCAGTATATCGAGTAGTTTTTCCGCCGACTGCGGAATGAACGGCTGCACCATGATGCCAACGCGCCGGATCACCTCGGCCGTCACATAAAGGACAGTGCCCATGCGTGCCGGATCAGTCTTGCGCAACGCCCAAGGCTCCTGACCCGCGAAATAACGGTTGGCTTCGGCAACAACAGCAAAAATTGCTCCGAGCGCAAGATGCAACGCCTGATCGTCCATTGCCTTGCGTGCGGTATCGAGCGCCGCATCGGCCTGATCGAGAATAGCCTTATCCGCGTCCGAAAACTCGCCCGGAACCGGGACCTTGCCTTCGCAATTCTTGGCGATCATCGACAGTGAGCGCTGGGCAAGATTGCCGAGATCGTTCGCCAGATCGGCGTTGGTGCGGTTGACGATAGCGTCATGGCTGTAGCTGCCATCCTGACCGAATGGCACTTCGCGCATCAGGAAATAGCGCAACTGATCGAGCCCATAACGCTCAACGAGACCGAACGGATCGATCACATTGCCGAGGGACTTCGACATTTTCTCGCCGCGGTTGAACAGAAAGCCGTGTGCGAAAACCCGCTTCGGCAGCGGAATACCAGCCGACATCAGGAATGCGGGCCAGTAGACAGCGTGGAAGCGCGAGATATCCTTGCCGATGATATGAGCATCGGCGGGCCAATAGCTCCATTTCTCATCCGAAGTGTCGGGATAGCCGAGAGCGGTAATGTAGTTGGTCAGGGCGTCGACCCAGACATACATGACATGTTTCTCGTCGCCCGGCACCGGAATGCCCCAGTCGAAGGTCGTGCGCGAAATCGACAGATCCTTCAGACCGGACTTGACGAAGCTCACGATCTCGTTGCGGCGCTCCGCAGGCATGATGAAGCCCGGATTCTTCTCATAAAGATCAAGCAGCTTGTCCTGATAGGCTGAGAGACGGAAGAAATAGCTTTCCTCCTCGACCCATTCGACGGGTGTGCCCTGCGGGCCGTAGCGGACGCCATCCTCGCGGACTTCGGTTTCCTCTTCACCGTAATAGGCTTCGTCACGCACGGAGTACCAACCGGCATAGCCACCCTTGTAGATATCGCCATTGTCGGCCATCGCTTTCCAGATAGCCTGGCTCGCCTTGTAGTGGCGCTCTTCCGAAGTGCGAATATAGTCATCGTTGGAACTGTTCAGTACGTCTGCCATCTGCCGGAACGCAGCCGTATTGCGGTCTGCAAGCTCCCGCGGCGTGATGCCTTCCCAGCGCGCGCTCTGCAGCATCTTGATGCCATGTTCGTCCGTACCGGTCAGAAAGTAAACATCCTTGCCGTTCAGTCGCTGAAAACGTGCCATCGCATCGGTCGCGATCAGTTCATACGCATGACCGATGTGCGGCTTTCCGTTCGGATAAGCAATCGCGGTGGTGATGTAATATTTTTCGCGGCTCATTAGGGACCCGGTCTTTCGAAGTTTGAAAGCGCGCCTGAATGACTAGCAGACACACGAGGAGAAAATTAACAGCGGTGACATAACCCATGTCAGCGGCCATGTCACGCAAGCGGAGGCTGACCAGACCGAAAAGCGCGATGCGTTTTTTCCAAAAGGATTACCACAGCCTGTCGGCGGTCGAGATTGTAGGTTTCGGCCTCCACGGTTTCGCGTGACAGATCGCTCCAGAATCGCGACCAGCGGTCTGCATCACGCAGTTGCCCTGCCTCGGCTCGACGCCGAGCTTCCGTCGCAACCCGCCCCAGCAGATGGTCGCGGAACAGCTCATACTGAATCTCCGACTCACGTCCGTTCAATATGCCAGCAAGCGCCTGTGCCTTCGGCAAATCGAAAGCCTGCCCTTCAAGAAGGGAATCGGCTGTGTCGGCGATTTCAATACCGCCATTCGCCACCAGCAGAAGTGCCTTGCGCACACTGCCTTCTGAACGTTTGAGCAGCGTTTCCGTTACCGCATCAGCCCCCATTCCGATACCGGCACCGACATGGGACAAGGCGTCCGTAAGTGCATTATCGTCAAGCGGCTTGAAACCGATACTCTGGCAACGAGACCGGATTGTCGGGAGCAAACGCCCTGCCGAGTGGGAAATCAGGATAAAGAGCGCCCGTGCGGGGGGCTCTTCCAGTGTCTTCAACAATGCATTGGCCGCATTGCGGTTCATATCGTCGGCAGGATCGACAATAACGATGCGCCAAGCGTGATCCGAGGCCGTCCGGGACAGAAAATGCGTAACCCGGCGGATTTCCTCTACCGGAATACCCGTTTTGAATTTTCCCGTCTTTTGATCGAACGGGCGGTTGATATGCAGAACGGCGGGATGCATGCCGCCCGCAATCTGCCGCCAAAGCGGTCGCGCAAAATCCGGAGCGGCAATATGTTCCGGCGCTTCGCCATTGTTGCCATGCGCCAGCATATGGCCCGCCAGATGAAAGGCGAGCGTTGCCTTGCCGATGCCCTGCTCACCCTCAAAGAGCAGCGCGTGATGCATGCGCCCCTCACGATAGGCTTGCGCCAGAAAATGACTGATCTCCCGGTGTCCCGCGATATAATCGCTTGCCGATGGTTCTGGCACGCCCTCAATGGAATCGTGGGCTTTAGGGACGTCGAGTTCCTCGATCACAACAGCCCCCTTTCCGTCAGTACACGGTCAACTTCTTTAGCGATATCATTCGCAATCGTGTTTTGCGGGCGGTCAGCATCGATGACCTTGCAGCGCTCAGGCTCCGCTTCGGCAATTGCCAGAAAAGCCTGCCGTCGCGCCTCATGCACCGCAATATCTTCCTTTTCGAACCGGTCTGCAGTTTCACTGCCACGCCGTTTTCCGGCGCGAGACAACCCCTTCTGCGCAGAAATATCGAGAATGATCGTCATGTCAGGCATGGTGCCGTCTATGGCAATGCGTTCCACCGCCGACATATAGACGCCGTCGAGGTTGCCAGTAACACCCTGATAGGCACGGCTTGAATCGATGAAACGGTCGCAAAGCACCACCCGCCCCTCGTTCAAAGCCGGACGGATAAGCTGGTCCACATGGTCTGCCCGCGCAGCTGCGAACAGCAGGGCTTCCATCGCTGGGCCGTAATTCTCTGCATTGCCGCTCAGTATGACATGGCGAATTGCTTCCGCACCAGGAGAACCGCCCGGTTCTCGCGTGATGACCGGATCGAAGCCGCTTGCCCGCAGGTGCTTGGCCAGCAACGCGATTTGCGTCGACTTGCCCGCTCCTTCGCCGCCTTCGAATGTGATGAACAATCCCGACAAACCAACTTCCAAATGTTTGAATCGATGCCCGAACGGACTTCTGTGAAAGTTAATATCGGCCTTTGGTCAACAGGTCGAGCCTGCATTACGCGTCGCGCATCTAAAGATATTTCCTCAGCCAACCGGTGGAGAGCTCCATCGCCGCACCTAAGGCACGCTTTGAAAGACTTCCCTCATCAACGGATTGGGCTGTGAAAACAGGGACATCACGAAGAATACTGCCATTCAGCTCTAACTGAAGAACACCGACCCGTTGGTTGTCGGCGACAGGGGCATCAAGCGGTCCATTATAGATAATGCGAGCTTTCAGCTTGTCGCGACCGTCCTTTGGCAGCAACAACTCAACACGCTCCTTGACTTTCAACGGTACATGCGTGAGCGCACCGCCGAAAACTTGCGCCTCACCCACGATTTCATCTGCCGGATAAAGCTGCACATCGTCAAACGCCGTCATCCCCCATTGCAGAAGACGCCTTGCTTCCTCTTCACGCTCCTTGATGGTGGCAAGGCCGCTCATCGCCAGATAAAGCCTGCGACCGTTCTGTTCTGCCGACCCGACCAGGGCAAAGCCGGACGCTTCCGTAAACCCCGTTCCCATGCCGTCAGCTCCGACATCAAGCCGCAGCAATGGATTGCGGTTGCGTTGCATGATGTTGTTCCAGGTGAAAGCCGGTTGGGAATAGAATTTATAGTATTCCGGATGGGCGGTTCGGATATGTTGCGCCAGCCTGACCAGATCTTGCAGAGAAACCGTCTGCCCTTCAGCAGGTAATCCTGTGGAGTTGACGAATTTGGAGGCGGTCAAGCCCAGCTCGTGCGCACGATCATTCATGCGCTTTGCAAAAGCCTGTTCGCTGCCTGCCAGGCCTTCGGCCAGTACGATAGCGCCGTCATTCGCTGATTGAACGATCATACCCTGCAACAGATCGGCGACCGTTGGCGCAGACTTGATGCGCGCGAACATCGTTGATGTGCCCGAGGGCGCGCCGCCGGTTCTCCATGCATTCTCGCTGACGATGTAAGACGTATCGAGCGTCGTTGCGCCTTTATCGAGGGCTTCGAAAACCACTTCGGCCGTCATCAGCTTGGCGAGAGATGCGGGCGGAATAGGAACATTGGCATTCTTGGAGAGAAGCACCGTTCCGCTTCGCTCGTCGACAAGCAGGACTTGCGGAGCCTTTGAAACAAACGCCGTTTCTACAGGGGCCGCCAGACTTACAACCGGCACGAATACAGCCAGCGAAACGCAGACAGAAGCGGCGCGCGCAAGTAGCGTTATTTTTGAAATCAGCCCCATGCAAATCCCGTTACGTGAGCAGAGAGATAGAGCTTACGCAACGAATCCGCCCAAAATCAATATGCCAGCGTTTGTCACCCTATCGTGAGCGTTCAATCGAGACGAACGACAAACGCATTCACTGCGCCCGCCTTCCAGGCCGCGCGTAGTAGGGCATCGTTTCCGCCCTTCTCCGCCACAGCTGTCAGCTCGTAGGTTTCGACAGTTTCGGTCGGAATCTTGGTAAGCGTGAATCTGGTCGCTCGAGGCAATGAGGCTTGAAGCTGCTTCACCTCTTCGAGCGTACTGAACGTGCCAAGCTCGACATATTCGCCATGTTCCTCGGCCTCACGACGTTTCCAGGCGCTTGAAATCGCATCGTTGGTCAGGATGCTGCTATAGGCGCGCTCCTCGGCATAAGCCGTTCCAGCCAGCCGGTCAGTAGCATAACCAGCCAATCCGCTCACACCGGCAGCATTCGCTACCCCAAAGCTTGAGCCGGGACGTTGCGACGGCACAGGCACATTCGCCGGCAACAACGGAGCTGCGGCACCGGACGGATCGCTATATGCAGGATCAACGGCAAAAGGCGAGTTTTCCGGCATAGGCGCAGAAGCTGGAACGGCATCCATTACCGGCATCGGAACACGCGACTTCGGCGAAGTCGGCGTCGGCCCGTTCATAGCCATCATGACGCCAGTTGCAGGCTGGCCGATCGTATCGCCACCAGCCGGGCGGTAAGACGCCATGAGGAATGCGTCGTCATTGCCATCCAATGGCGCTCTGCCGACATATTCGACCTTCACATTAGCCGTACCATGGTGCTGATAATCGAGCATCTCGGCTGCTTTCTGGGAAAGATCGATAACGCGGTCGAATTCATACGGACCACGATCATTCACGCGCACAATGACCGAGCTGCCATTCGCAAGATTGGTGACGCGAGCATAACTCGGCAAAGGCATGGTCGGATGCGCAGCCGTCAGATGCGCCATGTCATAAACTTCACCATTGGCCGTCAGGCGACCGTGGAAAGCTTCACCATACCAGGAGGCGTGACCAACCTTGACATAATTCTTGTCTTCCTTGGGATAATACCAGCGTCCTTTGACCTTGTAGGGCTGACCGGTCTGATCGCGCCCTCCGCCACGCGGCAGCGGCTTTCCCTTCGAATAAGACACGCGTGGGCTGGCTTTCACGCCATATTTGGATTCAGCAAAATATTCTTTCGAACGTTTTGTCTTCGATTTTGGCTGCGGCGCCGATGCACAACCCGCCAAGGCGACAGCGATAGCCATGAACGACAACATCGCGACCGAACCGCGCTTGTCGCGCAGCTTCAAAGCCTTGCCGTTGACCGAATGTTTCAGCCCTCGTTTCGAATCCATACGCCACACGCCCGCTACTCAACAGCACAACCGAAAACGCTGGTTGCACCTTTTTAGATTTTAGTGATGTCACCGATTGATTGACGGATCATTAAAGCTTTTGGAAATCCGCATATTTTGAGTCGCGCTACAGGACATCCGCTCAACTTCGACGGGCCGTGTTCTCTCGGTCTTGTGGAACAATCGTTCATTCAACGCGTTGAATTTTCAACAGGAAGGAGAAAACGAATGTTGAGAGCAATGATCCTTTGGCTGATGGGCGTTCCACTCGTTGTCGTGCTGTTTATCTGGTATTTTTTCTTTTAAATTTGGAACGTTCAAGCCCTTCAATCGTTATTTATATGGCTCTAATGACCTCCGAGCCAGTCACCTAACGTCATGAACTAGGCCCGCCGTAACGAGGCGGGTCTTTTTTGTCTTGCACATTACGGCCTCAATCCGGATCAGGCATGTAAACATTGATCGCCTTGGGCAACAGGCGGAAATGAGCAGGCGTCCAGGTCGACAGCTCGCCATCTGTGTTTACGGCACGCGGCTTCTTGGTGCGTACAATCACTTCGGTCGTCGGAAAAGCCCGCACATCATCCCATTTGGAATGGGTGCCACGGCGTAGACTTGGCAGAAGACGCAATAGTTTCCACCAGTGATCGACTTCCAGACTATAGAAATCCAGCCTGCCGTCGTCCACTGTCGCATCCTTCTCAACGGCCATACCGCCGCCGTAAAACTTTCCATTCCCGACAGAGACCTGCAATGTACGAATTTTCTCCGTCATGCCGTCGTGTTCCAGATAGGCTGTGAAGAGCTCAGAACGCATGAGAATGCGCGCCGCGACAATCGCATAACCGAGCTTACCCCACTTCTTCTTCGCGGCAGAACTTAGTTGCTGCGCCAGTTCTGCGCTGAAACCAATGCTCGCGACGTTGAAGTAAAGATGACCGTTTACCTCACCCAGATCGATGGCGCGCGCCTTGTAAGAGACAAGTCGACGCGCCGCCTCAACCGGATCGGCAGGAATGCCGACAGTTCGCGCAAAATCATTTGCAGTTCCAAGCGGAAGGATTGCAAGCGGCAATCCCGTTTCCATCAACCCTTTGGCTGCGGCGTTCAGCGAACCATCGCCGCCGCCGACAATAACGAGATCACAATCTCTTTCACGAAGGATAACATCTGAAATCGTCTCGTCGTCCTGCGGATTTCGCTCGATGAGTTGGAGGCCACCGCGTTCCAACGCCGAACGAATATCTGCACCGTATCCCCTGCCGTTCCGGGCATGTGGATTTACGATAAGCAGTGCCCGGCGCTTTGTGGTCTGGTCCATGGATTTCCTGTCATCTGCAACAGCCTACCAATCGGCCGCATGGTTGGAAGCGTCATCTGCAGATGGCCTCTCAATCCTGGATATCAATGGAACGGTTCATGAAAAATTTGTCACGACTCTGAATGTTTTGTGAAGTGAGGAGGCCAAATGTGGTGGCAACGCCAACCTGTCGACAAAACAGTTTGACGATATTCAAAAGAGAACATAGGTTGACTGCACCAACTGTAAAACTTTTGAATGCGATCTCATCAAACTTGTCGCTAATTGCCTGAAATACATTACAGTTCGCGGGTATGATGTAATGGTAGCCTGTCAGCTTCCCAAGCTGAACGCGCGGGTTCGATTCCCGCTACCCGCTCCAGCATAATTGCTCACGCAAGCATCAGAGACTAGCGAACATTTTCTCCGGTTTTCGGATCCACCTTCACCTCAACTTTGGCGCCAGCCTTGATGACATATTCGATCTCGTAATAGCCACGATCATTCCAGTCGACTTCATCAATGAAAGCCGTATCCGCGCTCTGTTCGATTTTGGCAATTATTTCCGAGAGTTTTGCGCCTTCCGGAGGCGGAGCAGCATAGGCCGCAACAACAGACAAACCAAGAAACAAAGTCGTAGCAACAAGACGCATGATTATCTCCTTTAGCTATGCTAAAAGAGTAGGAATGCAGGCGTCTTATTCAAGTCCAACAGCCATTACTTTATGATCGGGCTTATCGAACCGGTGAAGGTTTGATCGATCATCGCGGAGAGCCTCGGCTCCGCACCTGACAAGATAACGACTATTGCAAGCATCAATATCAAAGGCGCGGCAAGAATTCCGCTCCTTACTGCCGGCTCGAGAATGCGCCGGGTTTTGTTGCTTCGTGTTGATTGCTGACTTCTCATGCAACCAATAGTAGCCGAACAGACTTAATCACCTGTTAAATATCGTGGTTAACGCGTTATCGGCGTATGATTGCCGCTAATTTCCCTTGTTTCCGCGATATATATTGACGCCAAGTTCACGAATTTTCTTCCGCAGCGTATTGCGATTTAGCCCCAGAAGATCGGCTGCCTTGATCTGATTTCCACGTGTTGCCGTAAGACATGCGAGGATAAGGGGATATTCCAGTTCAGCCAGAACCCGATGGTAAAGTCCCGGCGGCGGCAAGTCGGAACCGAAAGACGCAAAATAACGCTGCATGTTCTGCTCAACGGCTTGCGAAATGGAGATGTTTTCCATATCGCCACCGCCAGCGGGAACAATATCCGGTTTGGTAAGCTCGGCTCGCAACTCCGTTTCGATAATTTCGGGCGAAATTTCTTCTTGCGGGTAAAGCGCCGCAAGCCTTCGCACGAGATTTTCAAGCTCGCGGACATTGCCCGGCCACGGATACCGGCGCATCATTTCCAGGCCAGCGGTGCTGATGCGTTTCTCCGGCAGTCCCTCTTCGGCAGCGCGCTTGAAAAAGTGACGCACAAGATCGCCTACATCCTCGCTGCGCTCGCGAAGCGGCGGCAAGCGCAAAGGCACAACATTCAGCCGGTAATAGAGATCCTCGCGAAACAGTCCTTGCGCGATCAGTTGCCGCAAATCCTTGTTGGTTGCAGCAACGATACGCACATCTGTCTTGATCGGCGTGCGCCCGCCGACTGTCATATATTCGCCCTGTTGCAACACACGCAAAAGACGGGTTTGCGCTTCCATTGGCATATCGCCGATCTCGTCGAGAAACAGTGTTCCGCCATTTGCCTGTTCGAAACGACCGCTTGAGCGGTTTTGCGCGCCGGTGAAAGCGCCCTTCTCATGTCCGAACAATTCAGACTCGATCAGGTCGCGCGGGATTGCCGCCATGTTGATCGCAACAAACGGCCCTTTTCGACGACGCCCGTATTCATGCAGGGCGCGCGCAACCAGTTCCTTGCCTGTGCCGGATTCACCGGTAACCATGACGGTCAAATCCGTCTGCATCATGCGCGCCAGCAAACGGTAGATTTCCTGCATCGCAGGCGAACGGCCGACCAGCGGCATGTTATCTGTCTGCTCGTCCGACAATGCCGCGATGGGCTTGCGTTTTGGTTCAGACAGGGCGCGTCCGACGATATTGATGAGTTCCGTCAAATCGAATGGCTTCGGCAGATATTCGTAAGCTCCTGCCTCTGATGCCCGGATAGCCGTCATGAACGTGTTCTGCGCACTCATGACCACAACTGGAAGATCGGAACGCATCTTCTTGATGCGCGGCAGAAGGTCGAAGGCATTCTCGTCCGGCATATTAACGTCAGTAATGACCAGATCACCATCGCCTGCCGCCACCCAGCGCCAGAGCGAAGCGGCATTGGAGGTCACACGCACATCGTAGCCTGCCCGCGACAATGCCTGGTTCAGCACGGTCCGAATGGCTGCATCGTCATCCGCCACCAATATGGTTCCCGTCGGACGTCCTGCGATCATGCGTTATCTCCAGTATTTCCAGCCGTATTTTTCCACGCCGGCATCAAAACGCGGAAAGTCGTTCGCGAAGGATGGCTGTCGCATTCGATGATGCCGCCATGATCACCAATGATCTTTGCAACCAATGCCAAACCAAGCCCAGAACCGTTGGTCTTCGTCGTCACGAAAGGGTCGAACAGATGCGGCAGCATATCCTGCGGCACACCCGGTCCATTGTCATGCACGCAGAATTCGAGAGGCAGCGCCACCCTGTCCCGTGCACCCGGCACCTGCAGGCGGATGCCCGGTCGGTAAGCCGTGGACAGAACAATCTCGCCGCCTTCATGATCACCGATAGCTTCCGAGGCATTCTTCAGCAGATTGAGGAAAACCTGCACAAGCTGATCACGATTAGCGAAGACTGGCGGGAGAGAAGGGTCATAATCTTCAACGAAGCGAATCTTCCGCGCGAACCCGTTCTTCGCAATCGCCTTCACATGATCCAAAACCGCATGAATATTGACCGCAGCGCGCTCGATAGGACGCTCATCCGAGAAGACCTCCATGCGGTCCACCAGTGAAACGATCCGATCTGTTTCATCGGTAATAAGCCGTGCTAGCGCACGATCCTCATCGCCGACAACCTGTTCCAGCAATTGTGCCGCGCCGCGGATACCCGAAAGCGGGTTCTTGATTTCATGGGCCAGCATTGATGCAAGCCCTGTGACGGACCGCGCTGCGCCGCGATGCGTCATCTGGCGGTCGATCTTCTCGGCCATCGTCTTTTCCTTGAAGAGGATGACCACAGCTCCCGGCAACTCTGCGACAGGCGCTACGTAAATATCAACAATACGTTCCGCGCCAAGGCGTGGCGACGAGACATCGACGCGATATTCGTTGACTGGCATCTGGCTGGTGCGAACCTGATCGACCAGCGCTAACAGCGGGCTGCCAAAGGGCAGAAAAGACTCCAGCCGGTTGCGCGCCAGAATGGACGAGCCGGAACGAAAGAACTGTTCCGCATCCAGATTGGCATAGGCGATATAGTTTTCGGCGCTGACCATGATAACCGGCTGGCTGATTGCATCGAGCACAACCGATGGAATGCCGTTCATTTCGGTTCTCTCGCGCATCAGGCAACCTCTTTGAGCGCGGCTTCGGGAACTTCGCGCATGAATATACGACGCAAGGCGTCGATGACGGCTTGCCGGTCAGTCAGAGTCATCACGTCCGCTTTCTCGGAAGGCGCACATGCGGCGCCAGCATGACGATCAAGATACCAGCCCAGATGTTTGCGGGAATGACGGATGCCCGTTGTGCTTCCGTAATGCTCGAGCATATCTGCGTAATGCTTTATAATATAATCAAGAACTTCGCTTCGCGATTTCGGAGCTAAGTCGCTTCCTGCGATTGCGCCGGCCAACCACGGCTGCCCATAAGAAGCACGTCCGACCATCACCGCATCCGCTCCGGAACGGCGCAGAATTTCCTCGGCATCGCCGCGACACGCCACATCGCCGTTGGCGACCAGAGGAATCTTGATTGCGTCACGAACCGCGCGAATTGCATCCCAGTCCGCCTTGCCTTCATAAAACTGGCAACGCGTACGCCCATGGACCGTCACCATGGCAACACCAGCGCTTTCGGCGCGCCTTGCCAGCTCGGGCGCGTTGATGCTTTTCTCATCCCATCCCAGCCGCATCTTCAGCGTAACCGGAACGCTGACTGCATTGACGGTAGCCTCAACGAGAGTCATTGCGTGATCGAGATCGCGCATCAGCGCGGACCCGGAATAACCACCGGTCACTTTCTTGGCGGGGCAGCCCATGTTGATATCGATGATGTCGGCGCCTTCGCCTTCGGCGATCCTTGCCGCCTCACCCATCCAATGCGCTTCGCGTCCCGCGAGTTGCACAACATGCGTTCCAAGCCCTTCACCCGAAAGACGCAGAAGGCTCTCCTTGTGACGATTGCAGAGTTCGGCGCTGGCAACCATTTCAGACACGACCATGCCCGCGCCAGCTTCTGCTGCCCGCCTGCGAAAAGGAAGGTCGGAAACGCCCGACATCGGCGCGAGAAAGACGCGGTTGGCAAGTTCCACACCGCTTATGTTCAAAGGTTGCTCGAGAAAACTCACCGACAAATGCCTATTTGATGTGCATAGCGCAATTAGCACATACATTAATCAGCTCCACCTTTCAACGCAAGGAAAAGCGCACGCAAAATTACGATAAATCAATTGTCGACTGGCATTTATCCGCGCAAGGCATTATTCGGCATGCAAGCACAAATTTGAACAGATGCAACCTTTGGCAGAGGCGACAACTATTTCAAGGATAGCAGCAGTCATTGTGGCGGCTGGCCGCGGTGAGCGAGCCGGACAGAGCGTCGAAGGGCCGAAACAATACCGGCGCATCGGTGGCGAAGCCGTGCTTGCTCGCACTTTACGCGCTTTCATCGACTGCCCGCTGGTTGATAGCATCGTTGTCGTCATCCACCCCGATGACCATGCGCTTTACGAACGCGCCCTTCCGGAAAGCCGAAACAACATTCACGTTGTGAATGGCGGCGCTACCCGGCAGGCATCAACGCGTCTTGGCCTTCTTGCGCTGAGAAACGACGCGCCGCAATATGTCATGATCCATGACGGTGTGAGACCGTTCATCAGTCAGGACTTGCTGAATCGCATCGTCGAAAATCTTGCCCCTGATGAAGGCGTTCTACCTGCTCTGGCAGTTTCGGATACGCTCAAGCAATCAGCTACGGACGGAACGGTTAAAACGACGGTGCCTCGCGCGGGCCTTTTCGCGGCACAGACGCCGCAGGCATTTCCCTACGCGCCTATCCTCAATGCGCATGAAGAGGCCTTCGCGATCAATCGCTCCGATTTCACGGACGACGCCGCCATTGCCGAATGGCAAAATATCGCTGTCCGCATCATCGAAGGATCGGCGGACAATACAAAGCTTACCTGGGCAAAGGATATTGAAATGGCTGACAAGCGCCTACGGCAAGACCACGCCTCGTTTCCCGACATTCGTACCGGCAATGGTTATGACGTCCATTCCTTTGAACCCGGCGACCACGTGACGCTGTGCGGCGTGAAAATCCCCCATGAAGCAAAGCTCAATGGTCATTCAGACGCCGATGTCGGGCTTCACGCGCTGACCGACGCTCTCCTTGCGACGCGAGGAGCGGGTGATATTGGCACGCATTTCCCTCCTTCCGACCCGCAGTGGAAGGGTGCCGCTTCCCGCATATTTGTCGAACACGCGGCCAATATCGTGCGTGAAGCAGGTGGCCGCATTGCCAACGTCGACGTGACCTTTATCAGCGAAGCACCGAAAATCGGCCCACACCGCGCAGCAATGACAGAAGCGCTTTGCGACATGCTGGGAATTGCCGCAGACCGGGTTTCCATCAAAGCGACAACCAATGAAAAGCTTGGGTTCGTTGGGCGCCGTGAGGGCATTGCAGCCATTGCAACCGCAACCGTCATCTATCCGGGTGAGGTACCCGAATGAGTGCGTTGATTGCAGAAGAAAAAGCTGTTGCCGTGCTGGAAGCCTGCCGCAAGGCTGGCATAATGATCGCGACGGCAGAATCCTGCACGGGTGGGCTGATAGCCGGAGCACTGACCGACATTGCCGGATCATCTGATGTCGTGGATCGCGGCTTTGTCACTTATTCCAATGAAGCAAAAGCCGAAATGATCGGCGTTCCGATGGAACTGATCAATCGCTTCGGCGCTGTCTCGAAGGAAGTAGCACTCTCCATGGCTGAAGGGGCACTTTCTCACTCGCGCGCCAGTGTAACTGTGGCAGTTACGGGAGTTGCCGGGCCTGGCGGTGGTTCCAATGAAAAACCCGTCGGTCTCGTTCACATTGTATCAGCGCGAAAAGGCCACCCGCCCCTCCATCGCGAATGCCGTTTCGGTCCAAAAACCAGAGCCGAAATTCGTCACGCTACCGTCCTCGCCGCGCTGGACCTCGTTCTGGAAAACCTTCGATAAATTTAGAGCGTATACTTTTATCTACAGTGCCCTACCTTTGTCTTTGGTCAAGACAGAGAGAACATGGCGATGCGTTTCGATGGCAAGGTGGCAATCGTTACAGGCGGGGCAAGCGGCATTGGTGAAGCAACCGCTAGGGCCTTCATTCGTGAAGGAGCGAATGTTGTTATTGCCGACTATTCCGAGCACGGCCAGCAACTGGCCAATGAGCTTGCAGGCGGCAGCGAGCGGGCATTATTCGTCAAGACCGATGTGGCCGACACGAAAGCCGTGCAGGCGCTGATTGCCAAAACCGTTGAAACCTATGGCCGCCTCGACATCATGTTCGCCAATGCAGGCATCGCCGCAGATGGCCCGATAGACGAGCTGGACGAGGCTGCTTGGCAGAAAACCATCGATATCAACCTTACCGGCGTCTATCTCTGTGATAAATACGCGATTGATCAGATGCGCTCGCAAGGCGGCGGTGTGATCGTGAATTGCGGTTCCATCCATAGTCATGTCGGAAAATCAGGTGTCACTGCTTATGCCGCAGCAAAGGGAGGTGTAAAACTCCTGACGCAGACGCTTGCTATTGACTATGGTGCGCAGAACATTCGGGTGAATGCTGTCTGCCCGGGCTATATCGACACGCCCCTGCTCAAGGATATACCCGAAGACAAGAAAGAGGCTCTGGTAGCCTTGCATCCGATAGGTCGTCTCGGTCGCGCCGAAGAAGTAGCCAGCGTTGTGCTTTTTCTGGCTAGTGACGAAGCCTCCTTCGTCACCGGAGCATCCATACTGGTTGATGGGGGCTATACGGCGCAGTGAAAAAGAGGGCCCGAGAAACCGGCCCGTCGTTCAGGCCAGACCGTAAATCTGATCAGCCCGTTTCTCGAAAGCTTCGGAAAACTTCTTGAAAGCGAGATCGAACATCGTTCCCATCAGAAGGCCAAGAGTACGGCTCTTGAACTCATAGTCGATAAAAAACTCGACATCACATTCGCTTCCGTCGCCAACCGGCTTAAAGGTCCAGCGATTGTCGAGATAGCGAAACGGCCCGTCAAGATATTTCACGTCGATGACATTGTCTGCGGGTTTCAGCAGTACCTGACTGGTGAATGTCTCGCGTATGAGCTTGTAACCAACTGTCATGTCAGCAATGAGAAGAGCCTTGCCGTCACGCTCCTTGCGGGAGCGAACCGATAAGGCCTCACACATCGGCAGAAATTCAGGGTATTTCTCAACATCCGCTACGAGGCCGAACATTTGCTCTGCCCGGTGATGTACCCGCCTGACGGTGGTAAACTGCGGCATGACTGATCTCAGGCCTTTGCCGTGATCTGCGCCTCGCGCGCTGCCCTCAGCTTGGCGAAATCATCGCCAGCATGATGCGATGAACGCGTCAGCGGGCTGGATGCGACCAGAAGGAAGCCCTTCGTCCGGCCGATCGTTTCGAACGACTTGAACTCGTCCGGCGTCACGAAGCGAATGACAGGATGGTGCTTGCGCGTCGGCTGGAGATACTGACCGATGGTCATGAAATCCACATCCGCCGAACGCAGATCGTCCATCAGCTGAAGGATTTCATTCCGCTCTTCGCCGAGACCAACCATAATGCCCGACTTGGTGAAAATGGTCGGGTCCAATTCCTTGACGCGCTGCAACAGGCGGATCGAATGGAAATAACGGGCGCCGGGACGAACCTTGAGATACTTCGAAGGTACGGTTTCCAGATTGTGGTTGAACACGTCCGGGCGAGCCTTGACCACAACTTCGAGAGCACCTTCCTTGCGCAGGAAATCCGGTGTCAGGATTTCAATCGTGGTCGCGGGGGTGGCTTCACGAATGGCCTGAATGACCTCGGCAAAATGCTGCGCACCACCATCGGCCAGATCGTCGCGATCAACCGAAGTGATAACTACATGCGTCAGGCCCATCTGCTTGACGGCCTTTGCGACATTCTCGGGTTCATTTGGATCAAGCGCGGTCGGGATACCGGTCGAGACATTGCAGAACGCGCAGGCGCGCGTGCATATCTCGCCCATGATCATGAAGGTCGCGTGCTTCTTTTCCCAGCACTCGCCAATGTTCGGGCAGCCTGCTTCTTCGCAAACCGTAACCAGCTTGTTTGAACGAACGATATCGCGCGTTTCACTATAGCCGCGCGAGACAGGAGCCTTGACGCGAATCCAGTCGGGCTTCTTCAGGACAACATTGTCCGGACGATGCGCCTTCTCGGGATGCCGTTCACGCTTGCCTTGGTTCACCAGATCGAGAACTGTAACCATGCTTTTCCCTGCCTATCCGAAGCATTTTCAGGAAATGCTTCCAAATTCGGTTCGGTCCTAATCCCTGCTCCCTACCCTGTCAACTTGAGCGATTTGCTACTCATCGCCGCGCTGCCAGTCCAAGAGCCCGGAAAACCAATGCCCATATCAGGCCAAATACCAATCCAGCGGTGCCAAGCGCCAATGTGAGCGCCCAGACGCCGTACCAGCCGGTTAGAGCTATTCCGTTGACCGATATGGTGTTGCCGCCAAGAACACTCAAGGTGCCGGCTGCAAACCCCAGCACCAGACCTCCTGCGGTACACCATTTGATGATAGGCCATGCGGCACGCCGCCAAGGCCCTCCGTTCTCGATCAGCGGAATGAGCGTCTCTCCGTCTTATGCGTTTAGTGCGCGACCGTACGCATCCAGAACGCTTTCCTTCATCATTTCCGAAAGGGTTGGATGCGGGAAGACCGAATGCATCAGTTCTTCCTCGGTCGTTTCGAGGTTCATGGCAACCACGAACCCCTGGATGAGTTCGGTCACTTCTGCACCGACCATATGGGCGCCAAGCAGCTGTCCCGTTTTCTTGTCGAAGATGGTCTTGACCAGTCCCTGATCTTCACCGAGCGCAATCGCCTTGCCGTTTGCGGCAAACGAATAGCGGCCGACCCGGATGTCGTAACCTTTTTCCTTAGCCTTCGCTTCAGTCAGACCAACGGAAGCGACCTGCGGATTGCAATAGGTGCAGCCCGGAATCATGTTCTTTTCGAGCGGATGAACGTTTGGAAGACCGGCGATTTTCTCAATGCAGATAACGCCTTCATGCTCGGCCTTGTGCGCCAGCATTGGCGGACCTGCAACGTCGCCGATAGCATAGATTCCTGCAACATTGGTCTTGCCGTAGCCGTCGATAATGATGCATCCGCGGTCGGTTTTCACACCAAGCGCTTCCAGGCCGAGATTTTCGATATTGCCCTGCACACCAACCGCAGAGATCATGCGATCCACGGTCAACGACTGCGTCTTGCCGTCCTTGGTCTCGATATGGGCGGTCACATTGTTTGCGCCCTTCTCGACCTTGGTAACTTTGGCATCGGTGATGATCTTCAGTCCGCGCTTTTCCAGCTGCTTGCGTGCGAATGCAGAAATCTCCGCGTCTTCAACCGGCATGATCTGCGGCATGAGTTCCACGACCGTCACATCAACGCCCATGTCTTTGTAGAAGGAAGCGAACTCGATACCAATTGCGCCTGATCCCATTACAAGCATGGACTTCGGCAGTTCCGGCGGAACCATTGCTTCGAAATAAGTCCAGATCAACTTGCCATCCGGCTCAATGCCCGGCAGAGCGCGCGGACGCGCACCGGTGGCGACAATGACGTGCTTCGCCTTGTAGGCGCCCTCACCCAGAACGCCCTTCGGAACAGGGTTCTGCGGCTGCATCGGCTGCTTGGAGGACTTGCCGACCGAAATCTCAACCGGATTGCTGCCTGAAGCGGCCTTTACGAGCTTCGCCTCACCCCAGATCACGTCGATCTTGTTCTTCTTCATCAGGAAGCCGACGCCGCCGTTAAGGCGAGCCGAAACACCGCGCGAGCGCTGCACTACAGCCTTAACATCAGGCGTGATCTTGCCTTCCAGCTTCAAGCCGTAATCCTTGGCGTGTTCGCCGAAATGCAGGATTTCAGCAGAGCGCAGAAGCGCCTTGGTCGGGATACAGCCCCAGTTAAGGCAAATGCCGCCCAGATGTTCGCGCTCGACGATAGCCGTCTTGAGGCCAAGCTGCGCAGCGCGGATTGCGGTTACATACCCACCCGGGCCCGAGCCGATAACAATAACGTCGTAAATGTCGGCCATATTGTCCTGCCTTTGCTCAGTTCACTTCTCGGGTGAGCAGCACCCAGTCGTGTCTTTTGTCCTGCCCAATGCGTTCTATCGCTTCGAGCCGCTCAATTTCCTTGAAACCATGGGCGCCGTAAAGGGAAAGCGCCACATCGTTGTGGCTTTCGGTTATCAGGCTAATTCCTGGATTACCGTTCCGACGTGCCAAATCGATTTCGTTGGCGACAAGTGCGCGGCCAATACCTTTGCCACGAAACTCGCGATAAACGCCAACGCTGTCTATGAAACGATTGCCTATCACTTTGCGCTGCAAGTCGATCAGCTGATCGAGAACGGGATGCTGCGGTGGTGTACCGTTCAAACTGTCATCGAGTGTGAAACCGATCGAAAGTCCGGCAATATCGCCAGCCCATTCGGCAATCGTCGTGCTCTGCCAGCCTTCGGTCCCGTCAGCGCGCATATATTGCCGACCGCGTTCCATGGCCGTTTCCGTTCGTCCGTCAAGAACAGCACCGTACCAGAGCCATGATGCAAAACCGTGCGAAGAGATATCGACAAGAATGGCGATCTCAGCGGCTTCATGGCGTTCAGCCCGGCGTAGGTTCAATTGTCCAGCCATTCAAAAAAACCTCAGGCGTCGAGTTCAACAGAACACGACGCCCTTGAAGTTGATCAATCAGACCAGCATACCCATCGGGTTTTCGATGTGGCGCTTGAAGGCCTGTGCAAGTTCGGCAGCCAACGCGCCATCAACGGCACGGTGATCGGTTGAAAGGGTCACGGACATAATCGTCGCAACCTTGATTTCACCGTTCTTGACAACTGCACGCTGTTCACCTGCACCGATTGCGAAAATGGTCGCATGCGGTGGATTGATGATCGCGGCAAAGTCCTTTACGCCGAACATGCCGAGGTTAGACACGGAGGTCGAACCGCCCTGATACTCTTCAGGCTTCAGCTTGCGATCACGCGCACGCTTGGCAAGGTCCTTCATCTCGTTCGAAATCGCCGACAATGTCTTCGAATCCGACTGACGCACGATAGGCGTAATCAGACCGCCCGGAATGGAGACGGCAACACCCACATCGGCGCGCTTGTGCTTGACCATGCCGCCTTCAGTCCACGACACATTGGCGTCTGGAACATCGCGAAGCGCCAGAGCCGTTGCCTTGATGACCATATCGTTGACCGAAAGCTTGTAAGCCGGAACCTCGCCCTTTTCGGTCTTGATCATCGGTGCCGCGGCATTGATCTGCGAACGCAGAGCCAGAAGCGCATCAAGTTCGCAATCGATCGTCAGATAGAAATGCGGAACAGTCTGCTTCGATTCCACCAGACGGCGGGCAATCGTCTTGCGCATGCCATCGTGCGGAACGATCTCGTAGGTGCCTTCTTCAAACAGCTTGAGAACGGCATCATCCGACATCGGCTTCGGAGCGGCGGCAGCTTCTGCCTTCGGCGCCGCAGCCTTGGCACCACCGGAAGCCAAAGCGGCCTCCACATCGCGCTGAACGACACGGCCATGCGGGCCAGAGCCCTTCACGGCAGCAATATCGACACCAGAGTCCTTGGCGATGCGACGCGCAAGCGGCGATGCAAACACGCGGTCGCCCTTATTCGAAGCAATAGCAGGTTGCTCTGCCTTGGCGGGTGCGGGCGTCGCTGCCGGAGCTGCCACTGGCTTCGGTTCTTCTTTCGGAGCCTCAGCCTTCGCTTCTGCCTTCGGCGCAGAAACTCCACCCTTGGCTGCAGCCGCCACGTCCTCGCCTTCTTCAGCGAGGATAGCGATCAGCGCATTGACCTTGACGCCTTCGGAGCCAGCGGGGACCACGATCTTGGCAATCGTGCCTTCGTCCACGGCTTCCACTTCCATCGTCGCCTTATCGGTCTCGATTTCAGCAATGACGTCGCCAGGAGCGATCTTGTCGCCTTCCTTGACCAGCCATTTCGACAGGTTGCCTTCTTCCATCGTCGGAGAAAGCGCTGGCATGGTGATATTGATCGGCATGTCCAGACCCTTTCTGTTTAAGCGGTATAGGTAACGGCTTTCACCGCTTCGACCACTTCGGCAACCGTCGGCAGCGCCAGCTTTTCCAGATTTGCCGCATAAGGCATCGGAACATCCTTACCGGCAATGGTGAGGATCGGCGCATCGAGATAATCGAAAGCCTGCTGCATGACGCGGGTGGCGATTTCCGTACCAACGGACGACTGCGGGAAACCTTCCTCCACCGTCACCAGGCGACCGGTCTTCTTGACCGATTCAATGACTGTTGGAAGATCCATCGGGCGGATCGTGCGCAGATCGATGATTTCAACATCGATACCCTGCTGGGCCAGCTCTTCCGCCGCCTTGACGGCGTAGGTCATGCCGATACCGAACGAAACGATGGTGGCGTCCTTGCCCTGCTTGTGAATACGGGCCTTGCCGATCGGCAGAACGAAATCGTCAAGCTTTGGCACATCGAAATGATGACCATAGAGAATTTCATTTTCGAGGAAGATCACCGGATTCGGATCGCGAATTGCAGCCTTCAGCAGGCCCTTGGCGTCGGCTGCCGTGTACGGCATCACGACCTTGAGACCTGGAATGTGGCTGTACCAGGCTGCGTAGCACTGCGAATGCTGGGCAGCAACGCGCGCAGCCGCACCGGACGGACCGCGGAAGACCATCGGAGCGCCCATCTGTCCGCCGGACATATAGAGCGTCTTGGCCGCAGAGTTCACAATCTGGTCGATTGCCTGCATGGCGAAGTTGAAAGTCATGAATTCAACGATCGGGCGCAGGCCGGCGAAAGCAGCACCGACGCCAACACCGGCAAAACCATGCTCGGTGATCGGGGTGTCGACAACGCGCTTGGGGCCGAACTCGTCGAGAAGGCCCTGCGTTACCTTGTAAGCGCCCTGATATTCGGCGACTTCCTCGCCCATCACGAAAACGCTCGGATCCCGGCGCATTTCTTCCGCCATAGCGTCACGAAGCGCTTCACGAACGGTCGTGGAGACCATTTCTGTGCCAGCCGGAATGTCCGGATCGGACGCAACTTCAAGTGCCGGGGCCTTGGGAGCAGCGGGAACAGTGTCCGTCTTCTTTTCTTCGGCTTTTGGCTCTTCCTTCGGTGCTTCAGCTTTGGCAGCCGGAGCAGAACCGACATCAGCGGCGCTTTCGCCGTCACCAAGGAGCACCGCAATCGGCGTATTGACCTTCACGCCTTCGGTGCCTTCTTCGACTAGGATCTTGCCGATTGTGCCTTCATCGACGGCTTCGACTTCCATCGTCGCCTTGTCGGTTTCAATTTCAGCGATCACATCGCCGGACGTAACCTTGTCGCCTTCTTTCTTCAGCCACTTGGAGAGCTTGCCCTCTTCCATGGTTGGGGAAAGTGCGGGCATGAGAATTTCTACGGGCATGACAACACCTTCCTGGAATTAGAGCAGAATATCCGTATAGAGCTCGGATGCATCCGGCTCCGGATCGTTTTGAGCGAAATCGGCAGAATCGGCGACAATGTCGCGGACTTCCTTGTCGATTTCCTTCAGCTCTTCCTCGGTTGCCCAACCCTTCTCGATCAGACGCTGCTTGACCTGCTCGATCGGATCGTGTTCGGAGCGCATCTTCTGCACTTCTTCCTTCGACCGATACTTTGCCGGGTCCGACATGGAGTGACCGCGATAACGATAGGTCTGCATGTCGAGAATGATCGGTCCCTTGCCGGAACGCGTCCACTCAACAGCCAGATCGGCAGCAGCCTTCACCGCACGGACGTCCATGCCGTCTACCTGGATGCCCGGAATATTGAACGAAAGACCGCGCTTCGAGAAATCAGTTTCAGCGGAGGAGCGCGAAACCGATGTGCCCATGGCATAGCGGTTGTTCTCGATGATGTAGACTACCGGCAGCTTCCACAGCGATGCCATATTGAAGCTTTCGTAGACCTGCCCCTGATTGGAAGCCCCGTCGCCGAAATAGGTCAGCGTTACATTGTCGTTGTCGCGGTAGCGATTCGCAAACGCCAGACCGGTGCCGAGCGAAACCTGTGCACCAACGATGCCGTGACCGCCGTAAAAATGCTTCTCTTTGGAGAACATGTGCATGGAGCCGCCCTTGCCCTTGGAAAGGCCGCTGCGGCGCCCGGTCAGTTCGGCCATGACGCCACGTGCGCTCATGCCCGCTGCAAGCATATGACCATGATCGCGATAGGCAGTGATAACCTGATCGCCTTCCTTCAGCGCCATCTGCATACCAACCACCACGGCCTCCTGGCCGATGTAGAGGTGGCAGAAACCGCCAATGAAGCCCATACCGTAAAGCTGACCCGCCTTTTCCTCGAAACGCCGGATCAACAGCATTTCGCGATAAGCGTCCAGCTCCTGCTTCTTGTCGAAGTTTGCAGCTGCAGGTGCCTTGGGTGCAGTTACAGAAGACGCCTGCGCTTTGTTAGCGGGCGCCTTTTTAGCCCTCGGTGCCATTTCTCGCTCCCTAAATTGTCGTTCTATTGTGACGTTATACGGGCGCACCACAAGATACAATATGCGCCCAGAGCATAGCTGCTATGTCGCCAAGCCCTTAAAAACATATCACAAAAAGACAATTAACCGGATTTCAGTTAATTCGATCGATCTTCCCGAGAGGTAATAATTGTCACTTCATCGGGATGGGAGAGATTAAGCGCCCTGCGAGCCTGCTCGTCAAGCATATCCTTTTCGATGGAACCGTCACGCAAAAGCATGACGCGCTTTTCGAGTGCCGTACGATCGGCGGTCACCTGCGCCAGTTGCTTGGCCAGAAGGCTTTTTTGCTCTTCCAGCTGGATGCGAGAATAAAGACCGAATTCGCCATGATAGGCATGGAAACCGAAATAGCTCAGAAACGCAGCCGTCAGAATAGGCAATACAAACCGCCCACGGATCGATTTACGCTTCTGTTTGGTCCACATTTCAGCTTCCTTCCCGGACATTCGGAGCCAAGTCGAATCCTGCAAGCAGCATCGTTCCGAATTCCACCATCAAGCATTATTTTGCTTAACAGAGATTTACCAAGATCCCGTGTTGAAAGACGTCGGCCGCATTTTTGTTGAAGGCTGAAAGGATGAGGTCCGGACGTGAACTGTTGAAACCCAGGCTAGAATCGAAAACGGCTCGCCGCGAGGACAAGCCGTTTATTCATGGCATAAAAATGGCTGGGCCGGATCACGCATCTACAATGGTGGAGAAACCGCCAAAGATCATGCGCTTACCATCAAACGGCATTTGATCACCCATTTCCTTCATACGTGGATCGCTCATCATCTTGCTATTTGCAGCGTCACGCGTTGCCTTGTCAGGATATTCGAACCAGGAGAACACAACCTCCTCGTCCGCCTCCGCCTTAACCGCGCGGCGAAAATCAGTGATCTTCCCGTCCGGCACATCATCTCCCCATGCTTCGACCATGCGCGTAACGCCAAACTCCTTGAACAATACGGCCGCCTTGGCGGCGTGCTGGCGATAGAGTTCCTTGTTCGCCTTAGGGACGGCGACAACAAATCCTTCAATGTAAGCCATTTACTCTCTCCCATTGATAGCCCGCCCAAGCCCCTTCTCCCGGTTCGGATAGCTTGTCCGAATGCGACAGATTTATATTGATATCAAGATAAATGAAATCGGTCAAATTTATCGCTTCACATACCCCCCGCTGAAACGTGGCGCATCAGAGGGCGCAATCAACCGTCTGATCACGACCAAACCAGAGCAAACACGTCTTGAGCATGACGCCAGACTAAGCCAACATCCAAACAATAACGAACAGCAAATTCAATTAAATTATATAAGTAATTATATAATTACTGAAACTTAATGTAGAATTTTAACCTTACAAAATTGCATTATATCTGGTATTGCAGCGATAAAATTATTGAATATCTTAAAATACTAAACATATTAGAGGATAATATTATGAATGAAGCGACTGTAAAGCGCATTCCATGCATCATCATGGCGTTATTTCCCGCCCTATGGGGTATATTTAGTTTACTTAATAATACTGCTAGTTTTTCAGAAACAGCCGAGAATGCAATCAAGCCACTTTTGGCTATGACCGATACTTATGGGATACCCGGTCAGACATGGCGGGCAGTCACCGCGAGTTGGGTGCCTTATGTCGGCCTAGCTGTAATCACAGCCATGGAAACGTTAGCGGGCGTACTCGCCTCAATCGGTTGTGTAAAAATGCTGGTTAATCTTCGCGGCAGCTACACAAAATTCTCGGTTGGCAAAAACTTGACAATTCTGGGCGCTTGCTGCGCTGTCGCCGTATGGGGCATTGGCTTTATGGTCGTCGCCGGCGATTGGTTCATGGCATGGGAAGCGAAAGAAAACTCCCTCAACACACAGTTGGGTGCCCTGCTTTATGCGCTTCCATCGATGATGTGCATTGTTATCATGCTCTCGCACAAGGAAACCGAGGCCTGATATAGATGGAGTGACGCACTCCACAATTAAAAACGGCAGCCATGAGGCTGCCGTTCTCCTATCCATTCGCGATAGAATTAAAGAAATTTCAGTGCATTACGGCCTGCGTAGCGAGCCTGTTTGCCGAGTTCTTCTTCAATACGGATAAGCTGATTATACTTGGCTGTACGGTCCGAACGGGCCAGCGAGCCAGTCTTGATCTGGCCGCAGTTGGTGGCAACGGCGAGGTCGGCAATCGTCGAATCCTCGGTTTCACCCGAACGGTGCGACATGACTGCGGTGTAACCGGCCTTGTGCGCGGTTTCGACAGCATCGAGCGTTTCCGACAGCGATCCGATCTGGTTGACCTTGACGAGAATCGAATTGGCAACGCCCATGCGGATACCGTCGCGCAAGCGGGCCGAGTTGGTGACGAACAGATCGTCGCCCACAAGCTGGCACTTGTTGCCGATAAGATCGGTCAGATATTTCCAGCCTTCCCAGTCGTCTTCGGCCATACCGTCTTCGATGGTGACGATAGGATAATCGCTGGCGAGCTTGGCAAGATACTTAGCCTGCGCCTTTGGATCGCGCGTCTTGCGTTCACCTTCATAAACGTAGTTTCCGTCCTTGAAGAACTCGGTCGCAGCGCAGTCGAGGCCAAGAGCGATATCTTCACCCGGCTTGAAGCCAGCCTTCTCAATCGATTCCATGATGAAATCGAGGGCAGCCTGGGCATTCTTCAGGTTCGGGGCAAAACCACCTTCGTCACCCACATTGGTGTTGTGACCGGCATCCTTGAGGCGCTTTTTGAGCGTGTGGAAAACTTCCGAACCGTAACGGACAGCCTCACGAACGGACGAAGCGCCGACCGGCAGAATCATGAATTCCTGGAAATCGATCGGATTGTCGGCATGTGCGCCGCCATTGATGATATTCATCATAGGGACCGGCAGAACATGGGCGTTTGCGCCACCAACATAGCGGTAGAGCGGGAGACCGGTCGCCTGGGCCGCAGCCTTGGCAACGGCAAGCGAAACGCCCAGAATTGCATTGGCGCCGAGATTGCCCTTGTTGGCCGAGCCATCGAGCTCAATCATCGTCTGATCGATGAGCAACTGGCTTTCTGCGTCCATGCCAGCAATAGCGTCGAAAATCTTGCCATTGACCGCTTCAACAGCCTTTTCCACACCCTTGCCAAGATAGCGGCTGCCACCGTCGCGCAACTCTACGGCTTCATGCGCACCAGTCGATGCGCCGGACGGAACGGCAGCGCGTCCGAAAGAGCCATCTTCAAGCACAACGTCCACTTCGACGGTCGGGTTGCCGCGGCTGTCGAGAATTTCGCGGCCGACGATGTCGATGATTGCAGTCATAGGAACCAGTCCTTCCCTATAGATTGCCCCGCCACATCCGCGAGGCGCTTAACAAATCCGATGCGGCCATTTCTTAGCGCATAATCCTGAAATTTTGCAGAAAAGATTATGCACCGAGCCAGTTTTTAAGCCTTAGCGAAACAAAAGGCGGAGGAAAATCCCCCGCCTTTTTAAATTCTCCGAGAACTGTTTAAAGGCCCTTGGCGATACGATCGAAAGCCATGAGCTTTTCAAGAAGTGCAGGCATCTTATCCACCGGCACCATATTTGGGCCATCTGATGGTGCGTTATCCGGGTCCTGATGCGTTTCGATGAAGAGTCCCGCAACACCGACAGCCACAGCTGCCCGAGCCAGCGTTTCTACAAACTCGCGCTGTCCACCTGTCGAACCGCCCTGCCCGCCCGGCTGTTGTACGGAGTGAGTCGCATCGAACACAACCGGCGAACCAAGACCGGCCATGATCGGCAGAGAACGCATATCTGAAACAAGTGTATTATAGCCGAAAGAAACACCGCGCTCTGTCGCAAGCACATTTGGATTGCCGCTTTCCGTGATTTTGGAAAGGACATTCTTCATGTCCCATGGCGCCAGAAACTGCCCCTTCTTGACGTTCACGACACGTCCGGTCTTTGCGGCAGCAATCAGCAGATCAGTCTGGCGGCAGAGGAATGCCGGAATTTGCAGGACATCAACCACAGGAGCAACTTCGGCACACTGATCTTCGGTATGAACATCCGTTAAAACCGGAAAGCCGAATTCCTTCTTGAGGTCGGCAAAAACTTCCATGGCCTTTTCGAGGCCAATACCGCGCTGAGCTTTCAGTGAAGTCCGATTGGCCTTATCAAAGCTAGACTTGTAGACCAGACCGATGCCGAGTTTATCGGTCATTTCCTTGAGGCGACCTGCCATATCGAAAGCGTGTTCACGCGTTTCCATCTGGCATGGACCTGCAATCAGAGCCAATGGCGCACTGTTTGAAAAAGTAACATTTCCGATTTTTACAGATGAATTGGCAGTCGCCATAACGTGAACCTCGATACTGAGTGCCTTGCAGGCACCTTATCTGGCGTAAAGCTGGGTCGAAAACAAGACCGCAACCTGAATGCCAAACGAAAACGCGCCCCGAGAGGCGCGTCAGCCTGCTGACAAACCCCTGGCTATGCCGGGGGTTTTGTGATTCTGTGGGTCATGTTGAAGAAACCCGCCGCCGAACAGACCGCGCTCGAGATGGTGACGCTCGATCAACTGGTCCCGAAAGATCATCTGCTTCGCAAG
>NZ_JBVPGS010000020.1:0-109763 GCF_055816855.1 Ochrobactrum sp. PL_is483
CGCAACACTGACCCCGCGCTCTCGCACCAACTTCACTGCCTCAAGCTTGTACTCGCGGCTGAATTTCCTTCGTTGCATTCATGCGCTCCAGTTTCATCGGAAACACCTTAACTCGGTGTCCACGAAACCGGCAGCAGGCCAAAATGCGACGGCCTTCTTCGCTCGAGAGACAAGTCGATGAGTTTTGCCTTCATCGATACGGAGAAGGTCCATATGTCTCTGTCGCGTTTGTGCGCCTTCGCAGGTGTCAGCATCAGTGGTTATTTTGCATGGAAGCATCGCGTCCCTAGCCGCCGCCAGCTTGATGACATGGTTATTCTGGCGCATATTCGCAATCAGTTTGCACTGTCACGTGAAACCTATGGTAGCCCTCGAATGCATGTCGAACTGAACGAACAAGGCATTCGGGCAGGTCGTCACCGCACGGCGAGACTGATGCGTGAAAACGGTCTTAAGGCCCGGCAGAAAACTCGCTTCAAACGCACGACCGACAGCAATCATGGTGAGCCTGTCGCTCCCAATCTTCTGGATCAGGACTTCACTTGTGATGGACCAGATCAGAAATGGGGTGTCGATATCAGTTACATATGGACCGCAGAAGGTTGGCTGTATCTGGCAATTGTTGTCGATCTTTTCTCTCGTTGTATTATCGGCTGGGAAACACGGGATCGGATGAAAAAGGATCTGGCGATCTGTGCTTTGAAGAAGGCTATTGCAATCCGGCAACCAAAGCCGGGACTGATCCAACACTCGGACAGGGGAAGCCAATATGCCAGTTATGAGTATCGCAGAATTCTCGAAGCTCACAAAATGCTTCCATCAATAAGTGGAAGAGGAAATTTTTATGATAATTCGATGGCCGAAACCGTCTTCAAGACGATCAAGTCAGAACTGATGTGGCGAACTGTGTTCTACACACGCAAGGATGCAATCAAAGCCATTGGCGAATACATTGACGGCTTCTATAATCCTGTGCCCAGACATTCTGCCCTCGGATATAAATCACCGATCCAGTTCGAGACTATGAATCGTAAATTAGTGACAGAACCTCTCCACTAAATAAGGGCAAGTCCAACATCTGGTTGGCTTACAGGCCATGAACACAACCCTAAAATTTGTCGCGAATTTCCTGCAGTTTCTATTTTTTCGAAACTGTTTCATCAGAATCAACGCAATCCCTGTTTCAATACTTGCTTGAGGCTCCAGTATTGATAAGCATTTTTGCCGCAGTTGCCGCCAACCGTGAAGAGAACTATTATTTAAATGAGGGTGGGGGATGTATAATGGCGAGAGTTCCTGTTATTGCCAGTTATGTATTGCAAGGGGTGCCAGAATTTATTCGGAGTCACATTGGGGAGAAGGCTTTGCAACGCGCTAACCGTGTTGCGGGCTTCGACGCCGAGATAATCGAAGAAAGAAGCTGCTTCGTTCCCCAGAAATCGGTAGTAAAATTCGTAGATGTTGCGGCCAGGGCAGCAGGCGATACCAACCTCGGGGTTTTATTTGTTCCGGACATGAATGTGGCCACCTACGGTGCCTTTGGGCGATATGTGCTGGGCGCCGATACGCTCGGACAGGCCATTGATCGGGCGATTGCGGCGCTGCCATATCACAGCACTTATGACACATTGTCCGCCACGGCCCATGCCGACGAGGTGCGATTTACATATAAATTCGCGCTCGCTGGCGCTCCGGGCTATCATGTCGTGGCATGCGCTGCCGCCGGCGAATTGATGAGCGTCGTGAAGGCGTATCTGTCACAGTACTGGCGACCATCACGCGTCGAACTGGATATCGAGAAACCGTCTCAGTCCTCACTTTATGAGGACGTGTTCCAATGTCCGGTTCTATTCAATGCGCCGGCGGTGTCAGTCGTGCTGTCGCGGCACAGCATGGCGGCTGCCTGTATCCAGGCAGCACGCCCCCTCATTACCATACAGGATGTCGCACGTGATCAATCGGGTGGGGCTCCGCAAAAGATGCTAGATGTCATTCAGGAGCAGATCCGGGTCCACCTCCATATGGGTGACGTGTCGATCGATAAGGTTGCGCAATCTATGGATATCAGTGTGCGGACCCTGCAACGGGAACTTCACTTTGCCGGCACGGAATTTCGCAGCCTGACGGGAATGATGAGGATCAAGCGAGCAACGGAGTTGCTCCAAGAGCGTGGGCTGTCGCTCACCCTTATCTCGGAAGATCTGGGCTATGCGTCGCCGACAGGATTTTCACGCGCTTTTCGCAACGTGACCGGGCTAAGCCCGCGTGAATATCGCATGAGGGTGCGAAGCTAGCTGGAATGCATCCCGCTGGCCAGTCTCGATATTATTATCGGTACTATTAATTGGACTTCTCCCGCCGATTGGCGCGAAAGGATAAGATTTGAACCGAACGTCATAGAACAATGCAGGGCTTATTCAATGTTGACGCAGACTTTCGAGGAAAGCAGAATTGATTGCCCAGCCGCCCCAGGTATCGCCATCGGGCCGAACCGCTCTTTGAGATTCACACATGGACACTCCATCCACAGCCAGCCATTTTGCGGAAGTCATACAGACCTCCCTTTCGCCCGTTTTTCTCCTGGCTGGGACCGCCGGCTTTGTAAACATTTATGTTGGTCGCCTCGCAAAGCTCTCGGATCGGTTAAATGAGATCGTTGAAAAAGCTGAGAAGAATACGGCGGCGGTGCAGGTGCAGCTCGCCTACCTGCGCCGTCGCGTGTTTGCATTGGAGATAGCGGCGTTTTTCGGTGCGGCGGCGGGTATTTGTACGGGGGCAGCGGTCCTCAACCTGTTGGCGGGGACGCTCGCGATAGGTATCCGGCAGGAAAATCTTTTCTGGTTTTTTGGTGGCGCCGTGGTTTTTCTGATGCTCTCGCTGGCCGCGTTTTTATTCGAACTGGCTGTAGCGGGTCGTAATATGCTGCGACAGATGCGCAAAGCGTATCGGCCGAGCAAATTCGATTGATACCTAGGGCTCGCGTTTTCCCAAATCAGTTGGCGCGAAATGATAAGTCCCGCAATCATATTTACCCTAAGATTTTAGCAAAGCGCGATAGGCGCTCGATTGCCGAGGGTATCAAGAAGGGGAAAACGTGGGGAGGAGTTCGGCTAGCATCGCCGCTCGCGAAGCTGAGCGTGCGGATATGATTTTCATCCAAGGCGGGACTTTTCTTATGGGGTCCGACAGGCACTACCCAGAAGAAGCTCCTGCTCACCGTGTCACCGTTGACGGTTTCCTTATGGACAGGGCGCCCGTGACAAATGCCGCGTTTGCTGAATTCGTCACGGCGACCGGTTACCGCACCTGCGCAGAATATCCGCCAGATCCGAAGGATTATCCCGGCATTCTTCCAGACATGCTGTATGCTGGCTCGCTGGTGTTTCAGCAGCCGAAAGACACTGTCGACCTGAACGACTGGACCCAGTGGTGGACGTTCCGCGAAGGAGCCTGCTGGCACAAACCTTACGGTACGGGAAGCGACATTGATGGCCTGGGCGACCATCCCGTAGTCCATATCACCTATCACGATGCGCTTGCCTACGCGCGATGGAAGGGTAAGGACCTTCCGACGGAGGCCGAATGGGAGTTTGCCGCCCGTGGCGGACTGGAGGGTGCCGACTATGCCGGGGTGCGGAATTCACCCCCAGCGGACGTCATATGGCGAACACGTGGCAGGGCATTTTCCCGACACTAAACAGTGCTGAAGACGGTTATCCGAGCACATCCCCAGTGCTGGCCTTCCCCTGCAACGGATACGGTCTCCACGACATGATCGGCAATGTCTGGGAATGGACGTCGGACTGGTATACCGACCGACATGAGGCCGATGTCGCAAAACCCTGCTGCATCCCGAAAAACCCGCGCGGCGGTATCGAGAGCCTGAGCTACGATCCATGCCAGCCCGAAATCAGGATACCGCGCAAAGTGCTGAAAGGCGGTTCGCATCTGTGCGCGCCAAATTACTGCCGCCGGTACCGCCCCGCGGCAAGGCATGCCGAGGCGATAGATACCTCGACCTCTCACGTCGGGTTCAGATGTGTTATCAGATCAGGAGGAATGAATGAAAATCCTTAAAAGGCTGAAGGCGGGATGGCTGGGGGGTAGCACTGCGGTTTTGCTACTGGCAACGCCGTCGCTGGCGCAGGAGTCACTTCCTTTCCCGGCGACACCCTCCGGAAGCAAGGCGGGGCCGACGATTGCCGATTCCACCTTTAAGCCACTGCCCAAACAGTCTCATCTTCCAGCCAACGCACCGAATATCATTATCATCATGCTTGACGATGTCGGTCCAGCGCTTCCCGGAACTTTCGGTGGGGTGATTACGACGCCGACCCTCAGCCGGCTCGCCGAGGAAGGCGTTGCGTATAATCGCTTCCACAATGCCGCGATGTGTTCGCCTACGCGTGCAGCTCTGTTGACGGGGCGCAATCATCATCGCGTCGGCAACGGCCAGATCGCCGAACTTGCGAATGATTGGGATGGCTATACTGGGCGGATACCCCGCACCTCTGCGACTGTCGCCAAGGTCTTAGGTAGCTACGGATACGCTACGGGCGCTTTCGGCAAATGGCACAATACACCCGCCAACGAAACGACCGCAGTCGGCCCTTATACTGACTGGCCGGCTGGCGAGGGCATCGGATTCGACTATTTTTACGGCTTCCTCGCGGGGGAATCCTCGCAATGGGAACCTGCTGTCGTTGAGAATACTGTGCGTATAGACCCGTCGCACGGCAAGGAGGGCTATCATTTCACCGAGGATATGACGGACAAGGCAGTTTCGTGGATGAAACAGGTCCGCGCACTAACTCCGGACCGGCCCTTTCTGATGTATTGGGCTCCCGGCGCCTCGCATGGACCACATCATATTTTCAAGGACTGGGCGGACAAATATAAAGGCAAGTTTGACGATGGTTGGGACGCCATGCGCGAGCGGGTCTTCGCCCAGCAGAAAAATCTTGGCTGGATACCGCAGGACACCCAGCTTACGCCGCGCCCTGAAACGCTTGCCGGATGGAAGGATATTCCAGACGACGAGAAACCGTTCCAACGCCGTTTGATGGAGGTTTTCGCCGGCTTCACCGAACATGCAGATACGCAGGCCGGACGTCTCATAGAAACGCTCGACGAACTGGGTATTCGCGACAACACCCTCATCTTCTATGTCTGGGGAGACAACGGATCAAGCGCTGAGGGTCAGAACGGCACGATCAGCGAATTGCTGGCGCAAAACGGCATCGCCAGCGAGATCAAGGATCACATCCGTACCATGGACGAGTTGGGTGGGATGGATGTTCTCGGTTCGCCGAAAGCCGACAACATGTATCATGCCGGCTGGGCCTGGGCCGGGTCTACGCCGCATCGCTCGACCAAGCTGGTCGCGGCGCATTTCGGCGGAACGCGGACGCCGCTGGTCATATCATGGCCCGGCAAGATCAAGCCCGACAAGACCCCGCGCGCGCAGTTCCACCATGTCAACGATATCGTACCGACTATCTACGACATTCTTGACATTCAGCCACCCAAGCTTGTCGACGGCATTAGCCAAGACCCTCTCGACGGGGTCAGCATGGCCTATAGTTTCGACGCGCCGCAGGCTCCAGGGCAGAAAAAGGCACAGTATTTCGAGATCATGGGCAGTCGGGCCATCTATGAAGATGAGTGGATCGCCTCTGTTTTCGGTCCCCGCACACCATGGAAGCCGGGCCTTGATCCCGCCATCTTCAAATGGAGCCCGACTAACGACAAGTGGGAGCTTCACGATCTGAAGACCGATTATTCGCAGGCTAAGGATGTCGCGGCGGATCATCCCGACAAGGTGAAGCAACTCACGCAATCCTTCCAGACGCAGGCCGAAGCCAACAAGGTGTTCCCGGTTGGCGGCGGGCTCTGGTCCGCCGTCTTCCATCCTGAGGACGCGCCATCCAATCCGGCGACCGAGTTTCATTATACGCAGGACGTCATCGGCGTGCCGGAGTTTGCGGCACCGAAAATCGGCGCACGCAGCAATCTGGTGAAGGTAGAAGTGGAGCTGAAACCGGATTCCGAAGGCGTGCTTTACGCGCTCGGCGCGTTTTCGGGCGGCGTATCGCTATGGGTGGAAAACGGCAAGCTTTCTTACGAGTATAATCTCTTTGAAATCGAGCGGACGCTGCTTGAAACCTCACAGCCGCTGCCGACCGGCAAGGTCGACATCGAGGTCGAAACGCGCAGGGCGGGCACTAACCATGACGCCCCTCTCGATGTCACCATCCGCGTCAACGGAAGCGAGGTCGTCAAAGGCCGGGTGCCCCGTTCAGCTCCCCTCACCTTTACCGCCAACGACTCTTTCGATGTCGGCAGGGATAGCTATTCGCCGGTCTCTCTTGCCTATTTCGACCGCAAGCCCTTCGCTTTCAACGGAAAGATACCGCGCCTGAAGGTCGAATATCTGAAGTGAGCCCGTCCCGCGCACAGGGTATCGGGAAAAACGGGAGCGGCGGGTTCACTCGCCGCTCCCGACTGGACTGCCAGTGGATTATGAAATGACGGATCAATCAATGTGGCGTCTTCACGAACGTGCCGGATCATGGCGATTTTCAGGATGGGCAATAGCCGTGAGCGTTCTGCTTTTGCAGGCCTGCGCAACCCGTCCGACGGGTGTACTTGAACCGGTCGCAGCCGATCCATCCGCTTCCCGCGTCGAAATGCTGGTCACGACCACCCGCGAACGGGCGAAAAAGCCGGGCGTGATGTTCACGGGCGAGCGCGCCAGCCCGTCATTCGCGGAGATCACGGTTTCCATCCCGCCGAACGCCTCTCGCAAGGCTGGCGAGGTCGCGTGGCCGCGCAAGCTTCCGCCCGATCCCGCGCACGATTTCGCTACCTTGAAAGCTGCCGAAATCGATCGCGATTCAGCAGAGAAATGGCTGCACGCGCGTGTCCGCAAGAGCCCGGACGGCAGCGTCCTGGTCTTTATTCACGGGTTCAACAATCAATTTGAAGACGCGGTTTTCCGTTTCGCGCAGATCGTCCATGATTCTGGCGCGCGCAGCGTGCCGGTGCTGGCGACATGGCCCTCGCGTGGCAGCTTGCTGGCCTATGGTTACGATCGTGAAAGCACCAACTATACGCGCAACGCGGTGGAAGACCTGTTCCAGTATCTGGCGCGCGATCCGCAGGTCAAGGAGGTTTCAATCCTCGCCCACTCGATGGGCAACTGGCTCGCGCTGGAATCCCTACGCCAGATGGCCATTCGTAACGGTCGCCTTCCGGCAAAGTTCAGAAACGTCATGCTCGCGGCGCCCGATGTGGACGTAGATGTATTCGGTTCGCAGATTGCCGACATGGGCCGGCAAAGACCACGCTTTACGTTGTTTGTCTCCCGTGACGACCGCGCTCTCGCCGTTTCCCGGCGTGTCTGGGGCAATGTTTCCCGCCTGGGCGCCATCGATCCAGAACAGTCCCCTTACAAAGAGGAACTGGCGACCAACGGGGTCACGGTTATCGACCTGACCAAGATCAAGGCCGGGGACGGTCTACATCATGCAAAATTCGCGGAATCGCCGCAGATCGTACAGCTCATCGGCAACCGGCTATCATCCGGCCAGACCTTGACCGACAACCGCCTCGGACTGGGCGGCCACATCTTGACCGCGTCCGTCGGGGCCTCGCACACCGTTGGAACCGCCGCTGGCCTCATCGTCGCCGCGCCGACTGCAATCGTGGAGCAGAACTCGCGGCAGAACTACGCCGACCATGTCGAGGCGTTGGTCAGCGTGCCCGCTGGTTCGGGTAACGCTGAATGCGGAAGGACCGGCTGGGCGAAACAGGGCAATTGCGGCCGATAGGCCAACGAACGTGATAACCGGCAGCCCTAAAGACAAACAAGAGACGTCGCAGCGGCAATGCAACAGGAGTGACCATGAAACCACCTGGTTCGCGGTTTGGCCGTGATCGCGGCCAGACGAGGACCGACTGCGGACGGATCTTCTCCTTCTCCCCTTATTTCTGGGCGACTGGCCCGTCGGGCGAGGCTGCCCAGTTCGGGCTGCCGAGCGTGTATGTCGATGCGAGTTTCGACGATATTTTCGACAATCTCGAATTCGGCGCCATGGCGATGGGTGAAGCCCGGAAGGGACCTTTCAGCCTCTTGGCCGATATTATGTATACGAAGATATCCGGGCGGGGCGACGCGCGCGGAGGCATTCTTGCCCACGGTGCCGATCTAACGATGCAGACCTTTGCCGGCCTGGTCCAGTCTGCGCGATGGTCGCAGCATTTCGTTTCCTTCTAAATAAATATTAAAAACTAACTGGTTGGTAATAACGGTCAAAAACGTTTGGGATTCTTTCCTGAATGCGTTAGCGTTTCCTCAGTTCCGTGGGAGGACGGCATGAATGCGGCGGGAAGTAATCTGCAAAAACTTCCCGCTTAGTTGTCGTGTTTGCGCCATGGCAAGATTATTGGAGTGAGGAGGCAATATGCAGATCTTTAATCGGAAAACGGCAGTTTCGCTGGCGACCGCGTTGGGCCTTGTCTTGGGCGCTGCCCAAGCAAAGGCCGAGGAATTTGTAAATATTCTGACTGGCGGCACCAGCGGCGTCTACTATCCGCTCGGCGTTGCCATGGAGAAAATTTATTCGGGTATTCCAGACGTACGTCCGTCGGTTCAGGCGACGAAGGCATCCATTGAAAATATCAATCTCATCAATAGCGGGCGCGGCGAAGTGGCATTCACGCTCGGCGATTCCCTGCGCGATGCCTATGAAGGCAATGAAGCTGCTGGCTTCAAGAAGAAACTCACCAATCTGAATACCCTTGCGGCAATCTACCCGAACTATGTTCAGATAGTCGCCTCCAAGGAGTCCGGCATCAAGACATTGGCCGATCTCAAGGGAAAGCGCCTTTCTGTCGGCGCTCCGAAATCGGGCACCGAACTGAATGCACGCACCATTCTGGAAGCTTCCGGGCTATCCTATGACGATCTGGGCAAGATCGAATATCTGCCCTTTGCAGAATCTGTCGAACTCATGAAGAACCGCCAGCTGGATGCAACCCTGCAATCTTCAGGGCTTGGCGTGGCCTCGCTCCGCGATCTTGCCAACTCTGTGGATATCAACGTTGTGGAAGTTCCGGCAGATGTTATCGAAAAGATCGGCGCGCCTTATCAGGTCAACACGATCCCGGCCAATACCTATAGCGGACAGGACAAGGATGTCGTGACGGCCTCCGTGATCAATTATCTGATCGTCCGGCCGGATCTCGACGAAGAACTCGTCTACCAGATGACCAAGGGGCTCTTCGAAAATCTCGACCAGCTTGCGGCTGCCCATGCTTCGGCAAAGGCGATCAAGCTCGACAAGAGCACCATTGTGTCACCAGTTCCGGTTCATCCGGGCGCGCTGCGTTACTACAAGGAAAAAGGCATCGAATAGACTGGCGGCAACCCCGTCGGCGGCCGGTACTGGGCGACATCCCGGTACCGCCGCTTTTCTGACAGCCGACACCCAATCCTTCTCGATTGGATCGTTTCCGTGACTCAACATGCATAATCTGATGAAGGTCCGTTCATGACGCAGAACGAGAACAGCGCCGTAGAATCGGCCGAGCACATTCCCGCCTGGGGCTCCGGCGCAGGTGCAAAGATCCTGTTTGCCATCGCCGTGGCTTTTTCGGTTTTCCAGCTTTGGACTTCCGCTTATTCACCGCTGCCAAGTCAGGTGGTCCGCTCGGTTCATGTCGGATTTCTGCTTCTGCTCCTCTTCGGCCTTTACGCCAATGCAAGCACCGCAGCAGCAAAACGGGCAGCTCTCTGGCTCGCAGCCATCGTTGCTTTCGCGCTCAGTCTCTATCACTGGATTTTCTACGAAGATCTGGTGGTCCGGGCGGGCGAACCGAATACGCTCGATATCGTGATCGGCATTCTTGTGGTCGCCCTCGTTTTCTGGGCTGGAAAAAAGATGATGGGCTGGACCCTGCCGCTCATCTGCGCGATTTTTCTGGCCTACGGCCTGTTCGGGCAATATTTGCCGCACCCGTTCAATCATCGCGGATATGATTTCGAGCAGGTGATCGAAGTTCTGTTTCTGGGAACAGAAGGAATTTACGGCACGCCGATCTATGTCTCGTCGAGCTATATTTTTCTTTTCATCCTGTTCGGCGCATTTCTCGAACGTGCAGGCATGATCCAGCTATTCAACGATATTGCCATGGGCACGGTCGGTGCGTCGCGCGGCGGTCCGGCAAAGGTCTCGGTGATTTCGTCGGCTCTTATGGGAACAATCAATGGCTCCGGCGTCGCCAATGTCGTGACGACGGGGGCCTTTACCATTCCGCTCATGAAGCGGTCCGGCTTCCGTCCGGCCTTTGCGGGCGGCGTCGAAGCCGTGGCGTCGATGGGTGGCCAGATCATGCCGCCGGTCATGGGCGCGGTTGCATTCATTATGGCGGAAACGCTCGGTCTGCCCTATGTCGAAATCGTCAAGGCGGCAGTCGTTCCCGCCATTCTTTACTTCATAACCGTCTTCGTGATGGTCGATCTCGAAGCACGCCGCCTCAGAATGAAGGGGCTCAACAAGAGCGAAATGCCGAGCGCCCTCGATGCCATCAGAAAGCGCTGGTTTCTGGTTCTGCCGCTCGTCGCTTTGGTATGGCTCCTCTTCTCAGGCTATACGCCACTTTTTGCGGGCACTGTGGGCCTCAGCCTGACTGCCCTCATTATCCTCGGCGTACCGGTTTCCGGTTCCATGTCGATGCCTCTGCGGGTACTGTTCTGGGTTGCGCTCGGCATCATGTCGGCAGCGGCTTTCGGTACGACGTTCAATATCTTCGGCTACGCCCTGCGCGGCATTACGCTCATCATTGGTCTTGTTGCGGTGCTGGTTGCGATAAACTTTCTGGTGCGCGGCGGCCGCGAGACATTGAATCTCTGCCTCCAAAGCCTCGCAGAAGGCGCCAAGAATGCGCTGCCCGTGGGCGTTGCCTGTGCTCTGGTCGGCGTCATCATCGGTGTTCTGGCGCTGACCGGTGCCGGTTCGACCTTTGCCCGTGTGATCGTCAGCGTTGGTGAGAATTCTCTGTTCTTCTCGCTGATACTGACCATGCTGGCCTGCCTCGTACTCGGCATGGGCATACCAACCATTCCGAACTACATCATTACTTCCTCTATCGCCGGTCCCGCGCTTCTTCACCTCGATGTGCCGCTTTTGGTGTCGCATATGTTCGTCTTCTATTTCGGCATTATGGCTGATCTCACGCCGCCCGTAGCACTTGCAGCTTTCGCAGCGGCGCCAATCGCGCGAGAATCCGGCATGAAGATCGGTATGCAGGCGATCCGGATCGCGGTGGCAGGGTTTGCCGTGCCGTTCATGGCAGTATATGAGCCGGTTATCATGCTTCAGGAGGGGGGCCCGCTTACCGAACGGTTCGGCTTCTGGCTTGCCTTCGCCTATATGATCGTCAAGGCGCTACTCAGTATCCTGCTTTGGGGAGCTGCCGCTATCGGGCATCTGCGAACACCGCTGAATATGTGGGAGCGCATATGGGCCTTCGTTGCCATCGCGCTGATGCTTGCAACCTATCCCTATAGCGATGAGCTCGGTTTTGCAGCCTGTGCTGCCTTTCTTGCCTGGCACTTCTGGAGATCGCGGCCTTCCATCGTCGCGTCATCAGGTTGATGGCTGTCTGTATTGCAACGGCTGGCGGCGTTCTGAAAATCGCCGCCACAAGTTTTATTCTATCTTGGACGCACAGCGTTGAAAAAGTGCCGTGGCACGAATTTTGGACTGTCACGGCGCAGGGATTGGTATTGTCCGAGGCCCGCATCAAAGGCTCCGGCGCGGGCATGGAGCCTCCGGCAGATGCTGTTTTCAAGGAAGGGTGGTATATTTACCATCCAAACATTCCTCCGCGCCATGAAATTGTCCTCGCTGCGTCCGGCAAGACGACTGGAGGCTGGACTTTCTGCTCGGACCAAAAATGCATGGAACTGGGCAAAACGGAAGAAAAGCCAATACGTATCCTCCCGTGCAACTAAAGCGTGTCGCGCTTTATCATAGTCATATGACACGCTTTAAGTTTTTGTTTTCATGCATGTCTTTATCCCATCGTAGCGGGATCAGAAATCAGTCCAGTGAACTGATTTCCCCGCGAAGGCGGTTCCCACTTTTGGGAGACATGCATTGGGCTCAGACTGAGTTCAACGCAATCAGATCATTGCGCGTAGGAGTTGGCTGAAGCCCATGAACGCAGTCAATGTGTTCTCGCATCGCATCGCAGCGCGAGCAAGCTATACAGGCAGTTTCAGCCCCCTTTTGCGCCCCAAGGATATCGCAAGGGGACACGGCAGGGATATTCCAAGACCTGACATGACGAGCAGGCATCTACAATGCACCGCGCATTCCATAGGACGCGTTTTCAAACAGTCGCCCATAGCGATAAGGCTGAGGATCGACGATTGGCTTATCGCCTGTAACAATATCGGCGATGAGGTGACCAGCCGAAGGTCCAACTCCGAAACCATGGCCGCTGAAGCCCGATGCGAGATAGAGGCCTGGCAATTGTTCGATTGGCGATATGATCGGAAGGGAATCCGGCGTCCAGTCGATCGCCCCTCCCCAGGCTTCCGCAACGCCTGCCCCGGCAGCCGCCGGGAATATCTTTTGCAGTTCGGCTTTCGCAGCGTCGATCAATGATTGTTCGGGAGCGGGGTTTAAAATACGCACTTTTTCGAAGGGCGTTATCTGATCCAAGGTCCAGTTGCGGTTCGCGAGACCGGAGAGGAACGTACGGCCGACCTTGATTTTGAGATCCTTGCGACGCGCCAGAAACATCGGCCAGAATTTGCGCGCATAACGTAGCGAGTCCGGCGTCATATCAAGCGTTCCCTTGCCCTTATAGGCAACAGTCACGCTACCGTCCAAACGCTGGCGTATACAGACTGTCGGGGTTCCAACAGCGCCGGTTGGAATGGTGAGATTGCCAGCAGTTCTGAAAACCGTAGCATTGACTGCGGCTTGCGGGAAATCGATGCCGTGTTGCCGACAGAACATACTCGACCAGACGCCGCCGGCCACGATAACGTTGCTGGTTCTGACACTGCCCAGTTCTGTCACCACGCCTGAAATGCGGCCATTGCTGGTCTCGACACCACGCGCCGCACAATTCTCCAGAATAACGACGCCTGCATCGCGGGCATATTGGGCAATGCCTTGAGTTGCGAGCGATGGTTCGGCGCGTCCGTCTGTGCTGGTGAGCATCCCGCCAACCCAGTTCTTCGCACTTCCCGGCATGCGCGCGTCAACGTCGCTTTTCCCCAATATCTGGCTGTGAACACCGAAATCGACAGCTTTGGCCGCCCATTTTTCCCAGCTCGCAAGCTCTTCAGGCTTGTCTGTCGCCCATAAAATGCCTGATGTTCGAAAGCCGAGTTCTCGGCCGTTCTCCTGTAATTTGCCCCATAGATTCAGACCTTCGCGCGCAAGGGGGATTTCAACCTCGTCCCGGCCTTGTTGGCGTACCCAGCCCCAGTTGCGACTTGATTGCTCGGCGGCGATACGGCCTTTCTCGACCAGCAAAACCGACACCTTGCGCTGTGCGAGATAGTAAGCCGCGCAAACACCGATAATTCCGCCACCGATGATAACGACGTCCGCCGACGAGGGCAGCGGTGATTGCGGATGATAATGGACGGATGGAGAGGAAAGCATCTTTAATCCGATCGGAGCTGATTTGTGTCAGGGATTATGCGGATCTCGGTTCAAGACGACACACGAGGATATCGTCTTGAACCGGCAGGCATGGGAGGTATCAGCTTCATGCGCTTTGCGCATAGGGGACGTTTTTGCCGCCATATTGCCGCAGGCGAATATTGGCCTGCTCGGCATGGCCGGCGAAACCTTCGAGCATGCACAGTCTGGAGCAATATTCGCCGATGCTGACGCTGGCCTCATCCGTCAGCACTTTCTGATAGGTGCAGGTCTTGATGAATTTTCCAACCCACAATCCACCCGTGTAACGGGCGGCTCCCAAAGTCGGCAAGGTATGGTTGGTGCCGATCACCTTGTCACCGTAAGCGACATTGGTGCGCGCGCCGAGGAAAAGAGCGCCGTAGTTCTTCATCCGATCCTTAAATATATCAGGATCTCTGGTCATGACCTGAACATGCTCGGAAGCAATCCGGTCAGCCTCGGTGATCATCTCTTCTTCGGTGTCGCATAGGATGACCTGTCCGTAATTGCCCCATGATTGGCGGGCGATGGCAGCCGTTGGCAGAATTTCGAGAAGACGGTCGATTTCGCGCAGTGTTGCATCCGCCAGCGGGCGCGACGTTGTCAGAAGGATAGCGGGAGAATCCGGTCCATGTTCTGCTTGCCCCAATAGATCGGTTGCGCAAATTTCTGCATTGGCGGTTTCGTCGGCAATGACCAGCGTTTCTGTCGGGCCGGCAAACAGATCAATACCAACCTGTCCGAACAATTGGCGCTTGGCCTCAGCGACATAAGCATTGCCGGGGCCGACCAGCATGGAGACGGGATTGATGGTCTGGGTTCCGACCGCAAAAGCGGCCATGGCCTGAACGCCACCAAAGCAATAGATTTCGTCTGCACCGGCCAGATGTTGCGCTGCGACGATTGCCGGGGCCGGTTTGCCCTGAAAGGGCGGCGCACAGGTCACAATCCGGTCGACACCCGCGACCCGCGCTGTGATAACCGACATATGTGCCGAAGCAAGGAGAGGATATTTGCCGCCGGGAACATAGCAGCCCACGGAATCGACCGGGATATTCTTGTGCCCCAGAATGACGCCGGGAAGGGTTTCGACTTCAAGGTCAAGCAGACAGGATTTCTGATGCTCGGCGAAGTTCCGGACCTGCTCCTGAGCGAACTTTATGTCGTCAAGCGCCTTTTGTGGAAGTTCGGCAACGCAATCCAGAATCTCCTTTTTGGTAAGCCGATAGTCGCTGCGATCCCAATTGTCGAACTTGACTGAATAGGCGCGCACAGCCTCGTCGCCTTTTTGGCGGACATCCTCGATGATCGATTGCACGATATGCGGAACATCATTATTCCGCTGAAATTCCTTTGCTGAAGCGGTGCGATCTTTCAGTACTCTAATCATGTCATGATCCTTGCGTAGATTGTTCGATCCAAACTTGAAAATCCGGGCCTGTGTCAGGCCGCAGCGAACCCTCTGGGTGAGCCGAATGCTCCTCCATGCTTAAATTCGTGAAGTCGTTTGCGGGGGGCTATGTCATGCCGAGACGCACGGTCTTGCGAATGATCAACCGGCCCGGCTCAAGATGAAAGACAGGCTCCATATCCGGATTTTCAATATTGGCCTTGAGTATATCGAGGGTGGCGCCGATCATTCTGTCGCCTTGTTGTTGCACCGTGGTCAGTTCCACGCCTGACCAGCCCGCCATGGCAATGTCATCGAAACCGACAACGGAAATGTCTTCGGGAACGTTCAGCTTGAGGTCGATCCGCAGGCCATCCAGTGCCCCGATTGCCATGATATCGTTCGCGCAGAAAATTGCGTCCGGTTTGTCGCCCTGGAGGATCAGCCGCTTTACCGCCTCGCGCCCACCCATATAGGTATAATCGCCATGTTCTACAGCGGGCATCGGAAAGCCCGCTTCGGCCAGTCGCTCGGTAAAACCCTTGAAGCGATCACGGTTGGTCGATGTGTCTTCGGTGCCCGAAATATAGCCGAAACTTTTATGTCCGGTCTGGATCAGAAGCCGGGCAACATCGCGCCCGCCCGCTAAATTATCGCAGCAAACCGCGTTGAGATTGCCATCATCGATATGTCGGTTGAACAATATGACAGGCAATCCAGCCTGCTTGCATTGTGTGATCGCCCTGGATGAAAGCACTGCGGATAAAGCGATCAGGCCATCGACCTGATACTGCAAGACCTTGTGCAGAATATCGTCGAAATTGTCGTTTGGTCCGACTGAAAACAGCAACACCTGGAGGTCGAGCGTTTGCAGACGTTCATTGGTCTGGCGCACCATATCCCAGTAGAACGGATTATCCATGGACCCGCAGACGACTGCGATCAAACCAGACCGCTGGAGGCTTAGGCTGCGGGCCATGGCATTTGGCCTGTAACCGAGAATGGCAGCGGCGTCCTGGACAAGTTTTCGGGTTTTTGACGAGACCTGCGGATTGTCCGCCAGGGCGCGCGACACTGTCGGCTGCGATACGCCGGCGAGTCTGGCGACATCGGCTGCCGTCGCAATGCCCTTTTTGTTGGCGCTCAACTCATGGAAAGTCGTCACGGGAAACCCTTTGCCTAAAACGCTGTTACAACGGCTTTTCACGTGTTTGAACGCTGAGCAGAGCTTCACCAGTCAGGACGGTCACTGAACCGCAACTGCATATGGTATCGAGGATCACACGCCTGCGTTCCGGGATCAGTTCTCTGATCGTAACCGTGGCGGTTACGACATCGCCGGGTTTCACCGGCGCCTGGAATTCCAGCGTCTGCTTCAGATAGATATTGCCGGGTCCGGGTAGTCTGGTGCCCATGACCGCAGAAATCAGGCCAGCGGTCAGTACACCATGGGCAATGCGGCCCTTGAAGCGTGTAGTCTGTGCCCATTCCTCGTCGATGTGAACGGGATTGCGGTCACCCGTGACCGTCGCGAACATATCGATATCCTCTTGCGATATCGTTTTTGTGAGCGAAGCGGTCATGCCTACGGTCAGATCCTCGAAATAGTAACCCGAGCTTCGCGCATCGATCATTTTTCGTTCTCCTGCACAGATTCATGAACAAATGGAAACAAGCGCGCGCGCACATCATCGGGAATGCGTGAGGATTGCTGCTCCCGATAGTCGAAATACACGTAGACGATCATGCCTTTCGCGCAGATGACGCCATTCTGGCTCGCGGTTTCGCGGATCGTCAGGCTCTTGTTCCCCAGCTTTGAAACCCATGTGGATATTTCCACGTCTGCGTCCAGATAGATCTGTTTCAAGAACGACACGTTCATTTCAACAAGGCTGAGCTTCCACTCCGAGAAATGCAGAGAAGGGGTAATCGCCTTGAAAATCTCGCGCCTTCCCGCCTCGAACCAGACCGGCAGGGTTGTGTTGTTGATATGGCCGCATCCATCGGTCTCGGACACTCGCGGAGTGATGGTTGTGCGGGTCGCCTGGGAGGGGATCAGCATCACGGTTTCCTAATTGTTTCCTCAAAACTGCATACGTATTCAATTTATGTCAATACGGAAAAATGGCTGAATCATAGAGTTTGATATTTTTCTCTATTCAGCATGGATTTCATATTGACACGAAAGCAGAAATAAAATTGCATGCGCATGCAAAGCCTGCAAAACGACATGAGGTGAGGGATGTTAAGTGTCAGTATGGGGAAGCTCCTCAGGCCAAAGAGCATCGCGGTTATCGGCGCGAGTGCGAAGCCTGGCAATGTTGGAGGCCGCATTGTTGGCGAGTTGGAGGGGTGCGGATATGAAGGACGGGTCTATGCCATTCACCCGCGTGCCGAGAGGGTTCTGAACGCCGAGGGATTTGCAAACGTCAGCAGCATTTCTTCCGGTGTCGATTTCGCCGCATTGTGCGTTCCCGACGAAGCGCTTGTTCCCACGCTGGAAAGTCTGGCAAGCGATGGCGTGAAGGGCTTTTTCATTCCATCCCGCGCCTTCGACAGGGCATCCGGCTCCCATACCAAAATACCCGACGCCATGGCCGCCATCGCCAAGGCAGGCAATCTGGCAATTTGCGGTCACAACTGCATGGGTTTTGTCAATTTTCGCGACAAGGTGACCATGACATTTGGCGTCCCCGCAACAGATGCGAAGCCCGGCGGCGTCTGTGTCGTCTCGCAGAGCGGTTCTACCTGGTCTGGCATCGTGGGCAGCCAGAGAGACCTCGGCTTCGATATTGTCGTCTCCGCGGGCGGTGAAATTGCCACCGGCGTTGCCGACTATCTCGAATATTTCGTGTCGCTGCCGGAAACACGCGTGATTGGTCTGGTGATCGAGACCATTCGCGAACCGGAGCGCTTTATCGCAGCCTTGACCGAAGCTGAACGGCGGGGGATTCCGGTTGTTGGCCTGTTCGTCGGCCTTAGCGAAGCAGGCGCACGATTTACCGCGGCGCATTCCGGTGGGTTGTCCAGTCCGCGCCAGATTCTCGATGCAATTTCGCGCCAGCACGGGTTGATCGTCACAAAGAATCCCGACGAGTTTCTCGACTGCCTTGAAGTATTCCGCACCAGCCGACGCCCTATGGGGGATAGCGCGGTCATCGTCAGCGATTCAGGCGGTGAACGCCAGTTGATCGCAGATGTCTCGTCCCGCGTCGGTCTTTCGCTGAGCCAATTCACGCCGCAGACCGAGCAGGCTCTGGCGGATATTCTCGATCCGGGCATGGTCGTGGGCAATCCGATCGACTGTTATGGCGATGGCCAGTTGCTGATGTCCGAATCCGGTATCATCGCCGCCAGGGATCCGAATGTGGCATTGGTCGGCGTCGGCACCAATCTTGTGCACGGGCGCAAATTCCTGGAAACGACATCCAATGCGTGCGTCGATATTTACGATGCCACTGAAAAACCCGTGGTCGTCTTCGGCAATATGTCCTCCACGATTTCGCGTGACGGCGCGCGCAAGCTGCGGGAGAAAAACATTCCGGTGCTGATGGGGACCGAAACTGCCTGTTATGCGATCGGACAGTTCATCGGCTGGCACTCGCGGCAACGGAATTCCGGCGCGAACCGTGCGGCGGCGGACATATCAACCGCTCAGATCGTGCAGGATTTTTCCCGGTTATCGACGCATGAGACGCTCACCTACGCGCAGAAACTTGGGTTGCCCATCGCGCCTTTTGCGATTGCCGACAATGCCGCTGATCTGCTGAAAGCAGCAGACCAGATCGGCTTCCCGCTCGTTCTCAAGACGGCCAATAGCGAGATAGAACACAAGACGGAAGCCGGCGGTGTCATCGTCAATATCCGTGATCGTCATGAGCTCGGCCAAGCCTATGACGACTTGACGGCGCGCTGCGGCCCGCTTGCCATGATCCAACCGTTCCTCGCCGCCGACTTCGAGCTTATCGTTGGCATGTATCGTGACGAGCGCTTTGGTGCGGTGATCACCGTCGGCCTCGGAGGCATTTTCACGGAAATCCTCAAGGACAGCGTCTCGATGTTGCTTCCCCTGAACGAGAGGGATCTCGAAGAGGCCACAGCGACCTTGCGGGCCGCTGGCGTGCTCAATGGCGCGCGGGGCAAGAAGGGCATCTCCTACGCCGACCTTCTGAATATTGTGCGCATCGTGGGCGCCATTGCCGAACACAACCCTTCCGTCACCGGGATTGACTTCAACCCCGTCATGATCCGCGACGGCAAAATGTCGATCGTCGACATGCTCGTTACAACGGAGTGATTTGAATGAACTATGAGACGATCAAGGTCAGCAAAGATACCGGTATCGGCTATCTGACCTTTGCGCGACCGCAAATCCACAACGCGATCTCCGTCGAACTGATGGCGGAATCTCGCGATGCGCTGCAAAAGCTGAATACAGATGACGACGTGCGGGTCATTGTGGTGTCCGGCGAGGGGCGCTCCTTTTGCTCCGGCTTCGATCTCAAGCAGAGCGCGGTCCGCAATACCAAGGGCGTCGATGCGTGGAAACAGCGCTATCAGGAAAATTTCGATTTCATGCTGAACTTCTGGGATTGTCCGAAGCCCACGATTGCGTCGATCCACGGTAATTGCCTCGCTGGCGGTTTCGAGGTTGCTCTGGCTTGTGACATGAGCGTTGCCGCAGAAAGCACCCGGTTTGGGATGCCGGAAGCCAAGTTCGGGTCGGCGAGCGTCAATCTGATGCTGCCTTGGCTGGCGGGGCCGAAAGTCGCCAAGGAAATCCTGATGAGCGGGCTGGAAAGCTTCGATGCGGCGCGCGCCAAAGAGGCGCATATCGTCAATCATGTCGTTCCCGATGCGGAGCGAGAAGAATTCGTCCGCGAGATGGCATTGCAGATCGTCAGCTCCTCGCCCGTTTCCGTTGCCTATTTCAAGCGCGTCATCAACCAGACCTTCGATGTGATGGGAATGCGCAAGGCGCTTCTGGCCTCGCTGGAAGCAGGTGCGGAAATAGAAGCCGAAGAAGGCGAGGAGAAGATGGAGTTCTCGCGCATTCGCAAGGAAAGCGGCCTCAAGGCCGCCGTCGAATGGCGGAAGAGCCGCTCGGTGTCGAAGGCATAGACAGATGGGTTTTACAAAAACTTCAACGAGGTGTGCACGATGACGCAAGCGGGAGGACGTATCGAGTTCAGGAATGTCCAGAAACTCTATGGCGACATGGCCGCAGTGGAAAAATTCAATGCGGTTATAGAGCCCGGCTCCTTCGTCACCCTTCTGGGGGCGAGCGGTTCGGGGAAAACGACACTGCTGAACATGCTCGCGGGCTTCATCGAGCCCACCGATGGAGACATTCTACTGGATGGCCGTTCGATTGTTTCGATGAAGCCGGAAGCACGCAACATCGGCATGGTGTTTCAGAACTACTCCCTCTTTCCGCATATGAATGTCCAACAGAATGTCGGCTTTCCTCTGCGGATGCGGAAAATCGCCAAATCGGAAGCAGACCAGAAGGTCATGAAGGCACTGGAAGCTGTCCAGTTGAGCACCTTTGCTCAGCGCATGCCCCGTGAATTGTCTGGTGGACAGCAACAGCGTGTCGCAGTCGCGCGTGCGATTTCCTTCGGCCCGCGTGTGCTTTTGATGGATGAACCGCTGGGCGCACTCGACCTTAAGCTCCGCGAAAGCCTGCAATACGAGATAAAGCGGATTCAACGGGAAACCGGAAGCACTGTCGTCTACGTGACGCATGACCAGTCCGAAGCCATGTCGATGTCGGACGAAATCATCATTCTCAGCGGTGGGCGTTTGGTGCAGCGGGGAACACCGCGGAAAATCTACGACGAGCCCGTCGATGGCTTTGTCGCTTCGTTTGTCGGGCACTGCAACAAGTCCCGCGTGAGCATCAGGGAAAACCGCCTCTTCGCCGATGACTGGGGCATTGGCATGAGCGGGATCGAAGCGAACCGCCTTTCCAGTCAGGGACAGGATTTTGTCGCTGTTGCAAGGCCTGAGAAAATATCCCTCAAGCCGGCCTCCTATCATCCGGCTGACCAGGAAATAGCCGTCAATGTTTCAGTCGATAATGTCCAGATGATGGGCAACAACCTGATGGTCTATCTCAAGACGGAAAACAAATCCAATATTCTGGCTCAGATATTCAGAACTTCAGAAAATATATCTGATGAACTTTTGCAGATAGGCGGGAAAATAAAAGCAAAAATATCGAACTCGGATATTTCAATACTGAGAAAATAAGAATCCGATAAAATGGGAGAGTAAAATGAAAATCAACAAAAGCAAATTCGGCACCACCATTCTATGTCTGTTCATGACATTCACTTATGCGCAGGCACAGGATGCCAAAACGATTGTTCGCGCCTCTGCTGGCGGCTCGTTTGGTGAAGCGCTTCGCAAGGTGTGCGATGACCCGTTCACCAAGGAAACTGGCATTGTCATTCAGCCAGCGAACACCGACGATTCCACGCCACAGATCCGCGCCCAGATGCTTACCGGGAATGTGATCTGGGACATTTCGAATACCTCGGCTGAAACGCTGCCGGTTGCCGCAGAGAACGGCTGGCTGGAGAAAATCGACTGGGATCTGATCGACCCTGAGCACAAGTTGCCCGATGTCGCACGACAACCATATGGCGTGGGCATCAACTCCTACTCGGAAACCATTGTTGTGCGCACCGACAAGCAGCCAGAGGGCAAACAAATGTCCTCGTGGGCGGATTTCTGGGATACCAAAACATTCCCGGGACCGCGCAGCCTGCATGATACTCCGATCAAGAATCTGGAGTTTGCGCTTCTGGCCGATGGAGTGCCAGCAGACCAGATTTACAAGCAGCTCGCGACCAAGGAAGGCGTGGACCGCGCCCTGAACAAACTTGGTGAAATCCGTCCCAATATCGCAGTCTGGTGGACATCTGGCCAACAGCCCTTGCAGCTTCTGGCCAGCGGCGAGGTCTATTATGCCACGGCCTGGAACGGACGCGTCGCGCCGCTTCAGCGTGAGGGCGTTCCCGTCAAGATCGTCTGGAACGGTGGAGCCATCGTTCCCGGATACCACTCCATTCTCAAGGGTTCCAAGCATGTGAAAGAGGCGCACGAGTGGCTGAAATATTGCTGGAACGATGCGAAGCGCGGTGCAGAGCTGACCAAGCTTTTGCCTTACCCCGGTTTCGCACCGGGCCTGATGGACCAATTACCGGAGGAACTCAGAAAAGAACTGCCGACTTATCCGGAAAACCTGAAGGCACAGTTTGTTTTTGACGGACAGTTCTGGGCGGATCACCGGACCGAGATACAGCGTGCATGGGATCGCTGGCGCCTGGCTGGCAAGTAATCGGCGCGATTCCAACAAAAGCGCAAAGCTCCATTGAGTTAGAAAGCGCATAAAAACAAAGAGCTGGAGTGGTTTCTAGAATCCCGGTTACCCGAAACCACTCCGGCGGCTCAAAGCGCATCTTGGGAAATGAAAAATGCTTAAGCTATCGAGGCCGGTATCCGGCGCAGGACGCTCGTCAGCGTTGTTATGGCCATCCATTGCATTGCTGGCGGTCTTCTTCATCGTGCCAATGTGGGAGGTATTGCGCTGGAGCGTCGCGGACGAACAGGGGTATGGTGCAAGTCTGTTCAATTTCTCGGATGTGCTGACGGCTGGCGTTTACGTACAGCTGTTATTACGAACATTTCTGGTTGCCGCAGTCGTTGCGATCTCCTGCCTCATTCTCGGCTATCTCATTGCCTTGCAGGTTTACAAGCTGCGTTCCGGCCTGCGCACATTCGTTCTTCTCGCAATCATTACGCCGATGTGGTTGAGCGTTCTGGTCAGGACTTATGCCTGGATGGTTCTCATTGGACGCGAAGGGCTGATCAACCGCGTATTGCTCGACGCCGCGATCATCCAGGAACCGTTGCGGATGCTGTTCACCCGTGGAGCCGTTTATCTGACGATGACGCAGATTCTCCTGCCGATTGTAATTCTGAGCAGCTTCAGCGCCATGTCGTCCATCGACACGACCATCGTTCGCGCAGCCCGCGTGATGGGAGCCAGCAGAATAAAGGCATTTTTCTCGGTGTTTCTCCCCTTGACCGCAGTCGGGGCGATCAATGGGGCAATCCTCGTATTCGTGTTCTCGCTGGGCTATTTCGTGACCCCTGCTCTCGTGGGCGGTCCCGATGACAGTCTTGTTGCCAATGTCATTTCCACGCAAGTCACCCAGACCTTGCAATGGAATTATGCAGCTGTGCTCGCGATCGTTCTGATCGGCTCCGCATTGATCGTCCTACTGCCCGTCGTCGCAATTATCCGGACGGTTCTGCCGAAGAATTACCAAGGGGGAATGAAGTGAAAAAGATCGACGCACCCAACCTTCTGGGACGCACCTTCCTAGGGGCGGCATTGATATTCATGCTTTTCCCGATTGCCATCATCATCGCAATCTCGTTCAGCGATAGTGAGTTTCTGTCATTTCCGCCCACCTCGTTCTCATTCCGGTGGTATTCGTTTGTCTTCACTCATCCAAGCTGGACAAATGCGACTTTGCTGAGCTTGTGGATTGCCGTGCTTTCCACGCTGCTGGCTGTCGTGATCGGCACATTGGCGGCAATCACGATCGTTCGGCGGCCATCCCTATCCACGAAATTCGTTTCCATAACGTCCTTTGGTCCGCAGCTTGTACCCCATATCATTCTTGCGCTGGGCATATTGCTGCTCATTGGCCGGTTGGGACTCTATGGCCAATGGTGGGTTCTGGTTCTCGCTCATGCCACCATGGCGCTTCCGCTCGTCATCATCATTGTGATGGCGGCGATCCGCCAAAATGGTGAAGGACTGGAGCGTGCCGCCAGAATTTTGGGCGCCGGGCCGACGCAGGCCTTCTGGCTTGTGACATTGCCGGCGATCCGCCCCGCGATCATTTCATCAGCCGTTTTTTCGTTCTTCATCTCCTTCGACGACTTGATTGTCGCGCTGTTTATCATGGGCGGGAAGGAAACTCTGCCGATGATGATCTGGGCCAATTTGAAATACGAGTTGACGCCGGCACTGACCGCAATCGCATCGTTCCTGATCGTCTTTACGTTCGTCTGCATTCTACCTGCAGAATATTATCGCAGAAAAAAGCTGACGGGTGCCGCTCCAGCGTCGGGTGCGTGAATCGGAAAGCATGTAAGCGGGGTCATCACCCCGTTTACATTCCGAGAAGGGAGCCAGTCATTGCGGCTGAGAAATCATGCGGCAATCCTCGAAGCCGTGGTGCCCCCCAAAATCCGGATATATCCCGAACACTACTTTTCTATTTTCTTGAACAAATTGGATTAAATTATACGTCTAACAATATTTGAGGCCCTCTGCGAAAGTTAGATCGCGGCAACCGGAGCGCTTGCCCAATTATTCGCCACGAGGAGACCTGCCATGAGCATCACAGCGACCCCTACCCCCGGAAAATTGTTGCTTTCCCCCACCGATCACGCCCTCCTTCTTATCGATTTCCAGTCACAGATGGCATTTGCAACCAAGTCGATCGAACCGGAAATCCTGCGCAACAATGCAGCCCTGATCTCGCAGGCCGCGGCGGGTTTCAAGGTTCCGACCATTCTGACCACTGTCGCCGAGAAGAGCTTTTCGGGTCCGATGTTCGAAGAAATTACCAGCGCTTTTCCGGGCCACAAGCTTCTTGACCGCACCTCGATGAACACCTGGGAAGATGCCGCCGTGATCAAGGAAGTGAACCGGATCGGCAAAGAGCGGATTGTTTTTGCCGGTCTGTGGACTTCCGTCTGCATCGTCGGCCCGGTGCTGTCCGCGCTCGATCAAGGCTTCGAAGCCTATGTCATCACCGACGCCAGCGGCGATATATCGCCCGAAGCGCATGAACGCGCGGTAGAGCGCATGGTGCAGGCCGGTGCGCGTCCGATGACGTCGCTGCAATATCTGCTTGAGCTTCAGCGCGATTGGGCACGCGCCGATACCTATGGCCTCACCACGGGTATCGCAACCAAATGGGGCGGCGCCTATGGCATCGGCCTGAACTATGCCAAGCAAATGTTTGGAGCGTCCGAAGGCGCCCATTGAATGTGCTAAACTTCAAAAGTCGTGCCACGAGAACGGCTCAACTGTGGCGAGACTTCTTTCTGGTTCCATTAAATCTGCCGAAAAGCGACGGAAAGGAGATGCAGCATGAAAATGTATGTACTCTCACTCGGTACAGGCCTTCTGGTTGGCGTGATTTATAGTCTGCTCGGCGTCCGCTCCCCTGCTCCGCCGGTGGTCGCGCTGATCGGCCTGCTCGGCATGCTGCTTGGCGAGCAGATCGTGCCGCTCGCCAAACGCGCGATAGCGGGGCAGGAAGTGGCGTCTTTCGTCAAGGGCGAGTGCAGCGAACATATATTGGGATCGTTGCCAGACAATCGCACAAAGGAACCCTCATGATCCGCTTCACACGCAACTAGAGCATTTCCAGCAAAAGTGTGAAACGGTTCTACGCAGGATAATGCGGATAAGCAGGAACCGCTCCAAACGCCGCTGTAGCGGTGCTTTCCTCGCCATTTCGTGGCCATGCCAAGGAGGCTACAATGAGTAAGCAGGACTTAATCCTCGTCAATGCCAAGGTAACGACGCTGGACCGCCAGAACCCGACAGCAGAGGCGATTGCCATCCGCGATGGTCGCTTTCTTCTGGCAGGCTCGGAGGCGGAAGCCCGCGCGGCTGCGCCCGATGCGACGATTGTCGACGTCAAGGGCCGACGTGTCATTCCGGGGCTAATCGACAGCCACACGCACGTCATCCGTGGCGGACTGAACTATAATATGGAGTTGCGCTGGGATGGCGTGCCGAGCCTGGCCGACGCCATGGCGATGCTGAAAGAACAGGTAGCTCGCACGCCTGCGCCACAATGGGTGCGGGTGGTTGGCGGTTTCACCGAGCATCAATTCGCCGAAAAGCGCCTTCCCACCATCGAGGAACTGAATGCCGTTGCGCCCGACACTCCGGTCTTCATCCTGCACCTTTATGACCGAGCTCTGCTGAACGCGGCTGCATTGCGCGTTGTCGGTTACGACAGAAACACACCCAACCCGCCAGGCGGCGAAATCGTACGGGATGCTGCCGGTAATCCGACAGGGCTCTTGCTTGCGCAGCCCAATGCAACGATCCTCTACTCCACGCTCGCCAAGGGGCCGAAGCTGCCTTCTGATTACCAGATCAATTCGACACGGCATTTCATGCGCGAGATCAACGCGCTTGGAGTTACCAGTGTGATCGACGCCGGTGGCGGCTTTCAGAACTATCCCGACGACTATCAGATCATCGAGAAGCTGCATCAAGACGGTCAATTGACCGTCCGCATCAGCTACAATCTCTTCACGCAGAAACCAAAAGAAGAACTTGCCGACTTTTCGTCCTGGGTGAAGCAGGTTTCGCCTGGCCACGGCGACGACAGCTACCGTCACAATGGCGCAGGTGAAATGCTGGTTTATTCAGCGGCCGATTTCGAAGATTTCCGCGCCGAGCGCCCGGAAATGCCAGCCAATATGGAAACCGACCTCGAGCCAGTCATCCGGCTGCTGGCAGAACACAAATGGCCATGGCGCCTGCACGCAACCTACGATCAGACCATCGACAGGGCGCTGGATGTGTTCGAGAAGGTGAATCGCGATATCCCCCTATCGGGCATCAACTGGTTCTTTGACCATGCCGAAACAATCAGTGACCGCAATATCGACCGTATCGCGGCCCTTGGCGGCGGCATCGCCGTCCAGCATCGCATGGCGTATCAGGGTGAATATTTTATCGAGCAATATGGAGCGAAGGCTGCCGAGCGCACACCACCCATACGCCGCATCATGGAAGCAGGCGTCCCTCTGGGCGCTGGCACCGACGCCACCCGCGTAGCGAGCTATAATCCGTGGGTATCACTATCCTGGTTGGTCACGTCGAAGACCGTCGGGGGAACGCGACTCTACCCGCAGGCCAACCGGCTTGATAGGGAGACGGCCCTGAGATTATGGACCGAAGCCAATACCTGGTTCTCCAACGAACAGGGCAAGAAAGGCTTGATCAAAACAGGGCAGCTTGCCGATCTTGCGGTGCTATCCGACGACTATTTCTCCGTCCCCGAAGATGAAATCGTGCATCTGCGTTCGGTATTGACCATTCTCGGCGGCAAGGTTGTTCACGGTGAGGGCGACTATGCGCCACTAGCCCCGCAACTTCCCAAGCCGATGCCGGATTGGTCCCCGGTTGCCACCTTTGGCGGCTATCACAAGACGCCCGAGGCGCGCGCCAAGCTGTCGCTGCATTGTGGTTGCGCCAATAATTGCGCTGTACATGGGCATGATCACGCCGCAGCGCTCGGCGCCAATCTTCCGACGGGTGACGCCAGAACCTTCTGGGGCGTGCTTGGCTGCGGTTGCTGGGCGGTGTAATCATGAAAACACCGGCTTCAATAGCTTCGCTGCTCGACGCGGAATGGCTCACCAGGCTCGCAACCGTATTGCTCACTCTTCCGTACTGGACGAGTGGTATCGCCAAGCTTTTTGACTTCAATGGCGCGCTTGCCGAAGCCAGTCATTTCGGGCTCACTCCGGCATGGCTGGTAGCGATTGCGACAATCATCGTCCAGATTGGTGGATCAGCGCTGATCATATTCGGCCGACAAGCGTGGCTGGGTGCAGGCGCGCTCGGCGTGTTCACGGCACTGGCAACTCTCATCGGCCACCCATTCTGGCGGATCGACGATCCGATTGCACGGTTTCATGAGCGCAATACCTTCCTTGAACATGTCGGATTGATCGGCGGATTTATCGTGGTGGCTGTGCTCTTCAACAGGAAGGAAAGGACATGACCGTGTCGGACTCTGCAGCAGCGGGCGCGAAAAGTCCTTTAAGCTTTCCGGTATTCCGGGCGTTGTGGATTGCCACAATCATTTCCAACGTCGGCACATGGATGCACGACGTTGGCGCGGGCTGGCTGATGACATCCCTCTCCCCCAGCCCTCTGTTGGTGGCGCTGGTACAGGCCGCGACCACGTTGCCGATGTTCCTGCTGGCATTGCCAGCAGGCGCCCTGGCCGACATCATCGACCGGCGACGAATGCTGCTTGCAGCACAAGTGCTTGGCCTGGTTGCCGCAGCAATCCTGTCGGTAACGACATGGCAAGGACTGACTACGCCTTATGTGCTTCTCACCGCCACATTCGTTTTGGGTGTTGCGGCTGCGCTCAGTGCCCCGGTGTTTCAGGCTATCGTTCCTGAACTGGTCGACAAGACTGCGCTTCCCGATGCTGTGGCGCTCAACAGCCTTGGCGTCAATATCGCACGTGCCATCGGACCGGCTCTCGGCGGCGTGATCGTGGCGCTCGCTGGCACGCCCGCAGTCTTTGCGCTCAACGCCTTGTCGGTCACCGCAGTGTTGTTTGTCCTGTTTCGGTGGCAACGTTCCGCCACCGTGCATACGCTTCCTCCGGAGCATTTTTTCGGCGCTCTGAAAGCTGGCTATCGTTATGCCCGTCATTCGCCTGCCCTGCGGCTGGTACTCATCCGCGCGGTTGGCTTCTTTGCATTCGGCAGTGCCCTCTGGGCAATGCTGCCGCTGGTGGCCCGGCGCGGCCTCGGCCTCGACGCAGCCGGGTATGGCGCACTTCTGGCTTGTATGGGCGCCGGGGCGGTCGTTGGTGCCCTTCTGTTGAAACGGCTGCGCAAGCAGATTCCAGCCAATACCACATCCATCGGTGCGACCATATTGTTTGCCGTCGCAACGGCTGCGCTTGGTCTGGCGCCAAATGCATGGTTCGGCGGAGCCGTCATGTTCGTCGCAGGCCTCGCCTGGATCGGCATGCTGACGTCTCTCAATGTCGCTGCGCAAATGGCCTCCCCCGGTTGGGTGAAAGCACGTGCGCTCGCCGTCTATCTGCTGGTTTTTCAGGGAGCAATGACTGGCGGCAGCATCATTTGGGGGGCGATCGCAGCCCGGACGGATGTCTCTACAGCGCTCATTATCGCCGCCGTCGGCAATGTTGTGGGGTTGTTGCTGGCCTCGATCTGGCGGCTTCCCAAAGATACAGGCGTCGACCTTGCTCCTTCCAACCATTGGGCGGAACCGGTCGTATCGGTGCAGCCGGGTGACGATCGCGGTCCGGTTCTCGTCGAAATCGAATATCTGGTCGCACCGGAACAACAGGACGAATTCATCACCGCCCTGCGCCGGTTCCGGTCTGTGCGCCAACGCGATGGCGCCATCCGCTGGGATGTATGGGAGGATATTGCTCAACCTGGCAGGATACTGGAAAGTTTCGTTGTCGAAAGCTGGGTGGAACATCAGCGCCAGCACGCCCGGGTCACCCACGCCGATCAAGTTGATCAGAACCTGATCAATGCATATCACATGGGTGAACATCCACCTGTCGTGCGGCACCTGCTCAGGCCGTCCTGATTAGGTGACCTCTCCGAAACGCACACTTTCACAACAGTCTGATATGATGCGTTTGCATGAAGCGTGAATGGCTCCCAATTCGGAGCCATTCATAATCGATATATGGTATGAAAAGAGCAACAGGCTGATGAACCCCGGCACGCCAACATTCGAGCAATTGCGGATTTTCCTCACCGTCGTTGATACAGGCAGCTTTGCTGGAGCAGCCCGCAAGCTTAATCGTGCCGTATCCGTGATCAGCTATGCCGTTGCCAATCTGGAAGCACAGCTCGATCTCAAACTGTTCGAGCGGCAGGGCACGCGCAAACCGCAGCTCACTGCCGCAGGCCGGGCCGTGCTCGCCGAAGCGCGCGGGCTGGCGCATGGAATGGACAGTCTCAGGGCTAAAGTGAAGGGATTGCTCAGCGGCCTGGAGGCAGAGGTGGATATGGCGGTGGACGTCATGATGCCGACTGAACGCCTAAGCGAGGTACTGCGCGCCTTTGCCGATACTTTCCCCACCGTATCGCTGCGCCTGCACGTGGAAGCACTGGGAGCCGTTACGGCAATGGTGCTGGACCGCAGGGCGGCAATTGGCATCTCCGGTCCGCTGGCGGCGCGTGTCCAGGGCGTCGAGTGCATTGCAGCCGGCTCCGTTCTTATGGCTCCGGTCGCGGCACCCGGTCATCCTCTTGGCATGATGGAGCGCATTGCACCCGGCGAAGCCCGCAATCATGTACAACTTGTGCTGACCGATAGGTCCCATCTGACGGAAGGACAGGATTTTGCTGTCCTCAGTCCGCGAACATGGCGCATTGCTGATCTGGGTGCCAAACATGCGCTCTTAAGGGAGGGGATCGGATGGGGGAACATGCCTTTGCCGCATGTACGCTCCGACCTGAAAAACGGCACCCTGAGACGGCTGGCCATGCCGGATTACAAAGGCGGCATCTATCGCTTTGGTGGCATCTGGCCCCGCGACGCACCTCCCGGCCCCGCCGCTTCCTGGCTTCTGGACCGCTTCGTAGCGCTCGGTGCCAATGACATCGAAGAAGAAGGCTTCGCGGATATATAGATCGGTTCCGGTTAGAGCGCGATCCGATCAGATCGAAACGCGCTCCAACTTCTCAATGTGGACCTGTTTCCCTAGCGCCGATGATCATTTGAATGCGGAAACAACAATCTCGATCATGGTATCGCCACCCAGATCGGCGACGCCAACCGTGGCGCGGGTCGGAAGGTCTTCGGGACCGACCCAAGCCTTCCACACGGCATCCATTTCCGGCTTCTTTCCCAGATCAGTGACAAAAATCGTCGCGGTCAAAAGCTTCGTCTTGTCGCTGCCCGCTTCGGCCAGATAGTGATCGATCTTGGCAAGGATCTCGCGCGTCTGTCCTGCCATATCAAGGCTTTCATCGTCGCATGTGGTGCCACCGACATAGACGATGCCGTTGCGTTCGACAACGCGATGCATGATAGGGGTGCGCAGATAACGTTCAGCCATTTTCATATCCTTTCGGTGGGTTGTGTTTCATCCGGGCGCTCGCCGGTAACGGCGTAAACAGCATCGGGTGTCTGAGGAAGAGCCGCGATTTCGCGCAGAGGCACAGGTTTTATCGGCGCGCGCAGCCGATAGGTGCCGACATCCGCCGGGTTGCGTTGCTGTACGGCCGCAAGAATTTCCGTCACCGTCGCAGTGCACATACGCCCCTGGCACGGCCCCATGCCGCAGCGCAGCATGGTCTTCAGCTGATTGGGTCCGATCACATTGCGCTGGGCAGCGTCCTGGATGGCGCCCGCTGTGACCTCTTCACATCGACATACAATCGTCGCACGATCAACTGGCACGCGAAACGAGAGCGCTGGCTGGTAGAGGGCATCAATGAATGAACGTCCGCGAAGCAGCGCCTTGCGCTCCCGCTTATGTCTTGTCAGTGCAGCTTCGATACGGGACGCTTTTTCAGGAACAATATCCATGCATGCGGCCAGGGCGGCAATACGCCCTCCGACTTCCGCCACAAGCGCACCACCAATGCCACCACCATCACCGGCAATGAAGATCGCCGCGAGCGAGGCGCGCCCTTCCGGGCTCAATTCGGGCTCAAAACATTTCTGCGCGTCATTCCAGACAATGGTGCAGCCAGTCGCATTGGCCAGACTGTTATTGGGGATAACGCCTTGATGCAGAAAGACGCCATCAACATCGATTTCCTCTGTCCGACCTTTGGCCGCAAAGCGAATGGCGCTGGCGCGACCTTCACCAAGAATCTCAATTGTTTCGACGCCAGAAAAAACGGGAACCGACCGCCGCACCTTGCGCAACAGTGACAGACCCTTCAACAGGTAAGGCGACAGCAGGAATGAAGGCAGGTGGGGAACTGCCCTGATCCAGTTTTGTCGTGGTGTCGTGTCAAGTATGGCTGAAAGCGTCCCGCCCGCTTCCAGCAATTGCGCTGCAAAGAGATAGAGCAGCGGGCCAGTGCCGGCCAGCACAACACGGCCAGTCGGTATCAGACTGGATGATTTCAATGCAATCTGGGCAGCACCAATCGTCATCACACCCGGCAATGTCCAGCCTTTCAGAGGCATGGGGCGTTCCATGGCACCGGTTGCGAAGATCACCCGCCGCGCATGAATGATCCGGCTTTGCCCCGACGCCGAAATCCGCAGCTCGACGAGTGGGCCGTCTTCCGCTTGCTGCTGCTCGACACTCCACACCAGCGACTGCGGCACATAAGTTGCATCACTTGCGAAAAATGCGCCCAGAACTTCCTTGCCCTTCCAGTAGTCCTTGCCAAGGAAAGCGCGTTTTGCCGGCGTATTGGTTTCGATCGCGCGATATATTTGGCCGCCCATGGCCGGATTTTCGTCGAAAAGCACGACGCGCACGCCAATGGCAGAAGCTTCTGTGGCAGCGGCCATTCCAGCAGGACCGGCGCCGATTATGGCGAGGTCGTATCGCATATGAAGCGATTGAAGATCGTCGATTTTCGTGAGCGCCATTGTCAGCGACCTTCTTGCGCCGCGCGGGCACCATGTTGCGATGACACAGACATGCCTTCGCGCACCAGCGTCATGCAGGCCTGTCGGTTCTGGATACCGTCGATGGCGACCAGACATTCGAAACAAACGCCCATCAGGCAATAAGGGCCACGCGGTTGATTACCGACAACGCTGGTGCGAAACGTGCTTATGCCATGTCCCAGAAGTGCTGCGGCAACAGTCTGGCTGGCTTCGACCTGCAAGGGATTTCCATCGAATGTTATGGTGACGGTCTCCTGCGCCGTATCAGTTTTCCGAAACATGAAACCTCCGGCCTGAAAATGCGTTGTCGGCAAGCTTGTCCTGTTGGCTGGCAATTTCATTGGCGATAATCAGCGCGTGGTTCGCAGCCAAGGTGACGCCGGAATGGCACATGGCCACATATGCGCCGGGACAGGTTGCGGACTGCTCATAGATGGGAAGCCCGTCGAGCGTCTTGACGCGAAAGCCTGCCCAACTGCGCACGACGTTAACCCCGCTCAGACAGGGAAATGTACGTATCGCACGATCAGCGAGAACCGCGCTGATCTCCTGATTGGTTGCGATGGAATCCGTCGCGGTTTCCTGGCTGTCACCGATCATGACGCCACCCTCATCGGTCTGGCGGAGCGTGGCCGCCGTATACGGGAAAAAGGGCTGGCATTTTTCTGTCACCAGGATCTGGCCCTTGCTGCGCACCAACGGAGCAGAAATGCCGACCATGGCAGCCAGCTTGCTGTTGCCGACACCGGCAGACAAAACGATACGGCTGGCGAAAACTTCGCCCCATCGGCCCTTCAGGAGAAACCCGCCGCCGGACACCGGATGGATTTCTTCAACGTCGCAATGCGGTTCATAGCGCGCACCGAGATTAAGCATGCCGATATGCAATGCGTTGAACAGACGAAGCGAATTCACGTCGCCATCGAGAGGCGAGTAGATGGAGCCGATGACATCACGTCCGATGGCAGGCACCATCCTGGCGGTTTCGGCATGATCTAGAATAACGTGTTCAGGGGCATCGCTGCCCAGCTCGCGCGCTACGGTTTCCACTTCGTCACGCAAGCGGCCGAGCTCAGCCTGATCCAATGCAAAGCTGAACGCTCCATTTTGCCGCAAGGCAACGTCCACACCGGATGTTTCCCGCAAGGCGGCGGCAAATATCGGCCATGACCGGGCCGATTGCATTGTCCAGCGCGCATACTGGGGGGCTCCCAACCCCTTGCCCTGAACCCAGACCAACGCAAAATTTGCGCGTGATGCCCGTAACGCAAGGTCTTCGCCATCAAGCAACATCGGGCGATGGCCCAGTCGGGCCAGGCCCCATGCAATGGCAGCGCCGACGAGCCCGGCTCCGATAATGACGATGTCCTGATCTGGCAGTCTGCGCATGCTTCCCGTTCCGTATGCCTGCGGGCACGACCCGCCGATGATATCGACGGGTCGGCGCTGTCTTAATCTTGCGGGCTTACATCCACCTTGAACCACTTCACCGACAGTTTCTTCACCGTGCCGTCCTTGACCGCAGCGGTAATTGCTTCATCGAAACGCGCCTTGAGAGCGGTGTCGTCCTTGCGTAAACCGACGCCGATCATGCCAAACACCTTGCCTGAGAAAAGCGGACCGGCGAGCTTGACGCCCTTCATGTCCTCTTTCTCAAGAGCCGCGGCCAGAACGGTAGCATTGGCTACGACGGCATCGAGGCGACCGCTTGTCAGATCGAAGTTGTGCTCTTCAGTGGTCTTGTATTCGCGTACGCTGGCGCCGTTCTTGAAGTACTGCTCCATGAAGGCAGATGCCGTCGTCGCACCCTGGACGCCAACCGTCTTACCCTCGATTTTCTTGGCGATTTCCTCCAACACAGGCTTGGCCGCGTCGGAATCGACGGAGATTGGCTTGCCCTGTTCCGGCAGGTCGGCCAGATCGCTATCGTCCATCACCGCAAAGGAATTGATTGCGGCGGCATAGGGCGCGGAGAATGCGATCACCTCTTCACGCTTGGGCGTGATGCTCATGGCAGCCATGATGGCGTCGTATTTGCCAGCAGTCAGCGAAGGAATGATGCCGTCCCAGTTTTGCGCGACAATCTCGCATTTGGCCTTCATGCGGTCGCAGAGTTCCTTGGCCAGATCGATTTCAAACCCTTCCAGAACATTGTTCGGGCCGGAGAAATTCCACGGAGCGTAAGCGCCTTCTGATGCAATGCGGATAACGTCTTCGGCATGAGACATATGGACCGACGCCAGAAGCCCGACGGCAGACAAGACAATCTTCAATTTCATGGGTTCACCTCTGTGTTTGTTGGTTGTTGGTATTAGATGTTCTGCCTGGAAATGAACTGGCGGAAACGCTCGCTTCTCGGGTTCGAGAAAACCTCCTCCGGGCGACCGTCTTCTTCGATCAACCCTTGGCGCAGGAACAGCACCCTGCTGGAAACATCGCGCGCGAAATCCATTTCATGGGTCACAACGAGCATGGTGCGGCCTTCGGCGGCAAGGTCGCGCATGACACGCAGAACCTCTGCCACCAGTTCCGGGTCGAGCGCTGAGGTAGGCTCATCGAAAAGCATGATTTTGGGACGCATGGCGAGCGCCCGCGCAATCGCCGCACGCTGCTGCTGACCGCCCGAAAGGTGGCCCGGATAGAAGTTGCGTTTGTCGGCGATGCCGACCCGCTCAAGCAGGGCTTCGGCCTCCGCGATACACTCGGCGCGGTTGCGTTTTTGCACATGCACAGGGGCTTCGATCAGATTTTCCAGGATCGTCAGATGAGACCAGAGATTGAACGATTGAAAAACCATCGTCGCCTGCGAGCGGAGGCGTTGCAGCTGCTTCTGATCGACGATGCGCGGCTGACGCCCCGGCTGCTGCGCCAGCTTGTAGGCTTCTCCATGAATGGAGATCTCGCCTGCCTCGGGTATCTCCAGCATATTGATGCAGCGGAGCAATGTGGATTTTCCCGAACCGGATGCCCCGAGAATGGAAATCACCTCGCCCTGATGAGCCTTGAAGGAGATGGAATGCAACACCTTGTGGGCGCCGTAGCTTTTCTCCAGTCCGGTAATCTCCACTGCAGGAGTGGTGGAATTGTTCGTCATGGTTTGTCTCCTGCGACCGACAGTAAAAGCGGTTGGCGCTGGGCTGCCGAAAGCCGATATTCGATCAGCTTGAATATGCGGCTGACGGTGAAGTTGAGCAGAAGGTAGATCGCACCCGCCGCGATGAAGACCTCTACCGGGCGATAGGTCGCCGAGATGAGTTTTGCAGCCAGCCCCGTGACCTCCATCATCGTTATGGTGGAGGCCAATGCGGTCGATTTCACCATCAGGATCACTTCGTTGGAATAGGCGGGCAGCATCTGCCGCAGGGCCTGCGGCGCAATGATGCGTCGTATCAGGGTGAGGCCGCTCATCCCGTAGGCGCGCGCCGCCTCGATCTGCCCGGCGGGAACAGAGAGAACGCCGCCACGGATAATTTCCGCGCTATAGGCTGCAGTATTCAACGCCAGCGCGAGCACCGCGCACCAATATGGTTCGCGCAGAAATGGCCACAGAAAGCTCTTGCGCAGTTCGGGAAACTGGCTGAGCCCGTAATAGATGAGATAAAGCTGGACCAGAAGCGGCGTCCCGCGAAACACAAAGATATAGGCGCGCGCCAGAAGATCGAGCAATGCCCAGTTCGACAACCGCATGGCCGCAAGAACGATGGCCAGGAACGCTCCCGCAGTCACGGACAGTGCCATCAGTTGCAAGGTCAGCGGAATACCGCTGCAAATGCTGACGAAGGACTCATAGATGAATGGAAAATCGATCATGTTCAAATCGCCCGCCGGATGCCGCGCATTGCGCGTTTTTCAGCAGCACGGAACAGGACGCCCGACACGAAACTGATCAGCAGGTAAAGGACGGCCGCGGTCAGAAAAAAGGTGAAGGGCTTGCGCGTCGAACCGGAGCCGATTTGCGCCTGGCGCATCAATTCAACCAGCCCGACAACCGAGATGAGAGCGGATTCCTTCAATACAAGCTGCCAGACATTGCCTATACCGGGGATGGCGAAACGGGCAGCCTGCGGCAGGATGATGCGGCGAAACATGAGGCCGGACGGCATTCCATATGCTTTCGCCGCTTCCATCTCGCCTCTGGACAGGGCGAGAACCGCACCGCGATAGACTTCCGCCTGATAGGCACCCGAAACAACGCCGATTGCGAGAGCGCCAATGAGGAAAACCGGGGCGCTTACGAAGCCTTCGGAACCGAAAAACACAGCGACTTTGCTAAGCACGGCGCTGCTGCCGAAATAGAATAGATAAATCACCAGAAGATCGGGAATGCCGCGCAGGATCGTGACATATCCGTCGGCCAGCAGACGCAAGACCCGCAGCGACGAAAATGATGCGGCAGCAGCCATGCAACCGAAAATCGCACCCGTGGCGAAACCGCTCAATGAGACCGAAATGGTCACGCCAGTGGCCTTGAGCATATCCATGCCCCAGCCGCCATCAGCGAACCCCATCAGGTCGAGATATGCGTTGACCGCATTCACCAGTCTGTTCCCTCCCGTGCGTTTCCGGCCTGAACCGTACGACACATTCATTTTCTGAGGGTTTGACAGCGCGCTTCAATACAGTCAAATTCGAAATAAACGGTCAAGCATAACCAAATATTATGGTGAGTGATGAATCTGCGTCAGGTAGAGGCTTTCCGAACGGTCATGTTGACCGGAAAAATGACGGCGGCAGCCGAATTGATGTCCATCACCCAGCCGGCAGTCAGCCGACTGATCCGCGATTTCGAGATCGACACGAAATTGAAGCTGTTCGACCGGCGCGGTAATCAGCTGACGCCCACGCTGGAGGCCCTGACCCTGCTACAGGAAGTGGAACGGGCCTATGTCGGGCTTTCCCGTATCAAGGCTTTTGCCGAAGAAATCAGCCGTCAGAATGTAGGCATGCTGCGCATTGCAGCGATGCCTGCGCTTGCCAACGGAATCATGCCACGTTTTCTGGCGCGATTTCTGCGTGACCGCCCCAATGTCCATGCCTCCCTGAATGGCATTCCATCGTCGATGGTCATCGAAGCCGTCGCGTCGGGCCAGATGGATCTGGGCTTTGCCGATGGTCCGCTCGACCGGCCGGGCTTCATGATCGAAACCTGTGCAATAGCTGCGGTCGTTGCCGTACCTGCCGGGCACCCTTTGGCGAACATGGAAAACATCATGCCCGCCGATCTTGCCAATGAGCGGATGATTACCCTTGAACCGGGGACATTGTTTGCGATGCGGGTCGAGGTTGCACTGGCCGGAATTCCACGATCATCGACAATCGAAACACGTCTTTCCCACACCGCTCTGACGCTGGTATCGGAGGGCGCGGGCATTACGATCATCGATCCGTCATCCGCGACCGAGTTTCGTGGACGAGGCGTCGTTATCAGGCCGTTCGGTGTCTTCGTGGATGCCGGATTTCTGGCAATCCGCCGTAGCCAAGGGGCCGATAATCAACTCGCCGGGCGATTTGTCCGCGAATTCTGGGCCTATCATGCCGCCCTTCTGAACGGAGAAGAAGCTGACGGTCGATCACCCGGCGAACTTATGCAGTCCGATCCAAACGTACCGTCTGGCGAATGATGAGCTTGCCGGGTTCAAGCCGAAATTCAGGCCCCATTTCGGGCTGATCAATCCGTTGTTTGAGGATTTCTATCGCGGCTTCGACCATCTGACCAGATTGCTGCCGCATGGTGGTCAGATCGATACCCGACCAGGCAGCCATGGGAATATCGTCGAAGCCGATAATGGAAACGTCTTCGGGAACCTTCAACCGCAGATCGATCCGGATCCCATCGAGAGCGCCGATAGCCGTGATGTCATTGGCGCAGAAGATTGCATCAGGTCGCTCCCCCTGAAGCAGCAGCCTTTTTACCGCCTGCCGACCGCCCTCATAAGTGAAATCGCCGACTTCAACGAGCGGCGGCTGGCAACCCAGTTTCGCAATCTGGCTTTTGTATCCTTCGAACCGATCCTTGTTGGTGGAACTATCCTGTAGGCCGGAAATAAAGCCGAAACGCCGGTGCCCGGTATTATACAGGAATTGTGCCACGTCCCGCCCGGCAACCGCATTATCGCAGGATACCGCGGAGACGGCTTCGCTGGCGACATAACGATTGAACAACACAACCGGCAGCCCGAAATCCTTGCATTCATCTATCGCCCTGGACGAAAGCTCCGCTGACAAGACAAGGAGTCCGTCAACACGATACTGGTGCACTTTGCGAATGGCAGCATCAATGCTTTCCCCCTCCCGCACCGTTACCAGCATGACATGCATGCCTTCGGCCTGAAGACGTTCGTCGATCTGGCGCAACACTTCCCAATAGAAGGGATTTCGCGCCGATCCTGTCACAACGGCGATCAACCCCGAACGTTGTGTGCTCAGACCCCGGGCCATGATATTGACCTGATAACCAAGCTGCTCTGCGATTGCGATAATGCGGTCACGCGTTTTTTTGGAGACCAACTGACTATTGGCAAGCGCTCGCGAAACCGTGGATTGAGATACCCCTGCCTTACGAGCAACGTCCCAAGCGGTAATATTCGTGCCTTTGAGTTTCGCTTGCGAATTGTCGATCGGTTCTGCCATGTCTCTTGGTCGTCGTTGCTGTTCGGTTTTTCCATACGTTGATAACAGATCCGAACCGGCTATGCCCGTTCCGATCCACGTGAAGATTTTCTATCGTGTTCCTGCCGAACAAGCACGCTTTTTCCGCTTGGCAGATAGAGGCTGACCTATCAGCTGTCGTCAGCCCCTGAGTCACCATTTGACACCCAACTCACTCGTGATCGCTGAGGGCGTGCAAGGTTCCTGAAAGCCGGTAGAAGTCCGATTTTGGTGTCGTGAAGAAGGTCAGCGAGGAACCCTTCTCGAAATTGTCGACATGGACGACAGTAGAGCCATCGGCCTCCTGCCAGGAGATGACGAAGTTACCACCATCAAGTTCCGTCCATTCGAATGCGACCTCGGCGGTAGCGCCCTTCAGCGGGCCGCCGGTGATTTCATAGGTCAGGCTGTTCTTGTCGGCGGCATAGGCATTAGTTGCGACCAGATCGCCGTAATTGACCTCAAAGTTGCGTCCGGCAAAGGGGAAACGCTTCATCTCACTCTCCAGTTTTCATAAGGTCCGCAGACCGGGATATTTGTTGTGTAGATAAGGGGAGCATACATCCTCCACTTGAACGTCAGTCGCCATTTCTCCCTCCATCGCCGCATTGGCCACAGCGACCCGGCACTATCGCGCCGGGTCGGCATGAGGAAGCGGAGTATCCGCGTCCGCTCATGCTGTCTTGCTGGTCAGAGTGGCTTCCAGCGCTTTCAGGCCATCGCGATAGATGCCCTCGAACAGGCGCGATGCCTCTTCATCGCTCACCCCTGCCGGCGTGAATTCACCAGACCATTCGACGCGCGAGGACCGATCACCGTCGATACTGACCACGCGCAGCGTGGAGAGGTAGTTGGTGACTGGAAATGGTGCCTGAAGAATCGAATAGGTATAGCTGCGTTCGCGGTTGTCGAAGGCTTCAAGCCGTTCGATGATTGTGTCACCGTCAGGGTTGGCGAGATGGCGCACGCGGCCACCCTCGCTTACTTCGCTCTTCGGAATATATGGCAACCAGTCTGGCAGTGAATCAAAGCCACCGATCAATTGCCATATGCGGTCGGCTGCGACCGGGAGAGTAATCGTTGCAGAAGCTTGTGCCATGGTAGGCTCCTTCGCTAATCAAATGTTAGATGTGATCGACGGGCAGCGGCGCTTTCGCTGCGACCAGATGCTCCGCACGCAATTCGTTCCAGAAGTCGGCTGGAATGACTTCCTTCAGCGCAGCTGCATCCTCGGCAATACGTTCCGGCCGGCTTGCACCCGGAATGACGGCGGCCACAGCCGGATTGGCCAAGGAAAACTGTAGTGCAGCCGCCTTGATGCCGACGCCGTGCCTTTGTGCGACCGCCTTGATGCGTTCAACCCTGGCGATGACCTCGGGCGAAGCCTTCTGGTATTCGAAATGCGTGCCACCGGCCAGAATGCCGGAGCTGTAGGGGCCGCCGACGACGATCTCGGCCTTGCGTTCCGCAGCCTTCGGCATCAGGCGCTGTAGCGCCCGCTCGTGGTCGAGAAGTGTATAGCGACCTGCCAGCAGGAAACCATCCGGCTCGGCTTCGGAGAGATCCAGAGTCAATTCGATTGGCTCGACCCGGTTTACGCCCAGACCCCAGGCCTTGATCACGCCTTCTTCGCGGAGGCGGGTCAACGTCCGGAAAGCGCCTTTGCGCGCCACTTCGAAATAGGAAAGCCATTCATCGCCGTAGAAGTCCTGGGCAATGTCGTGGACCCACACGAAATCAATGCGGTCGGTCTTCATGCGCTTGAGGCTGTCCTCAATCGAACGCATCGTGGCGTCGGCGGAATAGTCGTTGACGAGCTTGTTCGGTCGGCCAGCAGCAAACAGGCCGCTCTTTTCGCCAAGCGCACGCGCGCTGGCGTCTTCAACTTCATCGAGGATCAGGCGGCCGACCTTGGTGCTGAGAACATATTCGTCGCGCTTATGCCGGGAGAGCGCCTCGCCAAGCCGTATCTCGGCCAGGCCCGCACCGTAGAACGGCGCCGTGTCGTAGTAGCGCACCCCTTGCTTCCAGGCGGCGTCAACGGTGGCCTGCGCCTCGGCTTCCGGGATGTCACGGAACATGTTGCCGAGCGGTGCGGTGCCAAAGCCGAGAACGCGTCCGGCCAGTTTGTCTTTAATGCTCATAACTGCTTCCTTGTGCAGAGTTAACTGATGTGACGTGGATTTAGGGTTGCAAGTTAAGTCTGTCCAAGACATAATTAGCTAAACTTAAGACATAATGGATCTGAAATGCTGGACATTCGCCAACTGCATTACTTCGTGGTCGTCGCAGAGGAAGAGCACGTCGGGCGCGCCGCCGAACGGCTGCATATTTCTCAATCGCCTTTGAGCCGGCAGATTGCCCAACTGGAAGAAAAGCTGGGGCTGACCCTGTTTGAGCGCTCGCAGCAACGCATCCGCCTCACCCGGGACGGCCACACATTCCTGGCAGAGGCGCGGGGGCTTCTGACCCATGCCAACCGGCTCGAATCTCTGGCGCGGCGGCTTGGACGCGGCGACGAAGGTGGGCTGTGCATCGGCTATCTGGAATATGCGATGCATTCTGGCGTGCTACCGAATGCGCTGCTTGAATTGCGCAACGACCGGCCTGCGGTACATATCGCGCTATACAATCAACAGTCAGCGGTTCAACTGGAAGGTCTACGCCAGCGCAGCCTCGACATTGCGCTTGTTTGCGAACCGCCATCACGCGACGATCCGGACCTTGAGGCCGCTCTGGTACTGAATGACCCGATGTTGCTGGCGCTCCCCGTGGGACACCCGCTTGCCGAGGCCCGCGACATCACCCCGGCCGATCTCGCCGCACAGAACTGGATTGGTGTGATGCACCAGGAAAACGCGCTACGGCACGACACATTTGTCGCGGCTTGCGCGAAAGCTGGATTCACTCCAACCATCTCGATGGAGGCCACGGAACCGCTGGCGGCCCTCGGCCTTGTCGCCGCAGGATTGGGCGTAACCACAGTCCAACAGAGCCTGCGTCATCAGGCGCCCGCTGGCGTGGTGCTGCGCGAATTGTCGTGGTTTGCCTATCGCACGCCCTTGTGGGCAGTCTGGCACAAGATCAATCTGCGACCGCTGGTAGAGATTTTCCGCAAGACATTGGTAACGACGGCGAACGGTGTGGCGCACGAGAGCGCGGTAAAGGAAGCGGCATAAGGGAATGCGCCTTACAGCCGATGGTGATCGGGCGGAGACTTCGCCGCCCGATCAAGCACGCATTGCAACCCCGCAGATAGCGGGGGGCTCATGGATCAGGCGTTTGCAGTCAGCACGACTTCGATCATTGCGCCACCGCCAAGATCGCTGACACCGACAGTTGCACGCGCAGGCAGATCGTCACCAAAAACTTCGGTCCAAACCGCATCCATTTCCTTTTTCTTCGACAGGTCGGTAACAAAAATGGTCGCCGACAAGGCTTTGGAAATGTCCGACCCAACCTCGTTGAGATAGGCTGCGATCTTGCCAAGAATTGAGCGCGTCTGATCGGCCATGCCAAGACTGGTGTCGTCGGCAACGGTGCCACCAACATACACGATGCCGTTTGCCGAAACGGCGCGGTGCATGATCGGGGTACGGATATTGCGCGAAATGCTCATGCTCTTCTCTCTTTCTGTCATTCAAGGGTGGAAACGGGACATGGACAGTCCCGAAATGTCGGTCGGGGTACGACCTTCAGCGACCAGTTCGGCCATGACCGCGCCGGCGGCAGGTCCAAGCTGGAAACCATGGAGGGAAAAACCGAATTGATAGAACAGGCCCTCATGACGGGACGATTTTCCCAGAACGGGCAAGTCGTCCGCCATTTTTCCTTCGATACCGGCCCAGGCGCGTACGATGGTCGCGTCACGCATCACTTCAAAAAGATCGAACACCGTGCGCGCGCTTTCATGGAGTTTTCTCCAGTCCAGAAGCGTGGTGTTGGTGGCGGGATCGGCCACGCCGAGATGGCCGCCGCCGATCAGGACGGTCCCATTGGCGAATTGTTTGAACGAAAGCTTGCGGCTGCGTAAGATAACGACCGGATCAATGAAATGCGGCACCCGCGACGTGATCATCAGCATCGGCGCGACCGGCTTTATTGGTACTGGCTCGTCGAACTGATCGGCGAAAGCGCCACCCCAGGCACCGGCCGCAATAATGAGGATCGGCGCGCAGAATGTCTCGCTTCCTGCATCGACATGCCAAAGGCCAGCCTTAAAGCGGGCATTTCCGGCTGTGACACCTTCAATGATCCTTGCACCCATTTGCTCGGCCTTGCGCCGGAACGCGCTTGTCGTTCGAGCCGGTTGCGCTGCACCGTCGCGGCGCGAGACGATACCGCCAGTGCAAGTCTCGGCAACCGCAGGCAGCAACGCGCGAACCTCATCAGCGGAAATCAGTTCCTCATGGGTAAAGCCATGACGCTTCAAGGTTTCAATCCGCTCCACGCAGGATTGAAAATCTGCTGCATTTTCGGCAACCAGCACCTGCCCATGGCACTCGAATGCGCATTCGTCATCGACAAGATCGGCGATGTTTTCCCAAATACCCATCGAGCGGATCGAAAGCGGAATCTCGGCAAGATCGCGCATCAACTGGCGCACGCCGCCTGCATTGACGCCGGATGCATGACGCCCCGCATAATCCTTCTCGATGAGGACCGGCTTCATCCCTTTCATGCAAAGGTGCAACGCGGTCGAACAGCCGTGAAGACCGCCTCCGATGATGATGGCGTCCGGTTGCGTCATTCCCGTACCACTGCCTTGAATGCGGCCTCATCGCTTGGCAGATCAGCCAATTCGTTCAATGCAATCGGCTTGATCGGGGCACGCAGGCGGTAGTAACCGATTTTCTCCGGCGTTGTTCCTCGTGCCCTGGCCATCAATTCCGTCATGGTGAGACCGCACAGACGCCCCTGACACGGCCCCATCCCCGTGCGCAGATAGGCCTTTGCCTGGTTGGGTCCGGTGGCCCCGGTTTCCACGGCTTTAAGCACATCGCTGGCACGGATTTCCTCGCAACGACAAACAATCGTGTCGCCATGCGGGGTGCGGAATTGTTCAGCCGGCTTGTAGAGCAGATCGAGAAAATCGCGCCCCTTCTCCGCCCGCACAAGCGCTGTACGCGCCTGCGTTTCGGCGCGCGGCGATATCGCAATACCTTGCGCTTTTGCAGCCGCCAGCGCTGCGATCCGGCCACGTTCCAGAGCAGCCAGCGCGCCCCCTATTCCCGCCCCGTCACCGGCGATGTAGATGCCGGGACTGTCCGACTGGCCATCTGCATCCAGAACCGGCCGCCAGCAAAGCTGAACCTTGTCCCATTCGTGCCTGACACCCGCAGCCATGGCGAGATTGACATTCGGCACAACGCCTTGATGTAACAGCAGAACATCGGCGTTCAGTGTTTCGGACTTGCCGCCAGCCTGATAGCGGACCGAGGAGAGCTGCCCGTCTCCAATCGCTTCGATTTCAGTCACATGCTTGATGATGCGTGCTTGCCGTTTCACCTCGCTCATCATCTTCAGGCCCTTGACCAGATAAGGCGATGTCAGAAATGGAATAGCCTTTGGCAAGGCGGCGCGAAGATTGCCTTTGGGCGTTGTGTCCAGAATACGATCAATCCTGCCGCCGAGACGCAATATCTGCGCCGAAAGCAGCCACAACAGCGGCCCCTGCCCGGCAATCACCAGATTGCCATCCGGCACCAGACCGGCATTCTTGATGAGCGTCTGGGCCGCACCCGCCGTCATGACACCGGGCAATGTCCAGCCGGGAATAGGAAATGGACGCTCCTGCGCGCCAGTGGCGATGATGACCCGTTTCGCCTTGACGAAACACGAGCCGCCGCCAACGGAAATCGCCAACTCCAGCGATGCATCCAGCGACCAGACCGTCGCACGATGCACAATTTCCGCTCCGCTCTTGCGCAAGGCTGCAATATGCGTCTCGCCAACCCAATAGTCTGCACCAAGAATATCGGGCGCTTTTACCGGGGTGGCGGTAATGGAGCGCCAGACCTGCCCCCCCGGACCAGCGTTCTCGTCCAGCATCAAGGTGCGAGCACCTGCCGACGCCGCCGTAGTGGCAGCTGCAATTCCGGCCGGGCCAGCGCCAATGACCACTACGTCATAATTGTCATGCAGGGGACGGGTCATTTGCCGAGCTCCCTCTTGCCCTTCTGGATCTCGATTTTCATGCCGGAGGCAACGGGAATGAGGCATCCCTGACGGTTGCCGACACCATCGATGGTAACGAGACAATCGAAACAGACGCCCATCATGCAATAAGGCAGGCGGCGCGCACCGCTGACCGCGGTGGAACGCCGCGCATCAATGCCGGATGCGAGCAGGGCCGCGGCAACGGTATCGCCCTCGCGGGCGATGAACTTCTGCCCTTCGATAAAAATCTCGACCGGCGTGCGGTCATCCTTGACTGCTGATCTGTACATGGCTGCTCCTGCGGGTTTCGAGTGTCAGAGCGTTGCGGGCGCATCGGCGAAACGGCGTGCGGAAAATGCCGACACCTTTTCAGGATCAAGCGCACCCTGCTTGATCATCGCAGCGATTTCCAAAGCGTGTTGCGATGCGAGCGTCACACCTGAATGACAGCAGGTGACGAACGCGCCGGGGCATTGCGTCGACTGGTCGTAGATCGGAAAGCCGTCACGAGTCATGACGCGAATGCCGGACCAGCTGCGCACAAGATTGACGGACCCAAGCCTGGGGAATGTACGGCGCGCCCGATCGGCGATGACAGTGCTAACCGGAAGCCGGGCGACACGGTCATCAAGGTAATCTTCCTTGCTGTCCCCCATCATCACCGTCCCTTCGTCGGTCTGGCGGATGGTGCCCAGCGGATAATTGAGGAAGCGTTCGGTGCGTTCGCTGACCAGAACCTGACCGCGGGTCGGCATCATGGGAGCGAAGAGCCCGACCTGCGCAGCCAGACGCTGGTTTTCGTTGCCAGCCGCAAGAACGATCTTGCCGGAAGTAACAGTCCCCCGTCCGGTCCGCAGGGTGAATTCACCGCGCTGATGACTGATCGACGCCACGGGTTCGCCGGGTCGGTAATCCACGCCGAACAAGCGCATGCCTTCGTGAAGGGCGCGGTAGGCGCGCAGCGAGTTCACATGTCCATCGGCAGGGCTGTAGCTCGCCCCTACCACTTCGGGACCGATTTCCGGGATATGCCGTGCCAGTTCCTCCCGGCTGACCAGCTCCATTGCATAGCCCTCCGGCGCTCCTTGAGTAAACATGGTGGACCTGACATCCGCGCGCTGCTGCATTTCCTTTTCGCTAAGCGCGATAAAGAACCCGCCGGGGCGCTCGTAACGAACGTCGAGACCCGTTTGTTGCAACAGTTCTTCGGCCAGTTGAGGCCAAAGGCGCGAAGCGCCCAGGCTCCAGCCGGCATATTCTGGCTTGCCGATGCCCTTGCCCTGCACCCAGACCAGCGCAAAATTTGCACGCGAGGCGCGCTTGGTTATATCTCCCTCGTCAAGCACGCAGACTTTCTGACCAAGTCTTCCAAGCCCCCAGGCTATGGCTGCCCCCAGGAGGCCGCCGCCGACGACGGTGACGTCATAATCGGAACGCATCGATTTTTCCTAACGGTTCTTGTCGCTATGACCGGAGAGGATGGCCTCCAGTCCGTACAGGCGGTCGAGCAGGACCAGAACGATCATCGTTATCGCGATCACAACCGCCGAAACGGATGTGACGAGCGGATCGATATTGTCCTGAACATAGAGAAACATGCGTACGGGCAGCGTTTCGGTTCCCGGCGCTGCAAGGAACACGGTCATCGTCACTTCATCGAACGACTGGATGAACGCCAGCGCCCAGCCGCTGATGACGCCCGGCAGGATCAGCGGCAGCGTGACCCGGCGAAACAGAGTCCAGTTGTCCGCCCCCAACGACACGGCTGCCATTTCAATCGAGCGATCCATTCCGGTTGCTGCCGCCAGCGTCAGCCTGAGCGCGAAAGGAAACACCACCACGATATGCGCGATCACCAATGCGGTCATGGTGCCCGACAGGCCGCCCATGGAGAAAAAGCGCAGGAAGGCGATGCCGAGCACCACATGCGGTATCATCAGCGGCGAAAGAAACAGTGCCGAGAGCAGGCCGCGCCCCGGAAACTGATAGCGAGCGATGGCCAAAGCTGCCGGAACGGCAACCATCACCGCGATTGTGGACGACAGCGCGCCAATCTTCAGACTGGTAAAAAAGGCACGGATGAATTCCGGATAATTCGCGATCTCGTAAAACCAGCGGAGCGAGAAGCTGCGCGTGGGAAGGGCAAGAAAACCTTCAGGCGTAAAGGCCACAAGACAGACCACGACAATGGGCGCGACCATGAAGATCACGAAAAGCGCGTGGAAGATCAAGGCCAAAGGTCCGTTGCGGCTCATTTGAACACCTCCGCATAGCGGCGCTCGATCAGGGTATTGCAGCCGACGATAATGAGGACGATGCCGATGAGCAGCAGTACTGCCACCGTCGCGCCGAGCGGCCAGTCGAGCGTGTTGAGAAATTCGTCATAGGCAAGGGTGGAAGCGACCTTCAGCCGACGCCCACCGATGATTGCAGGCGTGGCAAAAGCCGAAGCACTCAGCGCAAAGACGATGATTGAGCCGGATAAGATATCCGGCATGATCTGGGGAACGATGACGCGACGAATAACCGTCATCTGGCTCGCGCCAAGCGATAGCGCTGCATTTTCGATTTGCGGATCGAGTTTTTGCAAGGTGGTCCACACCGACAGGACCATGAAGGGCATCATGACATGCGCGAGCGCGATGATGACGCCCGTTTCAGTGAACATGAAGGGGATCGGCGCATCGATCACCCCGACCGACATCAAGGCTTTGTTGGCGATGCCGTTATTCCCGCCGAAGAGCAGCGCCCAGCCGAGTGTCCGCGCGACAACTGACAACAGCAGCGGTCCCAGAATAATGAGCAAAAAGAAGCTCTTCCAGCTCTTGCTCATGCGGTTGAGGATATAGGCCTCCGGAGCGCCGACCACCGCAGCGAGCAAGGTGGCCAGAAGGGAAATCCGCAACGTGCGAAGAAACATTTCGCCGAAATAGGAGTCGGTCAGAACTTCGTGCCAGTTTTCCAGGGTGAAGGTTTCAACGATGCCCGTATATTGGCCCCAGCTATAGAACGACAGCAATATCGTCATGACGAGGGGAATGATAACCACGGCCACGAAAAGCATCATGGCGGGAAGTACCAGGGCGAAAGCGGTGCGAAGACTGCCACGGGCTGCCATTATCGGCCCCCTGCGCGTAGCGTCATGTCCGCATCGCGCCAGTCGAGATAGACCGACTGTCCTTCCTCTGCGGGCCGCACCCCGTCATTCTGACGGATGACGAGAACCGGGCCAGCCTCAGTGTCGCATTGATAGAGCCAGCTATTGCCTTGGAATATCCGGCTTGCGACCTTCGCGGCGAGCCCCTTTTCGGCGAAGAATATCTTTTCAGGGCGGACATTGATGGTGACCAGCCCCGCTGGCGTGTCCTCAGAGGTTGGATGGCGTAGTCCGCCGCATTCAACGGTCCCGTCCCGGACACTGCCAGCAAGTTCGTTGGTCTTGCCGAGAAAACCCGCCACGAAGGGCGTTGCCGGGCTTTCATAGGCGGTGAGCGGAGTATCGATCTGCTCGATCCGGCCCTTGCTCATGACGACAACACGATCCGACAAGGCCATCGCCTCGTGCTGATCGTGCGTGACGAGGATAGTCGTCGTACCGATAGTGCGCTGTAGCCGCCGCAGTTCGATCTGCATCTCCTCGCGCATCTTGGCGTCGAGATTGGAAAGAGGCTCATCGAGCAGGAGCAATTCCGGTTTGATCACCAGCGCACGCGCAAGGGCAACGCGCTGCTGCTGGCCGCCGGACATACGGCGCGGATGACGATCTTCGTAGCCGGCCAGCCCTACCATTTGGAGGGCTTCCTTCACCCGAACCGCCCGCTCCGGCTTGGCTACGCCGCGCATTTCCAGTCCGAATGCCACGTTTTCGGCGGCTGTCATGTGCGGAAACAAGGCATAGCTTTGAAAAACAATGCCAAGCCCCCGCTTGGCGGGTTTGACCTTCGTGAGGTCACGCCCATTCAGATGAATCGCGCCCCCGCTGGTCTCGACGAAGCCGGCGATCATCTGAAGCGTGGTGGTTTTTCCGCAGCCAGATGGGCCCAGCAAGGAGATGAATTCGCCCTTCTCGACAGAGAGGGAGAAATTCTCCACTGCCACCTGATCGCCAAAGCGCTTGTTCACGCCCGAGAGTTCAAGAAAGCCCATTGCGAAAGTTCTCCAATATGAGTTGTAGGCAGGCGCGAACCGCGTCGATGGCAAGATGCCTCGCCATCGCATGCAAGTCGGATTATCTGGGTATCGCCCCTTCAAGCCCCGGCGATTTGCCAGTATGAGCGGCTTTGAGAGCGCGTTTCGATCTGATTGGATCAGATCGGCGCTCTAAAGCTTTCTATTTTAAGCATAATCTTATCGATCCTCGTTTCACTCCGGTCGGATTATGCTCTAGCGCTCAACTTCCCGGTTCCAGCGCTTGGTCCAGTTTTCACGTTCTTTATTGATAACCGACCAATCGGCGCTGTAGAGCTTATCGACCGTTTCGCCGCTGGGAATGAAATCCCGCTCGCCTTCCGGCACTTCAACGGATTTGTTTACCGGGCCATATCCGTATTCTTTGACCATCAGTTCCTGAACGCGGGGCGTGAGCAGTTCCTTGGCGAATTCTTCGGCCAGCGGGGATGCGTCCGGCTTGTTGACTGCACAGGTAGCGGCGAGAAGCGTTACGGCCTTTTCCTTTGGATAGGCAAAGGAAATTGGAAAACCGGTCTGGGCAAATGATTTGACGCGACCAGTACCCCATACGCCGATTATCGCCTGCTCCGATTGGAACAACTCGGTCATTTTGCCGGGCGAAGGCTCGTAGGCAAGAACATTGTCGTTCACCTTTTCGATCATGGCGTCAAAACCCGGATCGATATTGTTCTCGTCGCCGCCATTCATCTTGGCGAATGCGAGCAGCGCATGCAGGCCATAGGTGTTGTTGACCGGAGGAATAACCACCTTGCCCTTGTATTTGGGATCGGCAAGATCAGCCCAAGAGGTCGGCGCCTCCCAACCCTGCTTGGCAAAGTAATCCTTGTTATAGATCAGGCCCGTGGCGACTACGCCGACGGCGACCGCCTTGTCTTCAGGAAAACGGGCGACGTCGTAGAGTTCGTTCGACGGCAGATTTGAAAGCGGTTTGCAAAACCCCAGTTCGATAGCCTGATACATGGGACCGTCGTCCAAAAGGATCGTATCGAACGGCGGATTTGAATGTTGGGCCTGTATTTTGGCAAGCGTATCAGTGGAGTTGCCCGCGACATATTCCACTTTCACACCATGCTTCTTTTCAAACGGCGGGATAACCGCTTCGCGCATGGTCTTTTCAAAACTGCCGCCATAGCCACCAACAATCAACGTTTTGGTTTCGGCATGGGCTGCGCCAGCCAGAACAAGCAGCAGAGCGGTCGTCGATGTCAGTTTCAGAGCAATATTCATTCGTTTCCTCCGGTGCGAGATTCGAATTATTTCAAATCGTTCCCTGTTTGCGACTATTTCCCGAATTGACGGGCCATTCGTCAAATGCTTAATTTTAACCGTTCCATACCAAAATGTTATGAGAGAGACGACAATGAAGATCAACCACCGGCAGATTGAAGCCTTTCGGTCCGTCATTCTGGCTGGCAGTGTCACCAATGCCTCCCAGCTTATGAGGATTAGTCAGCCTGCCGTCAGCAGGCTCCTTAAGGACCTGCAAGCTCATCTCGGTCTGGTTCTGTTTGAAAAACGCGGCTCCGGCCTCGAGCCGACAGCCGCAGCCGTCGCGCTCTACACGGAAGTCGAGCGGTCATATGTCGGGCTCGATCGTATTGCGCGAGCCGCCCAGAATATCAGCAAAAGTCGGACAGGCACGTTGCGCATCGCTGCATTACCGGCATTGATCAATGGCTATCTGCCGCGTTTTGCTGGTGAATATCTTGCCGACAAGCGAGACCTGTATTTTTCCATGCAAGGGGTTGTTTCGCCGATGGTCATTGACCTCGTTTTGAACAATCAGTGCGACCTCGGCTTTACCGAAAGCCCGATGACGTCATCCGGTCTGGCGACGGTTCGGCTGCCATCCATTCCCCGCGTTGTCGTCATGCCCGAAAACCATCGTCTGGCGACGCGTCAGTCAATCCATGTCGAAGATCTCGACGGTGAAGATTTCATTGGATTGTCAGGCTCTTCGGTAGCGCGTGCAGCAGTCGATCTGACCCTCGACATGTACAATGTAAAAGTGGTCATGCGCGCCGAAACACCACTGTCGGAAATCGCTTGCGGACTGGTATCGTCAGGCCTCGGTGTTTCCGTTTGCGATCCGTTCACGGCCATGGAATTTGCAAACCGCGGGGTTGTGTCACGTCCGCTCACGCCACGTGTAGATTTCGCGTTCGACGCGATTTTTCCACCCCATCGCGCACCGCTGCCTCTCGCCATGGATTTTGTTCAAAGCCTGACGGAGAAAATATTACAGCAATATCCTCAAGTGGGCTGAGAAAAGTTAGGCCGGACAAACAAAACTTGTAAATTCGAGTATGTGCCCACTCGTTATATGCATGTCTCAAGCACGCAAACGCATCAGGAATTTCGGCCATATATCCCGGCGGCGAATGCTGATCCGGGGCAACCCGAACGGATCATCTGCCGGGCCTGCGTGCCCCCGCACTGTTGTGGTGGCGGTTGTGAACCCGGCTTCTCTCGCCATTTCGCGATGAACCGGATTGTTCTCACCATAAGGGAAACAGAATGCGTTTACTTTGTCGCCCAGCATATCTTCCAGAATTGTCTTCGATTGAGAGATCTGCCGCCTTGCTTCATCGTCAGGCGTTTCTGTCAAATGGACATGATCGAGCGTATGCGCACCGACTTCGTGTCCAAGCGCCGCCCACTCTCGCAACTGAGCGCGGGACATCAATGGCGTCTTCGGCACGCCAAGCGGTTGATCCCAGACATTACTTCCGCCAATCTGGTTTGCGACAAAATAATTGGTCGCGGTGAAACCATATTCGGCCAATACGGGAGCTGCGTTTTCCAGCACATTGAGAAAACCGTCATCGAAGGTAATCGCGGCGACTTTGCCTGTCTTCTCACCCTTGATGTAAGGTATGGCCTCGCGCAGAGAGACACCACGATAACCCGCTCTCTTCAGCCATTTCATCTGGCTTCTGAAGCGGTCCGGATGCACCAGCAAACCATGAAACGGCATGTTCTTTTGCGGTAGCGGCGCAATCTGATGGTATAAAAGAACAGGTACTGACATTCAAACGTCCCTCATAGTCACATCATCGAGACGCTCAGCATCAGTGTTGCTTACCAAAATGCGTTCGATCTCCGCGATCCGGTCACGCCTGCGCTGCAGCCGCTTTCCGGTACGCCCCAGGAAACGTCGGCGTTTCTTCGCTTCGCGACTTGCCTGAAGGTGCTCTATATAAACTTGCTCCACCGGTTCGTTATCGAGATGATCGAAAATCCAGCAGAACGATACCGGAAGCCTGTCCACTGAGTAACAGGGTGCAGCTTTGGCTGCGTCGTCGGCAAGTATCTGCTCCAGTACAAGTTGATCCCAAGTATCCGGCGCTTCCGCGCATCCTTTATGCCAGGCTTCCAGAAGAGCAAGAGCCGCGTCAGTGTCATTCAAGAGCACCGTTCCGCTCAGAAGATGCCCGCTTTTTTCGTAATATACCGCAATGTCGCTCTGTATGGGCAGCAATTCAGGCCACGGATTGCGATGAAACACGGCATCCACATCAACATAAAGCAACGGGCCTCTTACGGCCTTGCGCTGTTGCAGGAGCACGCTGGGCTTCAACCCGGCATTGCGCACCCAGCTTCCTGTGTTTTCAACGGCGACAGAAATGATCTTGAGTCCAAGATGGCGGGCGCTTGCGAGAAGCCGTTCCTTTTCATGCTCGTAGAAACTATTGGTTGTATAGAATGCGACAACTGTTCCCGCCGGCCCGGTCTCGGCGCGTTTTCGAGCCGCGAGTTCCGCCGGGGTTGGAAAGGCTACCGCCATCTTGCGATGAGCCCGACCCCATGGTCGAAACTTGTCAAAAAGCCGAAGGAACATGTTGCACTCATTAGTAAATTGCAGATTCTCGCGCGGAGTGGCGAATATTGCGTCGGGGTTAGTGCACATTCAAGAGTGAATCTGGAATTGGCCTGCAGTGTTGGGGTGGACGGCCTCCGAACGGCATCAAACGCGCCGAAGGGGCAGCCCGCCCCATTTGCGGCCCTTCCTGCACAGACGCTTCACACTGTTCGGGATACGCCTCAAAGCATATCGGATTTTATTGTGTTCGCATGACACGCTTTAAGCTTCTGTTTTTAAACATGTCTCCCAAAACCGGTTCCCACTTTTGGGAGACATGCATTAATTTGCCGCGTGTTTGGGCGTGCTGGCTTGCAGGACACTCAAATCCGCAACGATGGCCGCAGCTTCATTCTGCAAAACATCCGTCGCGTTCTTGCGGCTCTTCTCGATTGCAAGGTCGGCACTCAGGCTTCGCTCGTTCGACTGCAAACCGTCGTCAATCTGCGTATCAATACCATCATTGGACTTTCCGCGTGCCTTGGCCCGATTTTCCTGCGCGGTCATCTCATTGCGGCGCACCGTTTCGTTGAGAGAGATAACCGTTTTCTCGCGCTGCGCCTTGAGCGTCGCTACATCTTCCACAAAGTCCTGGAACTCGCGGGATTTCTGCACGCGCTCGTCATGCAGATTTTGCAGCTTTGGCAACAGTGCTTTTATCTCGCCTGACGATTTGTATTTGGCCGCGGAGACCTGAGACCACGGCAAAGCGTTGTCGAAGCTCGATTCACCGACAAGCTTGAGATCGAAGAGGCCGGGCAGGCTTATATCCGGCGTCACGCCGCGCAACTGCGTCGTTCCACCGTCGACACGGAAGAACTGCGCGACCGTAAATTTAAGTTCGCCATATTCGGGCTTGGGATTGTTGGCCACTTCATCGAGGTCAACCACGGTCTGCACGGTTCCCTTGCCGAAACTTGGCTCGCCGATGACCACGCCACGACCGTAATCCTGCATTGCCGCAGCGAAGATTTCCGAGGCAGAGGCAGAGCCGCGATTGATAAGCACGCCCAGCGGTCCCTTCCAGGCTGGAGCCGGAAGATTGTCGCTTTCAACCTTGACTTCACCGTTTGCGTTGCGTTGCTGAACCACCGGACCCTTGCCAACGAATAGACCTGTCAGGTCAATCGCCTCGCTCAGCGATCCGCCGCCATTGTTGCGAAGATCAACCAGAACGCCATCAACCTTATCCTGCTTCAACTCGGCGATCAGCTTGGCAACATCGCGGCTGGCGCTCCTGTAGTTCTTGTCGCCCTTCCGCCGCGCTTGAATATCCTCGTAAAACGCCGGGAGAGTGATCACCCCGATCTTACGGGTAACGTCTCCGTCCTTTACGGGAAGGATCGTTTTCTTGGCAGCCTGCTTGTCGAGACTGATCTTGTCACGAACCAGTGTGATGACATGGTGCTTGCCGTCAGCGCCGGCATCAGCCGGCAGGATATCGAGGCGCACGACCGATCCCTTGTCACCACGGATCATTTGCACAACTTCATCGAGGCGCATTCCGATTACTTCTTTGATCGGGCCGTCTTTGCCCTGACCTACCCCGATGATACGATCGCCCACGGCAAGTTTGCCCGACGACTGCGCCGGACCACCGGCGACCAGCTCGCGGATCGTCGTGTAGTCGTCTCTTTCCTGAAGCACCGCGCCGATGCCAACCAGCGATAGCTTCATGGAAATATCGAATTCGGCTGAAGCCTTTACGCCGAAATAATCGGTATGCGGATCGACCGATGTCGTATAGGCAGCCATGAATGACTGAAAAGCATCGTCGCTTTTGTATTTATACGTGCGCTCGATGGAGTTCTCGTAACGCTTGTCGAGCGTCTTGCGAATAGTCGCATCATCCTTGCCGGCGAGTTTCAGACGCAGCCAGTCGTTCTTGACGCGCTTGCGCCACAGATCGTCGCTTTCTTCATTGGAGCGCGGCCAAGGCTCCTTGTCGCGCATGGTGGAAAAATCTTCCTGCTTGCTGAAATCGAAATTCTGCTTGAGCAGACCACGTGCAAACGTCATACGCTCGATGATGCGCATCTGGTAGACGTTGAAGATCGAAAACGGAATGGTCAGATCCTGACGGTCGATGGCATCATTGATTTCCTTGCTGCTGGTCAGGAACTTGTCGACATCCGCCTGCAGAAAGATGAGCCTGTCCGGGTCGAGCGAGTCAATAAACCGGTTCATGATCCGAACCGATAACGCATCATCCAGCGGAACGGGCCGATAATGGAAGCGGGAAAGAAACTCTGCCGTCAAATGGGCGGCTTGCACCTGCTCAGGCGACGGTTTCAAAACAGTCGGAGAACGGACGTCGAGCGCATATGCTGGCAAAACACCTGCCAGGAAGAGACAAACCAGGCTAATTTTGATGCGTTTCAAGTGATGTTCCATTCTTGACGCTGAGCGTTTGATTCCAACCCTTGTTGGCTAAATATGGTTTTTTGGCAACCGTCTATGCCATTGGGAGCTGTTTCTTGCTTTCATAAGCTTTGGAATGCCTGTCCAAATTATATCCGGGAGGCCCCTTACCGAGGGAGAGACGACAAAGAGCAGGAGCGGCTATTTATTCCGAATTTTTGTGACCGGCTTCTCTGCGCCCAAAGCGCGCTTCACTGCCGCGCGTGCGGATGCCAGATCGGGCATGACCCAGTTCGGCTCCCCGCCAAGAAACTTATCGAGAAATGCGATCGCATATCCGGGCATTTCGGCGATATTTTCCTTATAGGACCACCATGTGCGCAATTCATCGGCGCATTGATCTATGTCGGGGATCGTACCGAACTCCTGTTCCTGCACGGCAGCAATCGCGCAGATACAGTAATTTGTGTAGAGAAACCCTTCTGGCCAGAAGCTGACAATCTCGTAAAGGCGAGCGGCATCGCCCGCAGCGTGCTTTGGTGGGGAAACAACCTTCGCCGGAGATAGACGGATCAGTTCGCGCAACACAAGCCCGGCTGCAAAGGTGATGAAATCCTTGCGATCCACCTTGGCGAAACGCTTGTTCTGGTCAACCAGCTCTACCCAGTTCAGAAACGCCTCGGTGAGCTTCTTTTCATCAATGTCGTATTCAACACCGTAAAGTTCATGCAGCAGGCTTGCATGCTTGCGGAACGTCGCCCTGAACCAACGCAGCTGGCGCAGTCGATGACGCAGATCGGGCATCGATGCCATTTGTTCCCTAAGCAGCAAATCCATGGTGCGAGCGGCCTCCTGTTTCCAAGCGACATTAAGCGAAGTGGATTGAAATGTCAGTCTTCATTCGCCTTTCAATAGCGGAAAAATTATACATATTGACATTCAGGAAGACAAATGTTCTCTAATTGATGAAGGGTGGACGCGGAAAATACCCCGTTCGCCTTCGTGGGAGGATAACAAAATGGCTATCTGGCAATGGGCTTTGCTGGCGCTTGCCTTGCTATGGGGCTTTCAGTCGCTGGGCGTATGGTTCCAGATGCGCCACTATTCCGATGTGATGAAAGGTATCACTTCGAAATATTCCGACGGCTTTGTTGGCGCGGGGCATATACGGGGACGCTTCGGCAAAGGTGTCATCGTGCTGATCGTCGTCGATCGCAATCTTGTGGTGCGTCGCTTCCTCCAGATGAGCGGACGAACCGTCTTTGCGAAATTCATCCGTCGCGAAGGCTTTGAGGGAATGCACCTTGGCGAATTGCCGGACAATCCCGCGATCGGAGAAGGAACGCCTGAAGTGGTGGCTGCCGCCAGACAGGCGATAGAGCAGATCGGCCGCATAAGAGACCAATCCGATGGGACCGAACTCGAAGGACTGAAGGCAGTGGGAGCATAGGAGTTGCTTGCCTGAAACAAGCAATCGAGGAGGAGCAATGTCGATAGTGACGATGTTGGCGCAACATGCCGACGCAACGATGCAATCCATACATATGGCTGGCAGCATGATTTCCGATGCCGCACTGCATGGCAAACATGCCGCAGAGCACGCAGGAAATGACTTTCTGCAGCTTGCGCAAGCAACGGCCCCTGCACCAGGCGATGCGGGCAGTGGCGGAATTACCGTCGATCAGTTCAAGGAACGCCTTCAGAACGTCCAGCAGGAAGAGCAGCTCGGCTGGCTTGCCTCCATCGGCAAGCACTTCATTGGCGTATTCCAGAAAGGCGGCGAAGTTTTTGCCGGATTTGTCACAGGCATCATTCCGACACTTGTGGTGCTGATGACCGCGTTTTACGCCGTGACCGAACTGGTCGGCGAAAAGCGCGTCCATGGCATCGCACGCAGCGCGGGGCGCATTGCGCTGACCCGCTACACGGTTCTGCCGGTTCTGTCGGTGTTTTTTCTGACCAACCCGATGGCCTACACGTTCGGTTCGTTCCTGGACGAAAAGTACAAACCTGCCTTCTATGATGCGGCTGTGTCCTACGTCCATCCGCCGCTGGGACTTTTCCCGCACATCAATCCGGGCGAATATTTTGTCTGGGGCGGCGTGCTGGTTGCCCTTCTCGAACTTGAGAAAAAAGGCGCGGTTCCAACCGGTTACCACATCAATGTCGCCATCTGGTACGCCATCGTCGGGCTCGTGGTGATCCTCCTCAAAGGCATGCTCACAGAACGCATCACCGCCATCATGGCGCGGCGTCAGGGCATCGAGCTTTAAGCGGGACATGGGGAGGACGACATGGTGAAGACCTATAAGGCAGTTCAGATTTCCCGCGGCTCGAATGGTTGGGGCGGCCCTCTTGTCATTCAACCGACCGAGCAGCGCAACAAGGTGGTTTCGGTCACAGGCGGCGGTATCCACCCGCTTGCGCGCCAGATTGCCGAACTGACGGGCGCAGAGGCCGTTGACGGCTTTCGCTCACCGCCAATCGAAAGCGAAATGGCAGTCGTGGTTGTCGATTGCGGCGGCACAGCCCGTTGCGGCGTTTATCCGCGCAAGCGCATCCCGACCGTGAACATCACGCCCGTTGGGCAGGCAGGTCCGCTGGCGCAATTCATTACCGAAGACATCTATGTGTCAGGCGTGAAGCCGGAAAACATTGTTCCGGCTGACGGCTCAACCGCCCCCGGTCCCGCCGCTGCGGCTATTGAAGAAGAAAAGCCAGCGCCTGTGGAGCAGCCAAGCGAAGGTGGCCTTGTCGGACTTATCAGCAGCATCGGCCGCGTCATGGGCCGCGTCGTTGGTATCTTCTTCCAAGCCGGGCGCCGTACAATCGATCAGGTCATTCGCAACGTTCTGCCGTTCATGGCGTTCGTGACGATGCTGATCGGCCTGATCCTCTATACCGGCATTGGCGATATTCTCGCCCAGCCGCTCGGACCATTGGCCAATAACATCATCGGCTTGCTGGTGCTTTCAGCGATTTGCGGTCTCCCGTTCCTGTCGCCGATCCTCGGGCCGGGGGCGGTTATCGCACAGGTCGTGGGCGTGGCGATCATCGGACCGCAGATTGCAAACGGCACCATTGCCCCGGCGATGGCCCTTCCCGCCTTGTTTGCCTACAACACGCAGGTCGGTTGCGACTTCGTGCCGGTCGGCCTGGCGCTCGGCGAAGCCAAACCCAAGACCATCGAGATCGGTGTGCCCGCAGTTCTGATCAGCCGCCAGATCATGGGCCCGCTTTCGGTTCTGATCGCATGGGTCGTCAGCCTCGCGGTCCTCTGAAATCCCGGTCCGCCGCGGCAAGCGCTGCGGCGGACGACCTCTCAAACATATGCATAACGATGTTTCCGATCAGCTTCACGGGCATCGAATACCAAACGAAGAAAGGACCGCTTCTATGTCGATACATCTGAAAACGCGGATCACCGCAATCGGCCCGGAAGTCGCGGACCTCGCGGAAGGTGGCGTTCTCATCCTGTTTGCTGACGGTTCACCACCTGAACTGGCGGAAGTATCCGTTCTCCATGTAGTGGAAGAAGGTCCTGAAGCATCGGCCCCGGCTGTCGGAACAAAGATCGCAATCGGCGCGCTCCAAGCCAAAATCACTGCCGTTGGCGAAAGCGCCTGGCAGAAGGTGCGCGAAATCGGGCATGTCGTCATTTCATTCACGGGTGCAGATTCGGCAGATCGCCCCGGTGAAATCTGTGCCAGTGAAATAGCTGGCGAAGAGCTTGTGGCTGCTCTCAAGGAAGGGCAGATTATCACCATTGGCGGCTGAAACTGCCGATCCTCGGATTTGAAATTGCATTCGACTTGAGGCTTACATAGATGGAACGCTCGACTATCGTCCGGGTGCGTGAGGGGCTGCATGCGCGCCCTGCTACCCGCTTCGTTAAACTGGCCAAGGGGTTTGAGAGCGATATTGAAATCGCCAAGGCTGGTAAAAGCGTAAGCGCCAAAAGCTCCGTCAAGCTGATGTTGCTTGGCGTGAAAGAACTCGATGAAGTCACCGTTCGTGCCGATGGAGCAGATGCGATTGAAGCCATTGAAGCCCTGATCGGCTATCTGGAAAACCCGCATGCGGGGCTGGAAGAGGGCGCCGCGCCGGCTGCACCTGAACCTTTGGCTGCACCTCAAGCCGAAACCGTGCCGCAAGCCGCGATGACGCCAAAACTCCCCGCAGGCCAGATCAAGGGTGTTGGCGCCAGCGAAGGCATTTCATTGGGGGCGGCTTTTCCGTTCTTTCCCGAAGAAATCAAGCCCCTGGGCCGAAAGCTTGCGTCCGCTGAAATAGACGCCGAGATTGCTCGCTTCAGAGCCGCTATCGTCACTGTCCAACAGCGTATGGATGCTTCCCTTTCCAGTGGCGATCTTGCTGACGCTGACAGAGGCATTATCGCGGCACTGAAGGATATTGCCGCAGATGACAGCCTGACTGACGAAGCGCTTGGGCTTATTCGCGGGGGCCTCGATGCCATTTCAGCCATGCTTGCGGCGGCTTCAACCGTGGCCGCACAGTTTGCCACGCTTGATGATCCCTATCTCAACGCGCGCGCGGATGATGTTCATGCCGTCAGCCGGCAGATCTGCCTTGCGCTTCTCGGCAAGGAAGACGTCAATCTGGAGGGGCTGCCGGAAGGGTCGGTACTCATCGCCGACGACATCGGCGCCTGGGATCTGGCACGAGCGCCGCTCAAGAAGATCAAGGGCGTCGTCTGCGGGCATGGCGGCGCAACATCGCATGTGGCCATCATTGCACGCACACACGGAATTCCTGCGGTTCTTGGCCTCGGGAGCGCCGTGCAGCAACTACGAAATGCGACAACCGTGGCGGTGGATGGAAGTTCGGGCATTGTTTATTCCGATCCGGACATAGCAACCCGCGATGCAATCGAAGCGCGCATTTCCAATGCATTGCAGGAAAGGCAGGCGCTGGATGCCTACCGCTCCGTCACGCCGCGCAGGGCTGACGGCACGGTCATAGAAGTCGCAGCCAATATGGGTGCGCTGGAGGAGATCGAAGTCGCGCTTGAAGCCGGTGCGATGGGTGTCGGGCTTTTTCGCACCGAACTTCTCTTCATGAAGCATATTCACCTGCCTTCCGAAGATATGCAGACCGAAACCTATTCCGCGCTGCTGAAAGCCTTTGCCCCGAACCCCGTTATCGTTCGAACGCTGGATATCGGCGGAGACAAACCAATTGCAGGCATCGAGTTCCCGGAAGAAGAAAACCCTTTCCTTGGTTGGCGCGGCATTCGCATGTGCCTGGACCGGCCGGATGTGTTCAAACCGCAACTGCGGGCGCTTTTGCGCGCGGCAACCAGCGGCAATCTCAAGGTTATGTTGCCCATGGTTTCGGATGTCGAGGAAATCCGTGCAACCAAATGCCTTATCGCTGAATGCATCGGCGAGCTTGAAAGCGAAGGCAAGGCCTTTGCCGGGTTCGACCTTGGTGTGATGATCGAGACCCCCGCCGCCGTTTTCACAGCGCGGGAACTTGCAAAAGAAGCAGCTTTCTTCTCCATCGGCACCAATGACCTGACGCAGTATGTGATGGCTGCGGATCGGCTTAACCCAACCGTTGCGAAGCTCAACGATGTCAGCCATCCGGCTGTGATGGCGGCAATCGAGATGACCGCGAAAGCGGGAACCGAAGCAGGCATCATGGTGGGTATGTGCGGCGAGGCGGCAGGCAAGCCGGAACTTATCGGTGCGTTCCTGCGAATGGGACTGACCGAACTCAGCATGAGTCCGGCATCAATTCCCCGCGCAAAGAAGCTGATTATGGATATGTTTCAGCCGTCCGGCCCGGATCATGGAAGATGAGCAATTAACGTCTGGAACAATGGCTCGAGCTGCGCCTGATCGCGATCTTCTGCCGCCTGCATGAGACGATCATGGCGCACATCCAGCGCCAGAATTGCACTTTCCAAAGGATCGACGCCCGTCAGATCGGCCGCTTTTGCAGTCGCCAGACCGCAGGCAAGTCCCGCCGCCGCGAAACAGGTCGTTTCAAATTTACGCAAGGCCTGCGGGTCAAGATGCCCTTCCATGGAGATAAAACGCACGGGCCTTTCGCCGAGCAGTTCCAGGAAAAGAGCTGTCACGGCGCTGGAGGTTGCCGTAATTTTCGTTTCGCCTGCTTCTGCCGAAAACACGTTATTCAGCAACGAGCCATATTTCCGCGTCATCCTTGCGTGAACCGTTACGAACGCGGCTTCGTGGATCAGCACATTCGGCAACTGATGGCGGCGCAGTACTTCCTTGGTGAGATAATACATGTCCCTTCGGAAAGCGCGCACTCCTTCCGTGCCAGCACCGAAATAGACCGACAGGCTTTTTACATGCGGCGCGCTGTTATGGACTTTCGGGTCGGCAGAAATCAGCGAAATGGAAATGGTTTCGGCTGTCGTCAGGGCCTTGTCCACCATGCTTGCCGCATGTTCCAGCAACAGTTCAGGGGACGGAATGTCGCTGCGCCTTTCGGCTTCCGGCAAACCGTCATGGCAATTGCGACGAATCATGTATCGAACCCCGCGCAGGCGGTCCTTCAGATTGACTGCAATTTCTTCCGAAAGAGTGCGCAACATCGTCGATTTCCTTATGGCAGCACCATCGCAACAGGATGGACCAGGCACTTGAATTATGGTTTGCCTTCACACGGAAAAGCAATAGTTTCGGTGTAGAAACAGCGCTTCTATAATGCAGTATTACGCCGTTAATTTGAGGGATAGTTTTGAAAAAAGCCGGCAGGAAGACACAGAAAAATCCGGAAGCAGCCGACCTCATCATCGGATCGGAAGGTGTGGCTGCCGAAAACCGTACAAGCCGGCTGCGAACACGCGCTGCGTGGATGTATTACGTCGAACAGATGACCCAGAACGATATCGCGGAAGCGCTCGGTGTCGGACGTGTCACGATCGTTCGCCTTCTTGCCGATGCCCGTGCGCGCAATGAAGTAAAAATCACCATCGAAGGCAAGCTGGCAAGTCTGACATCCCTTGAAGTCGAGCTTGAGAAAACCTTCGGTCTGGAGCGCGCCATCGTCGCTCCCCTCTCCTCACCCGAGGTCGACCCTATCCCGCCGATCAGTGCCGCCACCGGCGCCTATCTCTCTGAAAAAGTACAGCACGGCATGACGATCGGCGTTGGCTGGGGACGGACTCTTTCCAGCACTCTGCAACATATCGGCGCGCGTCCGCTCAACGATCTGAAAGTCATTTCCCTGCTCGGCGGCATCGTACAGCCGCGCCGTTCAAATCCGCCGGAATTTGCCTGGCAATTTGCCCAGATTTTTCAGGGCGAAGGCTACCTCATCCCCGCCCCGGCTCTGGTCGACAGCAAAGAAACCCGCACTGCACTCATCGAGCGCTGCGGCCTGAACACAGTACTCGACATGGCCGAAAAACTCGACATGGTCCTGCTCAGCGTCGGCGATATTCAGACTGCCAGCAGCACGTCTTATCGTGTCGGGCTGATCGATGAGGCGCAGAAACAGTCGCTCATCGAAAACGGCGCCGTTGGCGACGTGTTGTTCCACTTCTATGACAAGGACGGCAAGATCGTCGATGATCCGGTCCATGATCGTGTCATGTCGGCCAAAATCGAGAGCCTTCAGAAGACGCCGCAGCGTATCCTCACCTCAGGTGGAAAAGAGAAGATTGCCGCTCTGCTTGGCGCAATAAAGCTTCTGAAGCCTACTGTTCTCATCACCGATGAAGAAAGTGCCGCGCAGATGTTGAAAGCGCGATCCGGGTAGATGCAAAAAGCACATCGTCGCAAAACAATGTGCTTTTTCTGATTGTCGCATTTGCGATGAAACCGGCATCAATTGGCAGCGGCCGCACACTCTTTCAGGATTTGCAGCACCGCAGCCCGCTCCTCGATTTGTGGCATATGTCCGCAACCGGGGAAGATATGGACGCCGACTTTACCCGGCAAACCATGCGCATGAGCAACGGGGATAACACGGTCTTCAGCACCGAAAATAAGCCTCACCGGCATCGCAAGCGAGGCAATGCTTGAGCGCACTTCAAAGGTCTGCGTGCCATCTGCGAAGAACCGGGCGCCAATCGCTTCCTGCGTATTGCGCAATTCTGTATCGGCAGCCTGCGCAACTGTTGCATTGATGAACGGCTTGGTCAGATGGTTCTCGTCGGCGACGAGCAGCTTCAGCCAGGGAACGATGCTGGCTTCGCTTTTCGCGCCGACAAGCCCCTTGATAAAGGCACCGTTGATCTGGGGCCCCAAGCCGCCCGACGAAATCAGCAGCAAGGAGCGCACATCGACAAGCCCACGCGCCGCAATGACGGTCGCCACCGCACCGCCAAGCGAATGCCCGACCAGAAGACACGCGCTTACGCCCAGAGAATCCAGTGTCGCTTCCACAGCGACGGCAATTTCATCGATGCTTTCTGGAACGATGCGTGGCGAATTGCCGTGCCCCGGAAGATCGAGCGCCAGAATCGGACGGCCAAGCGATGCGCCGGCAAACAATCCGCGCCATGAATTGAGATCGGCTGCAAAACCGTGGAGCAGAACCACCGGCAGACGCCCTGCTTCACCCTCACGCAACCAGGCAGCATTGAGCTGGCCGGGAGAGCGCGGCTCCGCGCTTTTGCTTGCAAACGATTTGGCCGTGACCGCTGCTTTCGCAATGCCAATATCGCCTTCAACGTCCTTCTTCTGCACGCGGCCCTTCGGCCCCGAGCCCTGAACGGCAGCGAGGTCAATGCCTGCGTCGCGCGCAAGTCGGCGGGCAAGCGGTGTCGCCCGCACCTTCGCGGCTGAATCCCGTTCATCGTCTTGGGAGGACTTGGGATCGAGATCGCTCGGCGGAGCTGTTTCGATAGCGGCATTTACAGGCGCAGCAACAAACGGCTCTTCGGCGACAACCGCGGGCTTGCCATGACGCTCTTCGCCTTCTTCATAAATCCAGGCGACGGCCTGACCGACAGGCACGACCGTCCCTTCCGCCGCGCTGATGTCTGCGATGATGCCCGATGCCGGCGCATCGACTTCCATCGCAGCCTTGTCGGTTTCGATTTCAAAGAGAAGCTGGCCCTTCGTGACCGTATCGCCATCCTTGGCATACCATCGCGAGATCTGCCCCGTCTCCATATCCATATCGACCTTGGGGAGAATGACTTCCACTGCCATGGTCAGCGCACTCCCTTAACCAGATCGCGAGCGCTTTTCAGGATGTCGGGCACCTGTGGAACGGTCGCGCGTTCGAGGTCGGGATTATATGGAATTGGTGTTTCGGCGCCGCCAAGACGCACGATGGGCGCATCGAGATAATCGAAAGCCTCGCTTTCCGCGACGATAGCGGAAATTTCGGCACCGATGCCAAGCGTCTTGACCGCTTCATAAACGCAGAGCAGCCTCGACGTCTTCTTGACGCTTTTTACGATGGTTTCGCGATCGATCGGGCGCACCGTGCGCAGGTCGATCACTTCGACATCGATCCCATCCCGGGCCAGTTCGGCAGCGGCATCAAGCGCCTTATGCACCATGATCGCGGTTGCGACGATGGTCAGGTCGCGGCCTTCGCGAACCACTTCAGCCTTGCCGATGGGAACGGTGTAGAAACCTTCGGGAACCGGACCTTTCATCTTGTAAAGCAGCTTGTGCTCAAAGATCATCACGGGGTCCGGATCTTCAACGGCAGCGAGCAACATGCCCTTGGCGTCATGTGGCGTCGAAGGCTGCAAGACCTTCAGGCCCGGCACATGCCCGAGCCACGCTTCCAGGCTCTGGCTATGCTGCGCTGCGGCACCCGTTCCAGAGCCTGCCGGAAAACGCATGACCAGCGGCACGGACACAGCGCCGCCAAGCATGTAGCGGATTTTTGCCGCCTGATTGACGATCTGCTCCATACCGAGGGCAGCAAAGTCGGAAAACTGGAACTCGAAAATCGGCCGCATGCCGGTCAGCGCTGCGCCGACAGCCACGCCGGCGCCGCCCAGTTCCGAAATCGGTGTATCCATGACCCGGTCTTCACCGAAACGATGGACAAGATCACCGGTCACCTGAAACGCGCCGCCATAGACGCCAATATCTTCGCCCATCAGAAACACGCGGTCGTCGCGCTCCATGGCAATCGCCATGGCTTCCTGGATAGCTTGCGAATAGCTCAACTCACGGATTGTCGCGTCCATGTTCAAATATCGTCCGTGTAAACGTCGCGGGTCAGGTTGGTCAGGTCGGGCGCGGGGCTGTTCTTGGCGAATTCAATCGCCTCGGCGATTTCCTTCTCCACTTCCGCACGTATCGCCTCGATCTCGGCATCGTCAATGAAGCCATAGGCTTTAAGATCGGCCTCGAAATGCGCGATCGGATCGCGATCATTCTGCCAATGCTCGATTTCTTCCTTGGTGCGATAACGGTTGCGGTCGCTCTTGGAATGCCCCCGGATGCGGTAGGTCTTGTTTTCAATCAGCGTTGGTCCGTCGCCGCGCCGTGCGCGTTCGGTGGCCTCGCTGACAGCCTCCGCCACTTCCGACAGATTATTGCCGTCAACGATCACGCCCGGCATATTATAGGCCGATGCACGGTCGGCAACATTGGCAACCGCTGTCGAGCGCTTGGTGGAGGTGGACATGCCGTAACCGTTGTTTTCGCACACGAAAACGACCGGAAGCTTCCAGACCGACGCCATATTGAGGGCTTCGTGGAAAGCACCCTCATTGTTCGCGCCATCCCCGAAGAACGACACGACGACCTTGCCGTTTTTCTGTTTCTTGGCGGAAAGCGCAGCGCCGACCGCAATCGGAATGCCGCCGCCGACAATACCGTTCGCGCCAAGGTTTCCCTTGGAAACATCGGCGATATGCATGGAGCCGCCACGCCCCTTGCAATAGCCGGTTTCCTTGCCGAAGAACTCGGCAAACATGCGCTTCACGTCCGCGCCTTTGGCGATGCAGTGGCCGTGACCGCGATGGGTGGATGTGATCATGTCGTCGTCGTTAAGCGGCAGACAGGAGCCCATCGCGCTTGCTTCCTGCCCGATGGAAAGATGCATCGTTCCGTGAATGAGGCCACGCGTGTAGCTTTCCTCCGCTCCCTCTTCAAAGCGCCTGATGAGATACATCTTGTGCAGCGCTTCTTTCAGCTGATCCGGCGAATAGGTGCGGAAGGCATAAGGCAGGTTGTGACGGTCGCCCGTATCCTGCGGCTCAACTTTTTTGGCTTGAACCATGGTGTTTGTCCTTACGCCCCGTAAACGAGCTTGTCTTGACGCGCGCGCAGCTCCGCAATCCTGGAACCGGGAGCCACAGCCGCATTATCGTAGGTAATGAGCTCGCCCTTCTTGATCGGCCTGGTCACGCTGCCTCCTTGCAGAAGCCCGCAGGGGATCGCATGCGCGCTACGCGCTTCGCCGGACGTCATGATCCATGCGCGGTAGCAATATTCGCCAATGGCATCGAGCTTTTCGCCCGGCTGCATGTCCTTCTTTGCAACTGCGGCCACTTCCGCGACCGGCTTTGAAAGCGGCACCATGTCCGGCTTGCCGTAGAGCACCACGCGGGCGCAGGTCAGCGGCACTTCAAGGGACGTCAGGTGATAGGGGCGATGGAATGTGAAATATGGACCCTTGCCCATTTTCAAGTCTTCCATGCGCTCAGAAATGCGTGGATGCGACATGTCGGCCACGACAAACACGCCCGGAGCAACGCCCTTGCCGATGGAATAATCCACCACGCCGACCTTCGACAGCACGCCGCCGTCCTTTTCGGGGATCAGTGTCTTGTTGAGCTGGTCGAGCGTTGCGGCGGGGCCATGCATGCCTGCCTTGTCCGGGACAAGACCGGTGGCGTTGGCGATGGCGGCCATTTCGACCATGGTTTTCGAACCATCGACGAATTCCACCAACATGCGCACATTCATGTTACGGCGCGTGGCTTCTTCCATATATTGGTCGGGAACAGCATCGATGTTGAGCGGATTATTCTTGCCCTTGCCCGCCGCCACAATCGGATGGCCCATGGCGGTCACGAATTCGATCAGTTCCATGCAGGATGACGGCTCATCGCCAGCCCCTAGCGAATAGGTGACGCCGAGACGTTCCGCTTCCGCTTTCAGGTAAGCGCCGATCGTCACGTCCGCTTCGACATTCATCATGACGAGATGCTTGCCATGCTCCATCGCGCGCAGGCCGATTTCGGCGCCGACAGCCGGAACACCGGTTGCATCGATCACGACGTCGATAAGATCGTTTTCGAGAATCAGATCGGCATTGTCGGTTACGGCGATCTTGCGCGCTTCCATGGCAGCGGTCAGATCGGAAGCGGTGGAAACCTCGCGGCCGTGGCCTTCTTCCCGGAATGCAATATCGACGGCTTTCAGGGCATTGGGAATGCGCAGTTCTGAGATGGCGCCAACCTCGATGCCCGGCATATGCGCAACGCGCGTGACAATATCGGTGCCCATTTCGCCGGAACCAATCAGTCCGATACGGATTGGCCGCCCGCTATCTGCGCGCGCCTGCATGTCACGCGCCAAACCTGTCAACGCCACATTGGTTGCCATCGCTTCCTCCTGAACCTCCCTGCAAAAATTCTCGCAGTCTCCTCTGGCACCTTACCGATTAATGAACATTTGTTTCTAAGTCAATACGTGTGTTCATTTTATTGTCGCAGGCGCTCCCACCGAGATGCCATATTGTTATTCAACTTTGGTTTGATATAGAATACAAATGTTCTGCCGTTTCGCCTCTTTCACACTTTGAAACGTCGAGACGTGCGAGCTAATAATGGCGTTCTGATAGCTCGGCGCACTTTGGGAAAGTGCTCCGGGGGGAGGAGAAATAAATGGACGCATTTCTGAGCGGGCTAAAGTCGGCTATCGACACACTTGGGGCAACGGTTCTGCTGCCCATCGTCATTTTCATCATTGCCGTCATACTCGGCGCGAAAGTGGGCAAAGCCTTCCGCGCAGCAGTGACCATCGGTGTGGCTTTCATCGGCATCAATCTGGTTCTGGGTCTCATGTTCACCTCCATCGGTGAAGTGGCGCAGGCAATCGTCACCAATACCGGCATCAAGCGCGATATCGTCGATGTCGGCTGGCCCTCGGCTGCGGCGATCGCTTTTGGATCGTCGGTGGGCTTGTGGGTCATTCCGGTCGGCATTCTCATCAACATCGCGCTTCTGCTGCTGCGCTGGACGCGCACGCTGAATGTGGACGTGTGGAATTTCTGGCACTTTGCCTTTGTCGGCTCACTGGTCGTCGCTGCAACGGACAATCTCGCCTACGGCATCATCATTGCAGCACTCGTTGCCGCTCTATCCCTGTTGTTTGCAGACTGGTCCGCGCGCGCCGTTCAGCAATTTTATGGCGTACCAGGCGTTTCCGTGCCGCATCTGGCTTCCGCGCAGATTCTGCCGATTGCGATCATCCTCAACTGGATCATGGACCGCATTCCCGGCATCAACAAAATCAATATCAGCACCGAAACCATCGAACGCCGCTTCGGTGTGTTCGGCGAACCGGTCGTGCTTGGCCTGATCATCGGTTTGGTGCTCGGGCTCATAGCATTTTACAATGCGGGCGATTTCGGCACCGTTCTCGCCAAGGTTCTCGGCACCGGCATGACGCTTGCAGCGGTCATGCTGCTTCTGCCGCGCATGGTCAAAATCCTGATGGAAGGCCTGTTGCCCGTGTCGGATGCCGCACAGGAATTCGTGCGCAAGCGCACCGGCGACCGTGAACTTCTCGTCGGCCTCGACTCGGCAATTCTCATCGGGCATCCGGCGGCGATTTCGTCCTCGCTCATTCTCGTGCCGATTGCGATCATCCTGTCGGTTATCCTGCCGGGCAACCGCGTGATCCTGTTCGCAGACCTTGCCGTTATTCCCTTCATTGTCGCCATGACGGCCCCGCTCCTGAAGGGAAACGTTTTCCGCATGGTTGTCGTCGGAACGATTACGCTGGCCATCGGCTTCTATGTAGCCAATGCGCTTGCACCATTGTTTACCAGCGCTGCCGTTTCGTCGGGCTTCAAGCTGCCTGAAAACGCCCTGCAAATTACGTCTGTGGTCGATGGTTTCCTGTGGGTGCCATATGTCATCATCTCGGCCATCCAGTGGCTTGGTGCTATCGGTATCGCGGTGATTGCCGTTGTTATTGCAGCACTTTTCATGCTCTATCGTCGCAACACACTGGCATGGGAACGCGCCGCAGGCGCCGAGGACGAACCGGCGGACGAATTTGTTGCCTGACGGCAGCAATGATCGGCGCAAGAATCAAAGTCGCACGTCGCAATCGGCGTGCGACCTTCTTTAAACGGAGAATGGAATGGCAGCCGGCCTGATTGAGTTTCTCGACCCGCAAGCAATCGAGCTTCAGAGCGAAGCAAAAACCAATGAAGAAATTATCCGCATACTCGCGGGCAAACTGGAAAAGCTCGGCTATGTAAAGGCGAGCTATGCCGACGCCGTTGTCAGCCGTGAACTGTCGATGCCAACGGGACTGCCGCTTGAGCGCGACGAGAATGTCGCCGTGCCTCACACCGACCCCGAGCATGTCCTCAAGGCCGGAATTGCTTTGGCGACACTGAGATCACCAATTGAATTTGCCAATATGGAAGACCCTGAAGAAGCTGTTCCCGTTGGATTAGTCTTTCTGCTTGCCATCAATGACAAGGACAAACAGATTGAAACCCTGCAGCAGATTATGGCGACCATACAGAATGCTGACGCACTCGATAGGCTGAAAGCGGCGCGCACGCTGGAAGACGTCCAATCCGCGTTGCAATGAAACGCGCTCTCAATAAATGAACCTGGAGGAACCCATGGCCAGAATAAAAACAATCCTCTTCGCTTGCGGCACGGGTGTGGCGACATCCACGGCGGTGAACGCGACCGTTACCGAAGAAATGAAAAAGCGCGGGCTAACCTTCAATGCCCAGCAGGCGAAGGCAACGGAAGTCGCTTCACTGGCCGACAACGTGGATTTCATTGTTTCCACCACGCCTATTTCGGCTTCGGTAACCAAGCCTGTCATCAAGGGATTGCCCTTCCTCACCGGCATCGGCAAGGATCAGGTTCTCGACCAGATCGAGGCTGAACTGCGCAAGTAATATCTTGACGGTCTGCGGGTTACAGCAAGGAAGGAGCGGCTACGGCCGCTCCTTCTCGGTTTCAGCTCAAGAAGAGGCCTGCTCGGGCATCCTCGGCAAACTCGTCAGAAGCTTCCTCGTATAGCTATGTTGCGGGTCGGAAAGAATATCCCGCGTATTGCCCTGTTCCACAATCCGCCCCTGTTCCAGAACGATCAGCCGTTCACATAGCAGCGCGACCAGCGCAATGTCGTGCGACACCACCACGAAAGTAGTCCGTTCCGAAAGCGAACGCATGAGTTCGATGATGCGGGCGCGCGTCGTCAGGTCGAGTGCACTCACCACCTCATCGGCGATGATGAGATCGGGCTTCGAGACGATCGCCCGGGCAATAGCGATGCGCTGGCGCTGGCCGCCGGAAAACTCGTGCGGATAACGGCGAGCCGCATCCGCAGGCAGATCGACGGAAGCAAGCGCCTGCGCAACAGCCTGTGCAATATCGGTCTGGATTTTCAGGGACCGCAGCGGTTCTGCGATAATGTCGAATACGCGCTGACGCGGGTCGAGCGATGAATAGGGGTCCTGAAATACCGCCTGCACCGAACGGCGGAAATCGCGCATGAAACTGCGATTGCGAATATCCAGCAGGTTGCCGCGAAACGAGACATTTCCTGAAGAGGCGCGCTGCAATCCGAGCAGCAATTTCAGCATGGTCGTCTTGCCCGAACCGGACTCACCGACAATGCCGAGATTGCTTCCGGTCTCAAGCTTCAAATCCACCTCATGCAGGACCGTCTTGCCCCCGGGATAGGCGAATGAAACACGCGAAAGGTCCATCAATGTCATCGCGCAACCTCCAACGCAGCATCGAATGCCCGCGCCGCAGCCACGAGCCCCTGCGTATAGGGTTGCTGCGGGTCGGTGAAGAGCCTTGTGACCGGCCCTTCTTCTATAAGTTGGCCGTGCCGCAGAACCAGCGCGCGTTGAGTGACTGTAGCGACCACCGGCAAATCGTGGCTGATGAACAGAAGCCCCATCCCTTCGTCGCGCACCAGTTGCTCCAGCAGTTTCAAAATTTCGGCCTGCGTGGTGACATCGAGCGCCGTCGTCGGCTCATCCGCAATCAAAAGTCTGGGGCGGCAGGCGAGAGCCATGGCGATGGCCGCACGCTGGCGCTGCCCGCCCGATATTTCATGCGGCCAGGATCGGGCTATACGTTCCGGGTCCGGCAGGGACACGCGTTCCAGAAGCGCGTGGGCTTGAGTATTCACTTCACTCTTTCCCAGCCTGCGCCCGTCACGAGCGGCGCGCCGATGGACGACCAGACCAACCTGCTTGCCGATCCGCATCAGCGGGTCGAGCGCCGTCATCGGCTCCTGAAACACCGTTGCCACGCTCTGGCCGCGCAACGGCACCAGATCGCGGTCGCGCGCGCCTATCACCTGATGGCCATCAAGCATGAGCGATCCGCTTGCGCGCATCCCGTCCGGCAGCAGTCCCATGATGGCAAGGGCCGTCAACGACTTGCCTGAACCGGACTCGCCGATCAGTCCGACCCGTTCCCCCTGCCCGACCGACAGCGAAACGCCCGAGACCAGCGACTTCCCGCCGGTTTCGATATGAAGGTTCTCTACTTGCAGCAAAGCGCTCAACGTCGCCTCCTTCGCGTCGGGTCAGCCACGTCCCTCAGGCCGTCTGCGAACAGATTGAGCCCGATCACCAGCGACACGAGCGCCAGACCGGGCGCTATGGCGCCAAAGGGCGCCGTATAAACCGACGCCTGCGCTTCCTGAAGAAGCCGCCCCCAGGATGAGTTGGGCGGCGGTGCGCCGAGACCGAGATAGGAAAGCGATGCTTCGGCAATGACCGCCAGCCCGAACTGGAGAGCGAAATTCACGATCAATGTCGGCCAGATATTCGGCAACACATGGATGCGAACCAATCCGAGCCACGACGTGCCGGAAATGCGCGAGGCCGTGATGTAATCCATCGCCAGAACCCGCTTGGCAAGAATGCGGGTCAGACGCGCCACAATGGCCGAGCCGGCAATACCAATGGCCACTATCGCTGTCGTGAGGCTGGCGCCATCGCTGGAAGCGACGATCAACATGGCCAGCAACAACGTGGGGAAGGCAATCAGAATATCGAGCGTCGCAGCCAGAACGTCATCGAGCGTCTGTGTCGCAAACGCGGCAAGGACACCCAGCGTCACGCCAATCACCGCGCTGATCGCGACCGCCCCGCAGCCGACGACAAGCGCAATGCGCGAACCGACCATGATCTGGGTCATCAGATCGCGCCCCAAACGATCCGTACCGGCCCAATGCAGCCATGAAGGCGCCTCCAGCCGCCCGCCCACCATTTCGCCGACACCGTAAGGCGTCCACACCAGCGTGAGAAGCGCGACAACCAGATGCACTCCGAGCAGCAACCCTCCCGCGACCAGCGGCCATGGCAGACGCCAGGCTGGCTTGGGATTTGAAATTCCCATTTCCACAGGCTCCGTCATGCTCGCTCTCCGGCAGATCGCTGGCGCAGGCGTGGGTCAATCAGCCGTTGCAGCAGGTCCGCGGCAAAGCCGACCAGCAGCACCAGAAGCGTGGAGACAAACAGGACACCCTGAACGTTGGGATAGTCGCGCTGCTCGATGCCGAGCAGGAGCATCGAACCGAGGCCAGGGAGCGAGAATACGCGCTCGACCACAACCGCACCCAGCAATGTCGATGCAAGCTCGATCCCCAGAATGGAGATCACGGGCACTGCGCCGTTGCGGATACCGTGACGGACAAGCGCCTGCGAGAATGTCGCGCCAAGCGCACGCGCGGTGCGAAGATAATCGCTGCCAAGCACATCCTGCGTGGCGGAACGAACATAACGGATCAAAGACGCCGACATGACGATGGCAATGGTCGCGACAGGCAATACCAGCGACTGGAACGCGGCAGGCGCTGTCTGCCAACCGCGCGATGGAAAGCCGCCAGAGGGAAACAGCCTCAACTTAACGGCAAAAACCCAGACCAGCAGAATGCCGATCCAGAAAACCGGCACGGCGATGCCCAACTGGGAAACGACAGATATGAGCGATCCATACCAGCGGTTCTGGCGCACGACCGACAGAATGCCGAGTGGCACCGCGATGATGATAGCAACGAGAAATGCCATCAGCGTCAACGGCACGGTCACGATCAACCGCTTGCCGATTTCGCCGAGAACCGGCGCTCCGCTCACAAAGGAATTACCGAGATCGAAGCGCAAAAGACTGCCGATAAAGCGCAGGAATTGTTCATAGAGCGGCAGGTCCGACCCGACCTGCTTGCGTGCGGCTTCGATCTGCGCTGCATCCGCGCCGACGGAAACAAGCGCATTGGCAGGATCGCCCGGCAACAGGCGCAGCAGCAGAAACAGCACGATCGATGCGATGAGAACCGACAGGACCAATATGGCCGAGCGGCGTATGATATAGGCGAAAATAGCGTTTACCTCTCCGATGTGAGGGGCAGCGCTCGGACCCTCATGCAATTGCGACAACGCCGCCGGAAACTAATTCAGGCGGCGCGCGCTGTCGAGTTCATGTTCTCGATATCGACAGGCGGTTATTACTCCGCCTTCACGATGTCATAGGCGAAGAATTGCGAATTCAGGCCGTTGACCGGATAACCGCTGACCGATTTCCTTGAAACGACGATCTGCGGATAGAGATAGAACCAGTTGCTGGCCGCATCCTCGGCGATGATCTTGTTGGCCTCGGTCAGTTTCGCCGTCTGTTCGTCCGTGGTCGCGCTCGCTTCCGCTTCTTTGACGAGATCGACAACCTTCGGATTGTTATAGCCCCAGTAGAAATCAGGATTGCCGTAGAACACGATGTCGCGATGGTTCACATGTTCCTGCAAGGTTGCCTGGAAATCATGCGCCTTGTAGACCTTCGTGTACCACTCATTGGCGGTAATGACGTTGATCTTGACCGTCACGCCGATCTTGGCCAGCTCGCTCTGGATGAACTGCGCGGCAATCGGGTGCGGATCGTAGTTCGGCGTATCGATGGTGAAGGTGAAGCCATCCGGATAACCGGCTTCCTTCAACAGTTCCTTGGCGCTTTCAGGATCATAGGCGTCAACCTTTGTAAGATCGACATACCACGGATCGGTCGGCGGCACGAAGGAACCGATCAGCGTGCCGTAATCGCCCCAGACGGCCTTCAAAAGCTTTTGATCGTCGATAGCACGGGCAAGCGCCTTGCGCACTTTCACATTGTCGAAGGGTGCAACGCGGTCATTATAGGCCAACAGCAGCTTGGTGGTGGACTGTCCTTCGCTGAGGGTGAAATCAGGATTATCCTTGAACTGGGCCAGCGAATCCGGGCTTTGAACCGACGTGATAATATCGACGGACCCAGTCAGCAACGCATTGTTGAGCGCGCTGGCGTCGGTGAAATACTGGAATACGACCTCGCCGTTTTTCGGCTTGGCGCCCCAATATTTATCGAAGCGCTTCATCGACAGCGACGAACCGCGACGCCAGTCTTCCAGCTCGTAAGGTCCGGTTCCGTCTTCCTTCGACTGCAAATCCTTCGCTTCGTCGTTTACCACCCATACATAGCTCAGATTATATGGCAGGGAGATGGAGCGCGACGACAGCTTGACGACAACCGTCTCGTCGTCAGGGGTCTCGATAGCCGAGATGGATTTGAGGCTGCTTTTACGCGAGCTTTTCGATTCCGGCGCGGCAACGCGCTCGATGGAAAACTTCACATCCCTGGAAGTCAGCGGCGCGCCCGAGTGAAACGTTACGCCCGGCTGCAGCTTGAACGTATAGGTCAGCCCGTCGTCGCTGACTTTGTAATCCTTCGACAGCACCGGCTCGACCTTTCCGTCATCGGCCAGCCGAAACAGCGCTTCATAGACATTGCCGTTGAAGGCTTCGTTGATGCCCTGCCCTGCGCCTGCGGTATTATCGAGGTTCTGCGGCTCATAGAGCGAACCAATATTGATTGTCGCGTCTGGGTCGCTTTCCTGCGCCAGCGCCTGGCTGAACGATCCGGCGCCAAGCGCCACGGCCAATGCCGCGCTCAGCCCCCAGTAAGCCAATCCGGGTTTGCGATTACGAATGTTGAAGCCGCCCATATTATTCTCCTGCGTGGAAAGTGCCCTTGCGGGCTCTCCGTCAGAGCATTTCCCGTTCTATCGGGAATGCTCTATCTATTTGTTTTTACGCCTGCCTCATTTCGAAACCGGTACCGCTTTCGAGAAACATGCCTTGACGACGGTTATACCGCGACGGAGAGAGCATCGGTAAGCGGCGACACGATGAGATAGTGAGAATTATTAGAAATTTATTCTATAAAGAGTCAATCGATTGGATAAATCATCCGGACGCCAGCTCGGACCATCCGATATAAGCCACACCGACAAAGCACCAACCTTGAGAGATCAGCCATGAGCTATATGGATAGGCACCGCGTTCAGGAACTGCTTACCGCGGAAGGACTGGATGCACTGGTGCTTTTTCAGCCTGAAAATTTTCGCTATGCCACGGGGATTGCGGCAGGCGTGGCGACAATGTGGGGGCGCGCCGGATCGGCCATAGCGCTTGTTCCGGCAGACGCATCGGCGCAACTTGGCGCGATTGCCAGCGATCAGGCGCTGGCAGCGGCTGGCGCCACGGCGGATGAAATCGACCTCCGCTCGCACAGAATCTGGATCGATGCCGTTACGGTTCACGGTGCCCGCACGATAGAAGACATCAACCTGGCTTATCGCGAGAGCGGCAATATCGGACCGCGCCCGGAAACCTTCGACCAGACAGCAGCCTTTCAACTGCTTGCCGACATGATTGCCGAACGGGGCCTTGCTCGGGCGAGCATCGGGATCGACCTGGAATTCGTACCCGCCGCCGATTTTGAACACCTGAAAGCAGCCCTGCCTTCGGTTCGTTGGCGCGATGCTTCCGGCATCGTCAAGCAGTTGCGCCTGATAAAGAGCGCCCGCGAGATCGAGTTTCTGCGCAATGCCGCCCATTATGCGGAAAGCGGTTTGCAGGAAATGGTGGCGAAAGCGCGTTCCGGTGCCACGGCGGCGGAACTTTCCGACGCCTGGCTCACCGGCGCAACCAGTGCCGCCAAGGCGAAGGGCCAAAGCCTGTCCGGTCACTGGGCCTATATTTCGGTCGGGCCGAACCTCCAGAACCCGGCGGCACCACTGGCGGAAGGCGGTCTCATCAAGGCCGATATCGGCACGCTGGTAAACGGCTATTCTTCAGATGGCGCCCGCACCTTTGTCCACGGCGAGCCTGCGCCCCTTGCCACGCAGATTTACGACGCGCTTTTCGAAACCTTCCATGCCGGCATCGCCTTGCTGAAGCCCGGCAATACATTCGGACAGGTCCACGAAACAATGCTTTCCACCATGCGGCGTCGTGGTTTTAGCGAATATTATCGCGGGCATTTCGGGCACTCAGTCGGCTCCGCGCTCGGGATCGAGGAATGGCCTTTCATCTCGCACGGCAACAACATGGTCTTGGAACCGAACATGGTGCTGGCTGTTGAAGCCCCGTTCTATGCAAACGGTTTGGGGGCGCTGATGATCGAGGAACAATTCCTCATCACCGCAGACGGGGCGGAAACGATGAACGCTCTTTCGCGCGATCTGGTCTCGATAGGCTGACCAAAACGGTATGCGGCCTGCTTTGGGCGCTCTTTGCGCGCGAAGCGAGGCCGTGGTTGGCCTCACTTCATGCGAGCAACAAATAGCTTCATTATAAAGGCAACAATTATCTTCATTTGACTTTCCTTTTGTTTTCGATTTTCATTGTTTGGCTTTCACACACGCAAAGGCTGAACGTGTGGATCAGGTGGAGGAACATGTCAGTTGCTAATGCGCATGCCCTCTTCTCAGACAAAAGCTGCAAGCTATATGCTTATCCAGGTAATCCAACTCGAGTGTTTTCGAGCATAGGTCGCGGCTCCACAGCCGCGCCTGCTGACGGGCGCTCATCAAGCATCTGGTCGGGCGTTGTGGTAAGTTGGGCGGAGCCTTTGGCGAAACCTCTCTTCGGCAACGCTCGGAACGGCTTTGGAATATGCATGTTTTCCGAACAGGCACGGAAACGGCCTGTAGAACACAAGTTGCTCATAAGGGATGAGGCACAGTCCCTTGAAGTCCATATTGAGAGGATTTGCCAATAAGCGCAATAATTCCGACGGTTGGAGGAGGCCTCGGGACATATGCTGGAACTGCGTAATATCTCGAAGACGGTCGGTGGAGCCGCTCATATCCATCCGACAAATCTGGTCCTGCCACGCGGGAGCCTGAATGTGCTGCTCGGACCAACCTTGTCCGGCAAGACCTCCCTCATGCGCCTCATGGCTGGTCTGGACAAGCCAAGCGAAGGCTCAATTCTGTTCGACGGGCAGGATGTTACCGGCATGCCCGTACAGAAGCGCAATGTGGCGATGGTCTATCAGCAGTTTATCAACTACCCGGCTTTGACCGTTTACGAAAACATCGCTTCGCCGATGCGTATCGCAGGAAAGTCACCGTCTGAAATCGACAGTGAGGTTCGCAAGGCGGCTGAGCTTCTGAAGCTGACGCCCTATCTTGACCGGACACCGCTTAACCTTTCCGGCGGCCAGCAACAGCGCACTGCGATTGCACGTGCCATCGTAAAGAAGGCCAATCTGGTTCTGCTCGACGAACCGCTGGCCAATCTCGACTACAAGCTGCGTGAAGAATTACGCGAGGAGTTGCCGCGCATCTTCGCCGAATCCGGCGCCATCTTTGTCTACGCAACAACCGAACCTTCCGAAGCCTTGCTGCTTGGCGGCAATACGGCGGCACTGTCGGAAGGCCACATCACACAGTTTGGCAAAACAATCGACGTCTATCGCCGCCCGCTCGACCTCATCACAGCACGCACATTTGCCGATCCACCGTTGAACACGGCTCGCATGGTCAAGTCAGGCGATCGGTTCCTGCGGGCCGATCGCCCGGCCATCGCCGTGCCCAGCCAGTTGGCCCATATAAGTGATGGACCGCTGACCATCGCGTTTCAGCCGCATCATCTGCTCGTCCGCCCAGCGGAGAACGCTACAGTTCCTATCCGGGCCCGCACACTGGTGTCCGAAATCGCAGGATCGGAAAGCTTCATCCATCTCGATTACGAAGGTGATCGCTGGGTCATGCTGGCGCACGGAATCCAGATCATCGAACCGGACCGCGAGATCGAAGTCTACCTCGACACGCGGCATCTGATGGCATTCGACGAGACCGGTCACGCTGTCGGTCACGCGGCCGGTTTGGCGGCATAGGAGGACGGCGATGGCACGCATCACACTCGATCATATCCGCCACGCCTATAATGCCAAGGCGCAGGCCGCAGGCGAATACGCCCTGAACATGGTCAATCATGAGTGGGAGGACGGCAGTGCCTATGCGCTGCTCGGCCCGTCCGGCTGCGGAAAGACAACACTGCTCAATATCATCTCCGGTCTTCTGAAGCCGACCGAGGGGCGTATCCTCTTCGATGGGCGGGACGTGACCGGCCTGGCGACCGAAGACCGCAACATTGCGCAGGTGTTCCAGTTTCCCGTCGTTTACGACACGATGACTGTTTTCGACAACCTCGCCTTTCCTTTGCGTAACCGACGCATGCCGGAAGCGGAAGTGGAACGCCGCGTCAAGGACATTCTCGAAATGACGGACCTCGGCGGCATTGCCCGGCGAAGGGCACGCGGACTGACCGCCGATCAGAAGCAGAAGATTTCACTGGGTCGAGGTCTGGTACGCGCAAGCGTGAACGCGATCCTGTTCGATGAACCGCTGACGGTCATCGATCCACACATGAAATGGGTGCTGCGTTCGCAGCTGAAGCGCCTGCACCGTCAATCTGGTTTCACCATGGTTTATGTCACGCATGACCAGACGGAGGCACTGACATTCGCCGACAGGGTGGTGGTGATGCACAATGGAGAGATCGTGCAGATCGGCACGCCCGCTGAACTGTTCGAGCGCCCAAAGCATACATTCGTCGGCTATTTCATCGGCTCCCCGGGCATGAACCTCATGCCCGCCCGGATTGACGGCCAGACTGCCACGGTCGGCGCGCAAACTATCCCACTGCCCGGCATTCCTCAGATTGGCCATTCAACACAAATCGAGCTCGGCATCCGACCAGAGTTTATAAAGCTCGGCCGTGAAGGCATGCGGATCCGTGTCGACAAGATCGAGGATATCGGGCGTTACCGCATCGTGCGCGCCGGCTTCGAGGGGCAGAAACTGGCCGTGGTGGTCGGCGAGGATGAGGACATACCGGCCGAACCGCGTGTGACCTTCGATCCGAAAGCTATCGGCATATTTGCAGATTCCTGGCGCGTGGGGATGGAGGGCTGACCATGGAGAAAAGCTGGAACAACAAAGCCTGGTTCATGGTCCTGCCGGTACTGGTTCTCGTCGCCTTTTCCGCCGTCATTCCGCTGATGACGGTAGTGAATTATTCGGTGCAGGATACGTTTGGCAATAATCAGTTCTTCTGGGCTGGAACAGACTGGTTCGAACAGATTCTTCACTCCGGCCGTTTCTGGGATGCGCTCGGGCGCAATCTCATTTTTTCGTTCGTCGTTCTGGCTATCCAGATCCCGCTTGGCATCCTGATAGCACTCAACATGCCCAAAAAGGGTTTCTGGGTTCCGGTGTGCCTCGTCACCATGGCGCTCCCCCTGCTGATACCATGGAACGTGGTCGGCACGATCTGGCAGGTTTTCGGACGCAGTGACATCGGCCTGCTCGGCTATTACGCCAACTGGCTGGGGCTGGATTACAATTACGTCAACGATCCGTTCGATGCCTGGGTAACGATCATCCTCATGGATGTCTGGCACTGGACCAGCCTCGTGGTGCTGTTGTGCTATGCAAGCCTCGTCTCCATCCCCGATGCCTACTATCAGGCTGCAAGGATTGACGGAGCCTCGCGGTTCTCGGTGTTCCGTTACATCCAATTGCCCAAGATGAAGCGCGTTCTCCTGATCGCTGTTCTGCTTCGTTTCATGGACAGCTTCATGATCTATACCGAACCGTTCGTGGTGACGGGCGGCGGACCGGGCAATTCGACGACATTTTTGTCGATTGATCTGGTCAAGATGGCGCTCGGACAGTTCGATCTTGGCCCGGCGGCGGCCATGTCGTTGATCTACTTCCTTATCATCCTGCTGCTGTCATGGGTGTTCTACACGGTCATGACCAGCCACGATCAGGAGGCATGAGATGAACGCCGTACAAGGAACCTCTATGGGCAGCGTGAATGCGATTGCACCGGACGCCAGCACCGTCAGACAGCGCGCGAGCAGACGCGAGACGTCGCGGTTTGGCTGGCTTATACCGACAATCTACATCATATTGCTTCTGATCCCGATCTACTGGCTCATCAATATGAGCTTCAAGACCAATCAGGAAATCCTGACGTCGCTGACGCTGTTTCCGCATGAGCCGACGCTGCAGAATTATCGCGCCATCTTCACCGACTCTGCCTGGTATTCGGGTTATATCAACTCGATCATCTATGTTGTCATGAACATGGTGATTTCAGTTTCGGTAGCATTACCTGCGGCCTATGCTTTCTCACGCTACCGGTTTCTGGGCGACAAACACCTGTTCTTCTGGCTCCTGACCAACCGCATGGCGCCTCCGGCTGTGTTTGCCCTGCCGTTCTTTCAGCTCTATTCGGCATTCGGGCTCATCGACACGCATATTGCGGTCGCACTGGCGCATTGTCTGTTCAACGTGCCGCTGGCGGTGTGGATTCTCGAAGGCTTCATGTCCGGCGTACCGAAAGAAATCGACGAGACAGCCTATATCGATGGCTATTCGTTTCCAAAGTTCTTCGTGAAGATCTTTATGCCGTTGATTGCATCAGGCATCGGCGTCGCGGCCTTCTTCTGCTTCATGTTCTCGTGGGTCGAGTTGCTGATCGCACGTACCCTCACGACCACGGACGCGAAACCCATCGCAGCTACGATGACGCGCACCGTATCAGCCGCTGGAATGGACTGGGGACTGCTCGCTGCTGCGGGCGTTCTGACGCTGATACCCGGCGCTTTGGTAATCTGGTTTGTCCGTAATTACATCGCCAAGGGCTTCGCCCTGGGGAGGGTCTAACATGTTTCATATGCCTGACTTCTCATGGATGGCCTGGACCTGGCAGACCGCAGCTTTTTTCTGCGGTATCGCCGCCCTCCTCGTTGGAATGGGCGTCTGGGAATATGCCTCCCCCGGAGGGGCGCCACGCAATGGCATTCTGGGGTTCGAGACGACGCGCGGCGACCGATTGTTCGTGTCGCTGCTCGGCAGCGCATTCATCAATCTGGCATGGCTGGGGCTGGTTGGCCCTAACCTATGGTGGGCTGTCGCCCTCTCGGTGGTCTACGCCATTGGCGTATTTCGCTTTGTTTAAGAAGTCCGAAGCGGAACAGGTCCGCTTCATGCAGTAGTGGGCCGGGGGACATACCGCGCCCGAAAGTCGATATGCACTCGCAAGCTTTGGGAGGATCAACATGCGACGGCATCGAATGACAACTACGGCACTCATCGTGCTGGCAATGACAGGCGCAGCTTCAGCGGGAATGGATGAGGCAAAGCAGTTTCTCGACAAGGAAATCGGTGACCTTTCATCCCTTTCACGCGCCGACCAGGAAAAGGAAATGCAATGGTTCATCGATGCAGCCAAGCCCTTTCAGGGCATGGACATCAAGGTTGTTTCCGAATCCCTGACCACCCACGACTATGAATCGAAGGTGCTCGCTCCCGCATTTACCGCCATTACTGGCATCAAGGTCACCCACGACATTATCCAGGAAGGGGACGTCGTCGAGAAAATCCAGACCCAGATGCAGACAGGCCAGAATCTTTATGACGGCTGGGTCAACGATTCCGACCTGATCGGCACGCACTGGCGGTATCAGCAGGTTCGCAACCTGACCGACTTCATGGCGAATGAAGGCAAGGACGTTACCAATCCGGGCCTCGATCTGGACGATTTCATCGGCAGCAAGTTCACCACCGCCCCGGACAAGAAGCTCTATCAACTTCCCGACCAGCAGTTCGCGAACCTCTACTGGTTCCGCTATGACTGGTTCAACGATGAAAAGAACAAGGCCGATTTCAAAGCCAAGTACGGTTATGACCTCGGCGTTCCGGTCAACTGGTCGGCCTATGAGGATATCGCCGAGTTCTTCACCGGCCGCGAAGTCGACGGCAAGAAGGTCTACGGCCATATGGACTATGGCAAGAAGGACCCGTCACTCGGCTGGCGCTTTACCGATGCGTGGCTTTCCATGGCTGGCAACGGCGACAAGGGCCTGCCGAACGGTCTGCCGGTCGATGAATGGGGCATCAAGGTCGATGAGAATTCACGCCCGGTCGGTTCATGCGTCGCGCGCGGCGGCGACACCAACGGACCGGCTTCCGTCTATGCGATCCAGAAATATCTGGACTGGATCAAGGCCTATGCTCCGGCGGAAGCGCAAGGCATGACCTTCTCGGAATCCGGCCCCGTCCCCTCGCAGGGCAATATCGCCCAGCAGATTTTCTGGTACACGGCCTTCACGGCGGACATGGCCAAACCGGGTCTCCCGGTCGTGAATGAGGACGGGACGCCCAAATGGCGCGTTGCCCCTTCCCCGCACGGCGTTTACTGGAAAGACGGCATGAAGCTCGGCTATCAGGACGTTGGTTCATGGACGCTGATGAAGTCCACGCCTGATGATCGCGCCAAGGCCGCGTGGCTCTATGCGCAATTTGTCACGTCCAAGACGGTCGATGTGAAGAAGAGCCATGTGGGACTGACCTTCATCCGCGATTCAACGATCCATCATCAAAGCTTCACGGATCGCGGACCGAAACTTGGAGGTCTGGTCGAGTTCTATCGTTCCCCGGCCCGAGTGCAGTGGTCGCCGACCGGCACCAATGTGCCTGACTACCCGAAGCTCGCGCAGCTTTGGTGGCAGGCAATCGGCGATGCGTCTTCCGGCGCAAAGACGGCGCAGGAAGCGATGGATTCTCTTTGCGCCGAGCAGGAAAAAGTTCTCTCACGCCTGGAACGTGCAGGGGTGCAGGGTGATATCGGACCGAAACTCGCCGAGGAACATGACATCGAGTTCTGGAACAAGGATGCCGTTTCCAAGGGCAATCTCGCTCCACAGCTGAAGATCGAAAATGAAAAGGAAAAACCAACCACCGTCAATTACGATGAATTGGTCAAGAGCTGGCAGAAGTAGGCTGGCGTAAAAACTCCGTCGGTCGGCCTCATACGCCGACCGGCAGCCTGCGCCGGATTATTTCGTGACGATGGACCTCTTAGATCACCGCCCCGCAAACCGCTTAATTACATTCCCTTACGACATATAATTTTGAATATACTTACATTGACAAGAAAAACTGCATGATATCCTATTCCAATGCTGCGTTTTACCCACGCGGCTCACCATAAAGGGAGGACAGAATGGATATCAGGCCGTCTATATTTGCCTGGACTTTGACTTGCTCGCTGGCAGTATCCGGCGCCGCATTCTCGCAGGAATCCCGCACGAAAGTCATCCTCGACGCGGACATGGTCGAGCTCTTCGACGATGGCACCGCCATGCTTCTGCTCGAGCGCGCGCCCAATATCGACCTGCTCGGCGTCACCGTCGTGTCCGGAAACACACCCATGCCAGCCGGTGTAGCCGCAGGCGTCCGACAATTGGAGGCGCTGGCTTCCGACGTTCCCATCTATGAAGGCAGCCGATACGGCATTCGCAACTGGCGAGGGAACAAAGCCACGCCGGAAGTGCTGGCAGCCGAATTGCAAATCAGCCCCATCACCGGCTGGGGCGGCTATCTGCGACCGGATGCGGGCAACGAGATCGACGCCGACCCCACGGCAAACTGGGCCGACGTTTACAAGCACAAATATGGCGAGGCGCCATCCTATAAACGGGTATATGGTCTGGATAATCCTGACCCCGACGGCAACAGGGACGCCGTCGATTTTCTCGTCAACACCGTCAACAAATATCCCGGCCAGATCAAACTGGTCGCTATTGGCCCGCTCACCAATATTGCCCGCGCCATTCTCAAGGACCCGAGCTTTCCGTCGAAGGTCGCCGAAATCGTCTATATGGGCGGTGCTTTCTATGTGCCCGGAAATTCGTCGGCATCGGCGGAATTCAACTGGTGGGCCGACCCGGAAGCCGCCAAGATCAGTGTCCGAGCAAAATGGGGCGATCCAAATTCCGAAACTTTCAAGGCGTATGGAAATCAGGTGATCTCGGGTCTGGAGGCCAATGAACATACGGGCGGAATGCCGGAAGACCTCTATCGGAAAATGGTCGACGGCAGTGTTCCGGGCATTCAGAAGCTTTGGCTTGCCCGAGAGGAACGGATCAAGGCGAAGGGCGGAACCACTTTCGGACCTGATAATGTATGGGACCTGTTTGCAGCCGCCTACGTCATCGACCCGTCGATTGTGCTTGCATGGAACAATGCGCCTCGTCCCAAGGATGGAGCAGCGGCGCCCGCCACCGGTGTTTATGTGGACGTGAACACTGAGATGGGGCTGGACTATGGCCGAAGCCTTGCTTTCACCAACAATGACATTGGAGGCGATGCCGAAGCAAAGCCGGGACCGGTCGGCACGCAGAAAGCCGCCATTCAGAACTACATCGATGAAGACAAATTCTGGAAAGAGATCGTCGTCCCGCTGACAACCGCCACGAAGAAATAGGCTCCAAGCCAAACCCGGCGCGATATTGGAATATAAAACGCCGGGTTAAAGCCTTTCAGGGCGCGGTCAGCGAATGCGCCGCAGCAACCTTTCGCGATAGGTATCGACAATCACCGCGAGGATAATCACCGTACCGATAATGATCGGTTTGTAATTGTCACCTATGCCGAGCAATTGCAGGCCGGTCGCCAAAACCTGCAGGATGCAGGCACCGGCCAGCGTGCCCACGATTGATCCCTTGCCGCCGAAAAGACTTGTTCCGCCGATGATGACGGCTGCGATCGCGTTGAGTTCATAGCCGACGCCCGCAATGGGGCTGCCGATGTTCAGGCGCAGGAGATAGACAATCGCGGCAATACCGGCAGTGACGCCGGAAATGACAAACGCTGCGATCTTGTATGCATCGGGATTATGCCCCGAAAGGCGCACCGCCTCATCATTGGCACCGACCGCATAGATCATGCGACCGAAGACCGTAAAGCGGAGGACGAACCAGCCGACAGCGATCACAGCCACCGCGATCAGGAAGATCGAGGGCAGGAAGCCGCCGACTATCAGATTGCCGAAGTCGACAAACCCCTGTGGAAGCCCAGTGATGGTGGAATTGTTCGAGACCACACGTGCCGCACCGGCGGCGATATTAAGCATGCCGAGCGTGACGATAAACGACGGGATTTTCCAGTAAGTCGACACCTTGCCGTTGATGAACCCGCAAAGCCCGCCGACGGCAATACATGCCAGAACGGCCAGCGGGATCGACAAGGCAGGCTCCAGACCGGAGGTCATGATAAGTGCGCCCACGACCGTGCATAAGGCAAGCACCGAGCCAACGGAAAGGTCTATGCCGCCGGTTAGAATAACGAAGGTCATACCGGCGGCAAGAACCGTGTTGATCGCGATCTGAACGAAAATCTTCAGCGCGTTGCCCGACGTCGCGAAATAGGGCGCGGTGAAAGAAAATACCAGTGTTATCAGGATCAACGCCAGAAACACGCCGGCATCACGCAACAGGAAGCGCTTCAGCTTCTGGCGATCGCCAGCATCGGATTGTTGGACAGATGGAGAAGTGGGTTCCGTCATGCGTGAACATGCTCCTGATAAGCGAGCGAAAGAATACGTTCCTGGTCGAATTGCGACCGGTCCAGTTCTCCCACCAGTTTGCCGTTGGAGAAGACGATAATGCGATGACACATGCCGATCAGCTCTGGCAGGTCCGAGGAAATCATGATGATTGCCTTCTGGCTGGCGGCCAGCATCCACAGGAGTTGATAAATCTCGCGTCTGGCGCCGACATCAACCCCGCGCGTCGGTTCATCGAGGATCAGCGTGGACGACCCGCGAAACAGCCATTTTGCCAGGACCACCTTTTGCTGATTGCCGCCGGAAAGATTGCGCACCGGCGTGTCGATGGATGCCGTCTTGACGCGCAACCGCTCGACCAGCTCAGCCACTGCACTTTTTTCCACGCGGCCATCCAGCAAGCCGCCATGCGAGATTTTTTTCAGGTCGGTGAGCGTGGCGTTGACATAGACAGGCATGTCCAGCAGCAGCCCCTGGCTCTTGCGGTCTTCAGTCAGGAAACCGAGACCGTTGCGCACCGCATCGCGCGGGTCGCGAATATTCACCGGCCTGCCATCAACATCGATTTCCCCTGCCGACCTTGGATCGGCGCCGAAGATTGCGCGCATCACCTCGGTACGGCCTGACCCGACCAAACCGGCTACACCGAGAATTTCTCCATGGCGCACCGAAAACGAAACAGGCGGGGCACCGTTGTTGCGCTTTACATCCCTCACCGCCAAAGCCACGGCACCAGGCTTGATATCAGCGTTGAAGCCGTATTCATCCGCGATGTCGCGGCCGATCATCATGCGCACCAGATGCGGCACACTCAACCCTTGCAGGTCTCGCGTCTCGACCAGACGACCATTGCGCAACACCGTTACGCGGTCACCGATCTCGAAGACCTCGTGCAGACGGTGGGAGATGTAGATGATCGTGACACCTTTCGCCTTCAGGCGCTTGATGATCGCAAACAGCCGCTCGATTTCCGGCGGCGTCAATGTCGCCGTCGGCTCGTCCAGAACCAGTAGTTTGCTGTCATAACCAAGCGCCTTGGCGATCTCGACCAATTGCATTTGCGCAACGCCCAGCTCCGAGACCGGCATCCGCGGATCGACCGCCAGACCGACCTCGGCCAGAAGCTCTTCGGCGCGGCGGTTCAGCGTTGCCCGATCCATGATCCCGAAGCGCCTCGGAAGACTTTCCAGCATCAGATTTTCGGCGATGGAAAGATGCGACAGCAGGTTGAGTTCCTGATGTACGATGCGGATACCCTGAACCTGCGCGTCGTGCGGGGTCTTTGGGTTATAGGGCCGGCCGTTCAGAAAAATCTCGCCCGCGTCGGGCTGATATATGCCCGCGAGAAGCTTGATGAGGGTCGACTTGCCGGCCCCGTTTTCACCCAGGATGATATGTGTCTCGCCACGCTGCAGTTCCAGCGTGATACCATTCAACGCAACCACACCCGGAAAGGTCTTGCCGACATTTTCCAATCTCAAAATGGCGTCGGCTGACTGCATGTCTGTTCCTGCCTGCCGGGTGGAGAAGAGCGGCGCCTGACGCGCCGCCCCATGATTGGCAATTTTTTAGAGATCCTTGGCGGTGATGAGCTTGATATCCGTCTTGACCCAGCCGGAAAATTTCTCGCCCGCCAGTTCCTTCAGCCCGTAATCAATGCCCATGGCTGCCATCTGCGCACCGAATTGATCGACGGTGGCCAACATCTTGCCATCCTTGATCAAAGGCTGGACGGCAGGAATATTGTCGAAGCCCACCACCTTGATCTGCCCCGATTTTCCAGCCGCATCCAACGCCTTCACGACGCCGAGCGCCATGGAGTCGTTGGCTGCCATCACACCTTGAATGTCCTGATACTGGGTCAGGAAATTGGTCATAAGCGTGTTGGCTTCTTCCGTTTCCCAATGCGCGGTCTTGGAATCGAGCAGTGTCAGGCCGCCCTCGGCCACGGCATCATCAAACCCTTTCTTGCGCTCCTTAGCATTGTCGGCTTCAGGATTGCCTTCCAGAATAACCACCTTGCCGCCCTTGCCCAGTTCCTTGGCAAGAGCCAAGCCAGCGAGCTTCGCACCCTCGCGGTTGTCGGGACCGAAAAAGGCAAGATCGACACCGGCCTGCTTTTTCGCCTCTTCATCGAGCGCCACGTCGATGTTGATGACCTTGATGCCAGCTTCCAGAGCCTTTTTGACCGGCGTCACCATGGCCTTGGAATCCGCCGGGGCAAGCACGATCACATCGAACTGCTGCGTGACGAAATTCTCGACCGCATCCACCTGGGCAGCGAAATCCCGCTCGTCCTTCATGCCGACGGCGGCAAAAGAGAACTTGTCGGTGTTTTTGGCGGCATAATCCTCGGCGCCTGCCTGCATCTGCTTGAAGAACTCATTGGCGAGCGACTTCATGACCAGACCGACTTTGGGCTTGTCCGCCGCAAAAGACGGCAAGGACGGTAGAAGCAGAGCACCGGCGCCCAGTGCGCTCGATGTTATAAACTGGCGCCGTGAAATTGAAACCCGACCCAGTCCTGTAATAATTGAACTTTTAGTCATGAATTCCTCCCCTCACTTCAGTAAAAATCTGCCGTGTTACTGCAGCCTAGTGCCGTGAATGTAATACTGTCAAGACGGCAAGATAGAGGGAAACGTTCACGGTTTCAGAGTGCCCTGACCGGCTTGACACAGCAAGACCGATGACACTTCTCATCACAATATCTTCGGAGTGTTAGGAGGAGTTGACTGCCCCTATGGGAACCGGCGGCGGACTTATCGGTTGATGTCGACGGCGGGCGTGAAACCAGCAAGGATAACTGCCATGTACAAGTTCCCGGCAATCGCAGTTTTGGTACTGTCGGCTCTCATTCCAACTGTTCCCGCACATGCGCAGAGCATTGAAATCGGTCCCAACGGTATAGAGGTCAATCCGGAGGGCAATCGACGCTACGGCCGCGAGGAAATCAGCGAACGCAGGGCCGCCAGAATCGCGCGCAGCGAAGGGATGGACGAAGTCGAAAGCATCTCAAGGCGCAGGAACGTTTATATTGTCCGAGGAATAGACCGTCGCGACGATGAGATGCGCGTAGTCATAGATCGCCGCACCGGCGAAGTACTTGAAGTGCGCTAACTGCGCCAAGAATACGTGCGAGCGGGAGCAATCAACAAAAGCGGTTTCCAAAGGCCGCTTTTTTGCCTGAATAACGCCAGGATAGAATTGAATTCCATCCTGCTACCCGCCGGATATTGAGCTACGCAAGCCGGTTTGCGTATCGAACAGATGCAAGCTGTTCGGCATCACATCGAGCCCGACATTATGCCCTTCCCGCAGGCGCACGGAAGTAGGCACGGCGATACTGAAGATATGTTTACCCGCCCGAATTGTAACAAGGCGGCTCTCTCCGTGAAATTCGTTGCGTTCGATCTCGCCGCGAATTTGGCCTCCAGCCTCGTTCAGCCGGAATGCTCCCGGACGGATGCCGACCGTTACCGGCCCCGGCTTCAAGCCGGAAGGACGCGGCAGGCTTATGGTTTCGTCGGCAATTTTCTCCTCGTCCGCGTTCAGCTCGAAGAAATTCATATTGGGCGTACCGATAAATCCGGCGGCAAAAAGCGTCGCGGGCGCCTCATAGATTTCTTCGGGCGTTCCCATCTGCTCTATGCGCCCATCCTTCATCAGCACGATCCGGTCCGCCAATGTCATGGCTTCAAGCTGGTCGTGAGTGACATAAATACTGGTCGTCTTCAGTTCGCGATGGAGATTGGCGATCTCGACCCGCAGGCTTCCGCGCAATTTTGCGTCAAGGTTGGATAACGGCTCGTCAAAGAGGAATACTTCAGGCGTCTTTATCATCGCGCGGGCGATTGCGACGCGTTGTTGCTGGCCGCCCGACAGTTCGGACGGTTTGCGTCCCAGATAGACTTCAAGTCCCAGAGCCGCCACGACCGGCTTCAGCCTCTCGGCTATCGTCTGCTTCGCTATACCCGCGCGCTCCAATCCAAAAACGATATTCTCCTGAACAGTCATATGCGGATAGAGCGCGTAGTTCTGGAACACCATGGCAATACCGCGGTCACCCGGATCGCGATCGTTCACCCGTTGGCCGCCGATCAGAAGATCGCCGCCTGTGATTTCCTCAAGCCCGGCAATCATTCTCAAGATCGTGGATTTTCCACAGCCGGAGGGCCCAAGGAAAACTACAAACTCATGATCGCTGATTTCAAGGTTGAAATCCCGGATGACTTCCTGCGCGCCATATCGCTTCAATATGGACCGACATTCCACGGTAGACATCAGTTTTTCTCCCCGTCCAGGACGATCTGCAGCTTGATGTCTGTCGCACGACCTTCTGCCGCGCGATCGAAAGCGGCAATGGATTGCTCGAATGGAAACACTCCAGAGATCAGCGGCTTGAGGTCAACCTTGCCTGCGGCGATCAGTGCGAGAGCGCGATCGAACACATTGGCATAGCGGAAGACCGTTTCGATCCGGCATTCCCGTGCCGTCGCTGCCGAAATGTCGAACAGGACGGGTTCAGGAGGCAGGCCGACCAGCACAACCGTGCCACCGGGGCGCACTATCTTGAACAAGTCCCGGACGGCTGCTGCGGCTCCCGAACATTCAAAGACGATATCTGCCCCCCAATTTTCGGTAGCATCATTGACCGCTTCAACGATGTTGGTCTCGCCAAGATTGATGCCGGTAATGCCGTCATAGGTTTCTGCAATTTGCAGCTTGGCTTCCGAAAAATCCGAGATCAGAACGCGGGAGCAGCCTCCTGCCAGGGCCGCAAGCGCAACCATGATGCCGATTGTCCCACAGCCGGTCACGACGGCCGTATCGCCGGGATTGATGCGCGCGCGCGTTGCCGCCTGCATGCCGACCGCAAAGGGCTCCACCATCGCGCCTTCTGCAAAAGAGACGTTGTCCGGCAGCTTATATGTGAAATTTGCAGGATGAACCGTTTCGGGGCAAAGGACTCCGTGGACGGGCGGCGTTGCCCAGAAACGCACGGCAGGGTCGACATTATAGAGGCCAAGCTTCGAAGCGCGCGAGAGCGGATCTGGAATGCCCGGCTCCATGCAGACCCGATCTCCGGGCTTGAGATGCCTCACGTTCCCGCCAACCTCGACCACCGTGCCTGCCGCCTCGTGCCCAAGCACCATGGGCTGATTGACCACAAAATCCCCGATACGCCCGTGCGTGTAATAATGCACATCGCTCCCGCACACGCCTACGGTGTGCAATTTGATGCGAACGTCATCCGGTCCCATGTCGGTTGGCAATTCAATGTCGCGCAGATTCAATTCGCCGATGCGTTCCAGAACAAGTGCTTTCATCGGATCATTCCTGATTTTGTTTTTTGGTGAAGACGGCATTTAATCCGCCAGCAAGAAGCCCAAGCAGAATTAAGGGCGGAAGGGAGAGAAGAACGACAGCGGCATTGAGAATGCCCCATGGCACATTCATGCCGAGCTGTGACATTTCAGAAGCTATGATCGGCAATGTTTTGGCGCGAGACGTCGTCAGCATCATTGCCAGAAGGAATTCATTCCAGACCAGTACGAACGAAAAAGCGATGGCGCCGAATATCTGAAATCGGGCTATAGGCAGGGCAATTCGGAAAAAAGTTCCATAACGTCCCAATCCATCGACCCGGGCCGCTTCCTCGACATGGATGCTCACGCGCTCGAACGCGGGAACCGACAACCAGATCGTAATCGATGCAGTAATGATCAGATAGGTTACGATGAGAGACAGGCGGCTGTCGTAGAGATCAAGCGAAAGCCAGATCACCAGCATCGGAATGGCCACTGCCACCGGCGGCAGAAAACGCAAGGACAGAACGAAGAACTGAGCTTCGGCTGTAATCCGGTTCTTGTATCGCGCGATCACATAGGCTGCGGGTACGCCAATCAGAGCGCCAATGACGACAGCGGCCGAGCAGATGATAAGCGAGTTCGTAAGCGCACGCGCAACCGAACGACGATTGAGCACATAGCTCATATTGTCCCATACGGGCTGAAAGAGAATTTTCGGCGTGCTGACCAGAAGATCGGCGTTGGTCTTGAACGCGTTGAGCAGGGTCCACAGCAATGGCAACACAACAAGCGCTGCCGCAAAGACAAGGACCGCGCGCAGAAGGAAGGTCGAAATCTTCATCGGTTCAGTCTCTTCCAGGCGACAGTGAAAATGACGATGGTCAGCAGCATCATGATGACGGCCATCGACGAGGCGTAGGAGATTTTTCCGGACTCGATGAAGCCTTGCGAATAGGCATACATATCAAGCGTTTCGGTCGAGATGCCGGGACCGCCCCGCGTCATGACATAAACGAGATCGAAAGAACGCAGGCTTTCGATGGCCTTGACGAGCAGAAGGCTGATCAGCGGCGTCTTGAGCATTGGAAGGGTGATGAAGCGATGGATTTCCCACCTTTTGGCGCGATCGATGCGAGCCGCTTCCAAAGGTTGGACCGGCAACGCTTCGAGCAGTTTCAGGATGATGACCGCGAAAAACAGACCCCATTGCCAGACGTCCACGAAAGCAACGGCAAGGAGCGCCCCGGCTGGCGTGGAAAGTATATCGGGCGTAGCCCCAGTCAGTTCACGGACAGGCCAGGTCAGGGCGCCATAAAGCGGATGAAAAGCAAACTTCCATACGAATGCTGCGCAGACGCGCGGCAACAACACAGGAATAATGAACAGGACGCAAAGAAGATTTCGCAAGCGCGGGCTGGCGGCTTCGAACATCGCAATACCAAGCCCGATGCCGGTCAGCATGGTAAGTGCCACGGTCAGGACTTCCCATTTCAGCGAAACCCACAATGCGTTGAGAAAACGCGGATCGCTGAGCAGAGCGGCATAGTTCGCAAACCAGACATATTCGGCCACTGGCTGTGACAAGGTCCTGTTCTGCAGCGAAATCGTAATCGCAAAAACAGTCGGAACCAGCGCCAGAATGACGAGAATGAGCAGGGTTGGCCCAAGGAAAAGATATGGGAGCGAGCGTCCACGTTGCATGAACATTCCTTGTCTGAAGGCGGTGACTGCGACGGCCCGGCAGCGTCAGCCGCACGTGGCTTTCAGGGCAGTACCCATCTTGGGAGGCGGGGCGATCTCGACCGATGTGGCCGCGAAACCGCCCCGAACGCGCGATGCCTAGAGCTTCTCAGCGAATGACTGAAGCTCGTCGAGCGTCGACTTGATATCCTTGCGGCTGCCGGTGATAAGTTCTTCCAGCATGATGCCCCACTGATTTCCCAGTTCCTGCCAGCGCGCGTCCTGCCAGAAAGTTACCGTCGTGCGGGCGCCGGTAGCGGCCATTGCATCTGCAAGGTTCTGTCCGAACGTCTCGGCATATTTCGGGCTTCGATAGGTGCTGGTGCGTGTCAATTCACCGGGCTGCCCCGCAGCCAGACGACGGGCTTCCTGCTCCTTGGAGGTCGCCCATGCCACGAAGAGGCCGGCGCAAGCCTTATCCTCGTCCGTCGCATTGGCCTTGGACGCAATTGCAAATCCATGCGCGTAGCCAGCTCCCGGAAGAGGCGTTGGCGGAACAGCGAAAGCGACCTTGTCCGCAACCTGGCTCTGCGCCTTATCGACCGACATGCCGCCAAGGGGAGCCGATTCAATGATAATTGCTACCTTGCCTGCCCGGAAAGCACCGGTGGATTCGTCCCACGAACCTGTCTGGGTGCCGGGAGCGGAATACTTGAAAAGATCGAGATATTCCTCAGTTGCCTTCACTGCCGCGTCAGAGTTGAAAGCAGGCTTGCCATCCTTGAACCATTCGCCGCCATTTGCCTTGAACAGCGGCATCCACCGCCAGACATTGGCGCCTGAGCCGCGCTGTCCGCGCAATGCGGTCCCATAGACGCCATTGTCCGGATCATGCAACTTGGCGACGGCAGCCTTGTATTCGTCCCAGGTCTTTGGCGGCTGGAGGCCAGCCTTTTCGAGCAGATCGGTACGATAGACCATCAGGTCGCCGCCGCCCTGAACGGGTGCAAACCACTGCTTGCCGTCATAAGTGGCAGCCGCACGCATGCCTGCGTCGAAATCGTCGTAATCATATTCCTTGGGATAAAAGCCTTTGAGCGGAACGATCCAGCCCGACGATGCAAACAAGGCGAGATTGGCTTCATCGACATAGTAGACATTGTAGCTGCCTACGGTCGATGCATCCGCCTGTGACTTGGCGCGGCGGTCATTCTCGTTCAGATAGCTGATTTCAAAACCGGCGCCGGAGAGTTCCTCAAACTCGTCCACGTAGTCTTCAAGCAAAGTAAGGCCATCGCGCGGTTGCGCCAGAACTCTTACATCCTTGCTGCAAACCGCAGCCGCCATGGCACTGGATGCGGCAGTGAGCGCTATGACAGCGCAACCGGTACGCAAAAATGTACGTAGCATGTCGTTCCTCCCATTATGTTCCACCGGATGCTCCTCTTCCCCGCATCCTGTGGGTTGAATTTTGTAAAAACGGCGAGAAGGGACTAGTTTGCTTTTTGTCAATAATTGATACTATTTTGATATTATGGCGCCTTATGCGGTGAGATATTATGGTTCTATCATCGGAAATTTCGTCCTCCCTGCCGAATGCCTATGCTGCCACGCGAGAGCGCATCACGCTGCCGGGCGGGAAGTCCTATCTCATCCGCCGCGACGACTATCCCAATCCGATATGCATCTGGAACTATCATCCTGAGTGGGAAATCCATTATATTCCTCAAGCACAGGGTCTGGCCTATGTTGGCGATTACGTGGGGCCATTTCAGCCCGGTCATCTGGTCCTTACCGGGACGAACCTGCCCCATAACTGGATTACGCCGGGTGCGGCATCCATTCCGGGCCGTGATCTCGTACTCCAGTTCAATGCCGATGCACTTATTCAGGTTCGGTCGGTTTGCCCTGAATTCGAAGTGCTGCATCGCCTGAAAGAACTATCCCGCCGGGGGATCGAAATCACAGGTCACGAAGCGCTCGATATCGGGGAAATGATACTGGCATTGCACCGGCAGTCGGATGCTGCGGGGCTGGGCCTTTTTCTTGAGATATTGAATGCGATCGATAGCGCTGGGCAAAAGCGACCCCTCGCCAGCGAGCATTTCGTATCGCTCTATAGCGAAGCCTCCGACAAGCGGCATCGGCGTATCGATCAGGCGATCCAGATCCTGCAATCCAACCCTGACCGCCAGATGCAGGATGTCGCCGAAGCTGTCGGCCTCGACACAGCGTCTTTCTCCCGCGCTTTCAAGCGGCTGACAGGCATGACGTTTTCGACTTATAGCCGTTCTGTTAGGGTGTGGAGGGCGCGAACCTTGCTGGTGGAAACGGATCTTGCAATAACCGATATTTGTTTTGAAGCGGGCTTCAACAATCTCTCCAATTTCAACCGCTATTTCTTGCTGGAAACGGGGCTCACTCCGCGCGCCTATCGAAACGCTGCCCATATTCGGGACAGTTCGATTGCGGCGGCATCGCGGACGCTGTGAGCGCCCCGTGAGGTGCGATAGCCATCCAGCCGCTGCCAGGTGACGTCAGCGTGAATGAAACCTTTTCGCCAGGTTCTTGTTAACCATGCTGGAGGACATGGCCATGCAGTTGATTTTTTGGATTGAGATAGCAGCGATCCTGACCGTCAGCGCTGTCGTCTTCGGCATCACCTGGATCGAGACCCACAAGAAGTGAACCCGCTAACCGGGTGTCGCTCCCTTCGCGCAAGCAAATTTTAGACGGTTGAGTTAGCGCGCAAACTGGGCCAAGGTGCCAGGCATGTTGGATTGGTCACTCATATTTGTCAGCCTGTTAGCGATCGGCGTGGCGGCATTTCTGATCTACTGTTTGTGGGTGATAATTTTTGCCAAGCCAGACGGTAATCCCGTCGAGCCAACGACAATCGACACCGTCGATATGCTCCCTTTCATGAATCACGACGCTGATTGATGCCCCTTCAAGGCTGCGAAGGCACGCGGCCTGTAATCTGTTCGCTTACAGCTGGACCGTGAGTTTTTTCCTGTTCCTTGGAGGTTTTGGCATTGAGTGCCTCGTTTCCAAGGCGCTTGCAGTGCTAGAAGTTTTTTCAGCACGAAATGGAATTATCCTGAAAGCGGCGCCCGCAACATACCATCACAAGAGTGTAATTTCGTACGGTTTGCACCACGATTATATCATAAACGGACGTCACGATCAGCTTCATATCTTGCCATCGGAGATGCAGACCATGATTCACTCGACATCCAATACCGTCGCCTCAGGCGCACCGGAAGCCGGTTTTCATGCGTTTGGCAATTCGCGCATGCTTCAGGAATTGCAGGCGAAAGTCGAAGACGCCAAGCGCAAGGCCAGTAACAGCCTGCACCGCGCTCGGTCCGCACCCGGGCCGCATGTAACAACGAACGCCATTTTCCTGTCTCTCTATGAAGAACATCTCCGCGATCGGGAATCGCTGTTTTCGTCTCTAAGACAGCTTGATGACATGCGCAAAAATGCGAGTGTCTGAGGCGACGCATCGGCTGGCGGCTTGCCAGGACGCCAGATGACAACATCACCGCCGAATCTTCCCTCATTCCATGCCGGTCTGAACAAGGCCGGCATTCTCGTCCGTATGGCCAATGCGCCGCGATGCCTAATACGATGGTTTCCGCAGCATTGAAGAATGCCTGCGCCGAAGACGTGATGAAATTCTGGTCCGTTGCCTGTTTTTTGAGCAGATAATCTCCACTTGCGTTGCGCAAGTCTTGCCCACCCGGTCGCGCTTGCCTTTTCCGCCCTGAAAATGCACCCGATTCAAAACTGGCACGGTCCTTGCTTCTCTTAAATCGAACACCGAGCCGCGCGACACCGCATGACTTGTGGTGATGGATCAACCGAGGATGACAGAGAGACTAGCGATGACCAAGTACAAGCTCGAATACATTTGGCTCGATGGGTGCAAGCCAGCTGCAAACCTGCGCGGCAAGACGCAGATCAAGGAATTTGACGCTTTCCCGACGCTTGATCAATTGCCGCTCTGGGGTTTCGACGGCTCTTCGACGATGCAGGCCGAAGGCCGCAGCTCCGACTGCGTCTTGAAGCCGGTCGCGATCTATCCTGATCCCGCGCGCAAGAACGGCGCTCTCGTGATGTGCGAAGTCATGATGCCGGACGGCGTCACCCCGCATCCATCCAACAGCCGCGCAACCGTGCTGGAAGACGACAATGCATGGTTCGGTTTCGAGCAGGAATATTTCTTCTACAAGGATGGCCGTCCGCTCGGCTTCCCGGAACAGGGCTTCCCTGCCCCACAGGGTCCGTATTACACCGGCGTCGGCTACAAGAATGTCGGCTCCATCGCCCGCAAGATCGTTGAGGAACATCTCGATCTTTGCCTCGATGCCGGCATCAATCACGAAGGCATCAATGCGGAAGTGGCCAAGGGCCAGTGGGAATTCCAGATTTTCGGCAAGGGCTCAAAGAACGCCGCCGACCAGATGTGGATCGCCCGTTATCTCCTGCTTCGCCTTTGCGAACAGTATGAAATCGACATCGAATTCCACTGCAAGCCGCTCGGCGACACCGACTGGAACGGCTCGGGCATGCACTGCAACTTCTCCACCAAATACATGCGTGAAGTGGGCGGCAAGGAATATTTCGAGGCGCTCATGGCGCAGTTCGAGAAGAATTTGCAGGACCATATCGACGTTTACGGCCCGGACAACCACATGCGCCTGACCGGCAAGCATGAAACCGCTCCGTGGAACAAGTTCTCCTACGGCGTCGCCGATCGTGGCGCGTCGATCCGTGTTCCGCACTCGTTCGTCAGGGATGGCTATCGCGGCTATCTGGAAGATCGCCGCCCGAACTCGCAGGGCTGCCCGTACCAGATCGCTTCGCAGGTCCTGAAGACGATTTCTGAAGTCCCGACCTCGGAAGACGAAGCACTCGCTGCTTGATTTCTAATGCATATACGCTTTAACCGGACGGCCTGCTGAAACCTCCAGGCAGGCCGTCCGGCTTTTCTCTCCGGAATCGCAGGCAACAAAAAAGGCCGGGGCGAAAACGCACCGACCTTCCTCATCATCGCTTTCCTACTAGTGCCAGTACATCCGTGGTCAAAAGCATCAAGCGATGAAGGCTATTGCGAGCGACAGACGCGTTCCAGCGCTCTTGAGCAATGCCTATGACAGCCATATAGGTGCACATCTTGTTCAAAACAAGGTCGTGCAACAAATTAATTGGCAACAGCCTGATCCAGTTTTTCCCTTCCCGCGCAGGGCCGTGCATTCAGCGGTCGGTCGACAGGGTCAGCAATGCCGGACCAAGGCGGAGGGCGGAAGCGATAGCCAAGCACCTCACAAACGGTACAGACTCGAATCATTGACTTTTCAAAGGCCCCGCATTTAAACACCTGTCACATTCCTGAAATGGATCATTCCCCGGCGGCCGCCTGAACCGGTACGCAACGTTAGAAATCAAGAGTAAATCATGGCAAACGAAGATCTCGAAGCTCGGCATTTAGAGACTCTGGATCGCGACCTCGGCCGCTTCGTCAAGCTGGAAACGGCGGCGAGCTACGTTTCCCGTCCGCTCGTGGCACCCGGCATCGCTCTTGTTTTTATCATGCTTGCCGGGCTTGGAGCGGCGATGCTGCTCGGCCAGACCAGTCAGACGCTCATCGTTGTGGCCGCAGCCGTCTTCGGCGCCTACATGGCATTGAATATCGGCGCCAATGACGTTGCCAACAACATGGGTCCGGCAGTGGGCGCCAATGCGCTGAGCATGGGCGGCGCGATTGCCATTGCCGCCGTTTTTGAAAGTGCGGGCGCGCTTATTGCAGGCGCGGATGTCGTCTCGACAGTAGCAACCGGCATCATTGCGCCCGATACGCTCGCAACCCCGGTCATGTTCATCTGGGCGATGATGGCGGCGCTGCTCGCCTCGGCGCTCTGGGTCAATCTTGCGACGTGGATCGGCGCTCCGGTTTCGACCACCCATGCGGTTGTCGGCGGCGTCGTCGGCGCGGGCATCGTCGCGGCAGGCTTTGGAGCGGTGAACTGGTCGCAGATGGCCGCCATAGCGGCAAGCTGGGTTATTTCGCCCGTGTTGGGTGCGATCGTCGCTGCCGGTTTTCTGTGGCTGATCAAGGCCCGCATTGTCTATCGTGCAGACAAAATCGCGGCAGCGCGCGTATGGGTGCCCATCCTTGTCGGCCTTATGGCTGGAACCTTTGCAACATATCTGATCATGAAGGGGCTGAAGCAACTGGTCGATGTGTCGATTGGGGTCGCCTTGCTCATCGGCCTGGCTTTCGGGCTTGCAAGCTGGCTAACCTTGATCCCGGTCATTCGCCGCCAGTCGCTGGGGCTCGAAAACCGCAACAAGTCACTCAAAGTGCTGTTCAGCATCCCGTTGGTCGTTTCGGCGGCGCTGTTGAGCTTCGCCCACGGCGCAAATGATGTGGCCAATGCTGTCGGACCGCTCGCGGCGATCGTCCAGACGTCACAGACCGGCGCGTTGAACGATGGCGTCGAGATTCCGCTCTGGGTTATGCTGATCGGCGCAAGCGGCATTTCCTTCGGCCTGTGCCTGTTTGGCCCCAAGCTCATTCGAATGGTCGGCAACCAGATTACCAAGCTCAACCCGATGCGGGCCTATTGTGTGTCCCTCTCCGCCGCGATCACCGTCATTCTGGCGAGCTGGCTCGGATTGCCGGTCAGTTCGACCCACATCGCTATCGGTGCAATCTTTGGCGTCGGGTTCTTTCGCGAATGGGATACGGAACGCCGGTTGAAAAAGGCTCGTCAGGCCCTGCCGCTTGAATCCATCCCGGTTGAAGAGCGTCGCCGCCGCAAGCTGGTTCGTCGCTCACACGCGCTGACGATTGCCGCTGCATGGGTGGTAACGGTTCCCGCCGCGGCGATACTTTCAGCCATTCTGTTTGCCTTGCTGAACCAGTTGCCTGTCGGAAACTCCTGATACAACGGGCCAGCCTCAGCCGGAAATTACAAAAGCCCCGGGCGTCCAGCCCGGGGCTTTTCCCTGGAATGCGAGTATCAGCCTGCCTGTTAGTTAGCGGAAACGAAAGCTGACATGCTTGTCATCAGCAGCATTCCCACGGTCGCTCCTGCATCCTGAAGTCCGACGGTCTTTTCCTGAAAAGCTGCGGCCTTCCCGTGTTGGGCCACCATCGTCTTGGTCGCTTCCAGCGCATCTTCGGCCGCTTTGGCAGCGGCGGCAAGCGCATCTGCCAGCGAGGCACCCGCTGTGACTTGAGCTTCAAGCGTTACAGCAATCGGGTCCAGCACATCGAGAAGCGTCTTGTCGCCAACCTTCGCCTTACCGCGCTCGGCGATGCCATCGCGGTAGGCGCGCCAGAAAGCGGCGATCTCTGCCGTGCCCATCGCGTCGATGCCGTCACAGGCCTTACTCGCGCGCAAGAAGCCGGTCGCAGTCAGCGTGCCCATGGTGGATGGCGCAACGCGTGCCATGGTGGCGCCAGCTGTGCGCAAAAGCTTGGCAATACCTGCCGCCTCGCCTTCCGCATGAAGAGCTTCTGCAGCGGCTGCAAAAGCCTTGCTCATGGTGATGCCAAGATCGCTGTCGCCAACCTTGCCGTCCAGCGCGATAAGGAACTCACGCTGTTCTGCAAAAAGCTGCTTCCAGTTGTCGAAAAGATCGATCAGATCAGATGCAGTAATGACGTTCATGACCGCACCTCAACCTGCAAAATGCTTGAAGAATGGCGTGTTTGCGGAAGCCGCAATCAACGGTTCCAGTTCTTCGTCGAGGTGCAGCACCGAAACCGATGCCCCGGCCATTTCCATGGAAGTGGCAAATTCGCCGATCCAGACATGCTTGACCTTGATGCCACGCTCGTCAAACAGCTGCGAAACCCGGCGGAACATGATGTAAAGCTCTTCCAGCGGCGTGCCGCCAAGACCGTTGACCAGCACGGCAACTTCATCGCCCTTGGCATAGGTCTGCTCGGCGAAAATGCGTTCCATCAACTCGTCGATGACTGCATCTGCGCTGGCAAGCTTCTTGCGGCTGATGCCCGGTTCGCCATGGATGCCCATGCCGATTTCCATTTCGTCTTCACCGATGGAGAAGGTGGCGTGACCGATTTCCGGCACAACGCAGCTGGAAAGAGCTACACCCATCGTGCGTGTGCGCAGGCGCGCCTTGTCCGCAAGGCGCGTCACTTCGTCGAGCGACAGGCCATTGGCAGCGGCTGCACCGGCAGCCTTATAGACGAAGAAGATACCGGCAACGCCGCGACGCTTGTGTTCTTCACCAACGACAGAGGACGCCACATCATCATTGCCGACAACCTGCTTCACGGTGATGCCATCGAGATCGGCAAGTTCTGCCGCCATATCGAAATTGATGATGTCGCCGCTGTAGTTGCCGTAAATGTAGAGAACACCAGCGCCCTGATCGATAGCCTTGGTAACCTGATACATCTGCTCCGAGCTTGGCGATTGGAACACGCCGCCGACAGCCGCACCATCGATCATGCCTTCACCGATATAGCCGAGAAACAGAGGCAGGTGGCCGGAGCCGCCGCCCGTTGCAATACCGACCTTGCCGGGCTTGGTATTGGCTGTAACCATGCAACGCTTGTCATTGTCGACAAATGTAAGTTCGGGATGCGCCCGATAGATGCCTTCGAGCATCTCATCCACGAAATTGACGGGATCGTTCAGGAATTTCTTCATGATTTCCTCTTGAGAGTATCGGGTTATTTCTTGCGTTGGCGGGTGACGAAGAAGGCTGCAGCCAGCAGGATGAAGCAGCCCACGACGAGACGCTGCCACGTGCTGGGAATGCCCACGAGCACCAGAACACTGTTTATGACGGTGATGAGCAGCACACCGAGCAGGGTGCCGACGACGGTGCCGGTTCCGCCGGTGATGCGCGCACCGCCCAGAACCACAGCGGCAATGACGCTGATTTCTGTTCCGACGAAGTCGAAAGGGCTCGACTGGCGGTTGGCGCAGACATGGATGATGCCCGCCAGCCCCGCCAGCCCGCCTGCATAGCCGAACAGGAAGATATGGATGGTACGCAGATTATAGCCAAGGCGGGCAGCAATCTGGCTGTTGCCGCCCATCGCGAAAATCGCGCGGCCCATCAAGGTCCGGTTCAATATCCACCAGGTCAGGATTGCAGTCGCGGGCAGCACCAGAAAATAGAACGGCATGGTGATGGTGGCGCCGGTTGCCGATTCAAACTGAAACAGCGGCAGACGACCGAAAGCACCCATTGTCGGAGGCAGGGACATGATCCAGACCGTGCCGACAAAGGCGAGCAGGAAGCCGCGGAAAAGATATTGCGTGCCGATGGTGACGATCAGCGACGGCACATTGAGATGATGCACCAGAAGGCCATTGAGTACCCCAAGGAAAATGCCACCCGCAATTGCCATCAGAATGATGAAGATGATCGGCAGTTCCGGCATATAAGCCTGCACAAGAAGCGTCAGTGAATAGACCGTGGTGGCAGCAATGGCCGTAAAGGAAACATCGATGCCGCCTGCGGCGAGAATGATGAAGACGCCAAGTGCGAACAGCCCCATCACCACACTGGCACGTCCGATATCGATCAGTGTAGATGCTTGCAGGAAAGCCGGGTTGATGACTGAAACAATCGTGCAGATTGCCACGAGCAGAAAGAAGGTGATCGATTCCGGGCGTCTGCGAATGAATTCACCCAGCTTGAAAGGTTGGGCGCGAGCCAAATCCTTTTGGCCCAAATCCTGCTGATACTGCGACGCACTCATTGGACATATTCCTTCTGCGACGACATCATGGCTTGATAGAGCTGATCTTCGGTGGCCTGCGCCGCATCGAACTCGGCAACGATGCTGCCCGCGTTCATGACGAGAATGCGGTCTGCATTCTGCAAAAGCTCAGGCAGATCGTCGCTGACGATGATGAGGCCCATGCCGGCCTCGGCCAGCGCCTGAATTGCACGGTAAATCGTGTCTTTTGATCCCACATCGACGCCGACGGTAGGGCCGTGCAGCACCAGCAGCTTCGGGCCAATGCTCAACCAGCGGCCGATCAAGACGCGCTGCTGGTTGCCGCCCGAAAGCGCGCCGACCGGCAGGTCGAGATTGGTGGTGTTCAGCCGCATCTCTTTCATCAGCGAAGCGGCGATATTCCGGCCCTCTTTCTGATCGACGATGCCGAGGCTGTTGCAGAGCTTTCTGAAGATCAGCGCGATTTCGTTTTGAAAGATCGACTTGTTGAGGAAAAGGCCTTCTGCAAGCCGGTCTTCCGGCACATAGCCAATACCACGCTCAATGGCCTCCGCCGGGGTGCTGACTTTGGCTATCGCCCCTTCCAGATGGATCGAGCCTCCGTCGGCAGGCACAACGCCGGTGATTGCCATGGCAAGCTCGTTGCGGCCGGAATCCGCAAGGCCGGTAATGCCGAGGATTTCGCCTTTGCGTAGTGTAAAACCGATATCCCTGAAGCTGGATGCGGTAAGGTTCTCGAGCTTGAGCAGTTCGGCAGCGCCGGGCTGCGCCGTGCGATAACGCTCGGCATCGATTTCCCTGCCGATCATCAGTTCGGAAAGCTGCTTCTTGGTGTAGTTTTCGATAGGTCCCTGTGCAACACACTGGCCATCGCGGAAGACAACCGCATTGCCGCCGATGCGATAGCATTCATCAAGCTTGTGGGTCACGAAAAGCACGGCAACGCGCTCGGCACGCAGGCGCTCGACCACTTCAATCAGATTGTCCACTTCACGACGGGTCAGCGATGTCGTCGGCTCGTCCATGATGACAAGCTTGGCTCGCGTTGCAATGGCGCGCGAAATGGCAACGAGCTGGCGCATGGCAAGCGGCAGCTCGGAAACGATCGTGTTCAGGAAGGCTCTATCGGTCGGAAGACCAACCGTACTCAATGCGCGCTCTGCGGTCTCACGAAGCTGCGAAAGCTTGACCCTGCGGAACAGTCGGCCATTGCCTTCAACGAGCTGCTCATTGAGCGCTACGTTTTCGGCAACGGTCTGGTTGGGGATAAGCGACAGATCCTGATAGACGGTCTCTATACCGGCGGCGAGCGACTGGATCGGATTCAGCGCCGCATAGGTCTTGCCATCGAGAATAATCTCGCCTTCGCTGGGTGCGTGCGCGCCGGACATGATCTTGATGACAGTGCTCTTGCCGCAACCATTTTCACCCAACAGGTGATAGGCCTGCCCAAGATCGATTGTCAGATCAATGCCGCGCAGCGCGTGAACGCCGCCAAACCGCTTATGGATGTTGCGCAGTTCGAGATAACGATCCGGAGACCGGTCGTTGCTCGTCCCATTCGTCGTCTTGGTTGACACGTTGAATTCCTTTGTCGCCGCACGGAACACAAAAGCGACCGGGCTGGCTGTAGGGCCAGGTGGCTGTAACAGCCGCCCGCTAATGTCTTGAGTTTTTAGTGGTTCATACGGTCGAGGCACCCGGATGCAGCAAAGCATCCGGGCTTTTGACACCACCGCATGCGGCTGAACGATGTCCACATGCGATGACCGGCCAGCCTGCCGTGGTGCTCCTAGAACAAATGTTCCTTGTAGGTGGCCTTGTCAGCAAGAACCATGCCGTTGCCGATGACGAGAAGGCCTTCGCCTGCACCCTTCTTCACGCGAACGCTGTTATAGCCTTCAACGCCAAGATCGGTGCCGTCCTTCACTTCCTTCTTTTCAAGGAACATGCGGGCGAGCGCGTTCATGGCCATGCCCGCCTTCTGCGGATCCCAGAAGCCGATTGCGGTAATCGCACCGGATTCCAGAAGATCTGCCGATGGATTTGGCAGACCAGTGCCGACCAGGCAAACCTTGCCGCTCAAGCCAGCTTCATCGATCGCACGGCCGACGCCGAGAACATCGTTACCGGCAGAGGTCTGGAAGCCTTTCAGGTCAGGATGCTTGCGCAGGATTTCCTTGGCCTTTTCATAGGTGCCGTTGGCGTCGTCGAAGGATTCATTGTTCGGATCGACAAGCTGCATGTCAGGATATTTCTTGGCATTTTCTTCGCCAGCGCCAACCCACTGCATGTGCGTGCGGCTGCCGAGCGAGCCAACGAAAGTGGTCCACTTGCCACTCTTGCCCATGCATTCTGCCAGACGTTCGTTGAGGGCAGAGCCGTAATCGGCGTTATCGAATGCTTCGACGTCGGCCATGGTGTTGACCTGATTGTCGGCCTCATGGGTCACAACAACAATGCCGCGTTCCATGGCGCGCTTGAAGGTGCCTTCGAGAACAGCCGGGTCCATCGGCACGACTGCCAGAGCGTTTACGCCCTTGGCGACGAGATCCTGTACGATCTGGAGCTGCTGCGCGGCGTCAGACGTTGCAGGACCGCTCTGCGTTGCGACCACATCAGGATTTGCCTTCTGATAGGCTTCCACACCGGTGTTCATGCGGTCGAACCACGGAATACCGCTGATCTTGACGACGGTTGCGATAACCGGCTTTTCCTGTGCGACGAGCGTGCCGGCGCTGCCTGCAACAACAGCCGCGCCAATGATCGTGCCAGCGAGCAGTTTTTTTGTTTTTGCTTTCATTATTTCCTCCACACTTATTATCCCCCAGTGTCTATGCTCGGGTGCCTGAGGGATGCGCACCGATGTTCCCCTTCTGGCGATTGCCGAGGGTAAAGAATCCCGCGATGTCGTATTTTCCGACTGCGAGGAAGGCGAGCAGCAGCAGGCCCCAGGCAAAGTCGCGGACAAAATTGGAAAGGCCACCGAAGTTGAGCAGGCTGGACATGAGCTGTAGCGCGACCGCGCTCAACACCACGCAGATCACGCGGCCATAGCCGCCTTCGGGTTTAACACCCGCCATGACGGCGATGAGAATGGCGACCAGAAGATATGAGCTGCCATAGTCGAACTTCACATTGACATTGCGTGCAGCGATGATGACGCCAGCCAACCCCGCCAGCAGGCCGCTGGTCGCATAGGTGGCAACCAGAACCCCATTGCGCGGGAAACCGGCGAAGACGGCGGCTTTCGGATTGGTTCCCATCAGCATGAGCCAGTAACCATAGGGCGTGAAGCGCACGACCGCAGCGATCAACGCCGCTATGGCGATAAAGATGAGGAAGCTGATCGGAACTGCCAGAAACATGTCGTTGCCGATCCGCGACAGAAGATCAGGGCTGCCGACCATGACCGCACGTCCGCCGGAAACAACAACCGCAAGTCCCGTAAACGCCATCTGCGTGCCGAGCGTGCAGAGGATCGGAGTAATATTGAAACGCGCGATCAATACGCCGTTGACGATGCCGCCAGCGAGGCCAATCACCAGCGCCAGACCGATGAAGGCAAGGCTGAAGCCGAGCTGGTTTTCGGCACTGGAGATGAACATCGACACGACCACCGCGGAAAGCACACCGGCCAGATTGGCAAGCGCGATCCCGGAAAGATCAATTCCGCCATTGCCAGCGCACATGGCCAACATGACACCGATTGCCAGAAGTCCGATCTCCGGTACCTGGCCCGCCATGGATTGCAGATTGAACAGGGAAAGGAAGGAACCTCCCGAGATATACGCGCCAAGAGCGAGCAATCCCAGATTGATGACAACGAGCATGGCAAGCTGATTGCTTGTCTTCTGCATGGTCTCCTCCCACCATGTTTAGTAAACAGAATTTTTATTCACTAAATTAATGACGAGAACGTTTAGCGCTGTCAAGCGCAATATCTGCAAGTTTCCATTGCTTGTGGAGGATTTTTCCCTTAATCGGTTTAGAAAACGCTCACTTTGTTTACTAAACTATCGGCTCATATCATGATGGAAAATGGGCATTTAGCTGTAAAGGAGAAGGAGCCCGTTCATCCTTGATTTGGGGCTCACACCGGCAACATATTGAATCTGGCGCTATTTACGGATTTGAAGTTACCGAGAGCAGATGTCATACAAATCGCAGGCGCTTTCATTTCCGGAGCCTGCCTCCTTAACCGACTGCCTATAAACGTGCGGAGCACATGAAAAAGAAAAAGTCTTTTACGATAAGAGACATCGCAGAGACGGCTGGCGTTTCCCCGGCAACGGTTTCTCTTGTGCTCAACGGTAAGGGAGAAATTTCGGGCGAAACGCGAGCGCGCGTCCTCGAAGCTGTTTCCAGGCTGAACTATGTTCCGCGCGCCTCAAAGACTGCGCCAAGCAGCGCAGAGACGATCCGCTTTCTGAAGATTGCCAAACATGGTGAGACGGTCAACCGCGATCACAGCGTTTTTATCTCGGACTATATCGACGGCATGTCCTCGGAAGCGACACGCCGAAATTATACGCTGGAAGTGGTGAGCTTTGACGGGCAACCGATCAGTACGGTGGCGGAATCGCTTGCCGGAGCACCCGTGCGCGGCGTAATCGCGCTTGGGACCGAGCTGTCGGCGGCAGACATCCATATGATACAGGGCCTTGGTCTGCCCACCGTGTTTATCGACACATTTTATGAGGTCATTGAAGCCAATTTCGTCGATATGAACAATGAGGACGCCGTCTTCAAGGTTTTGTCGCGCTTCAAGCAGCTTGGGCTTTCGCGGATCGGCTTTGTTGCCAGCCATACGGAGACAACAAACTTCCGCCTTCGCCGCGATGCATTTTTCAAGAACATGCAGCGTTTGGACCTGAAGGTTCAGGAACGCGATGTTCTTTCAGTTGAATCGACCTATGAAGGTGCCCATCGCGATACCTGCGCGATGCTGCATTCAGGACTCGATCTGGCCGAGTGCTATTTCTGCACGAACGATATCATCGCCTATGGCTTCATCCGTGCACTGAAAGGCAAGGGACTTCGTATTCCTGACGATGTTTCAGTGATCGGCTTCGATAATCTGCCGCAAAGCGCCACCATGGAACCGGGTCTGACAACTGTTGATGTCTCCAAGCGAAAAATCGGAAACCTTGCCGTCACGGTACTCGACGATTTGATCAACACTGCCGAACCGCAGCCGCCGGTAAAGATTCTGGTTGGAGCCAACCTGATCCTGCGTGCAAGTGAGGCCGCCCTCCCCCAAAAGAACGCCAAACACCGCGAGTTCAGCTAGAGTTGCAATCATGGTGTGACGCACCGCGGTCGCTATCGTTCGCCCATTGCACGGGTCCTCGACTTGCCGTTTCCGAAAGCGCTCTCCGTGAAAGAACAGCGGGCATCCGATGCGACAGATCTCCGTTCGGCCACAGCAAGCGGTTGCTGCGAAGGTAATACGGGCAGAGAGCTACAGCCTTATTGCTCACGCCTTGGGAGCACGGAATAGCCGCTAGATTGTGCGCCAGGAAAATGCTCCAATCCTGTGGACGGATTCATCAAACCGGACAGCAGAACTGAAATTCAAGGAGACTGGCATGAGTGTGCATTTTGCCCCGCAGCTGACGGTGTGCGGGATTGACGAACTCCTCGAACAGCGGACCCGCAAAGTCACCCATGCTCTATCGCTGGTCGATCCCGATCTTCCCGAACTGGATGCGTTTCAGGCTTTCGAGGAACACCACCGTCTGACGCTGCGCTTTCACGACATCATCGATGCCGCTGACAATCACACGATGCCAACGCCTGATCATGTAAGCGCAATCCTCCAGTTCGGCTCGGAATTCCTTGCCGCGCAACACCCGGAGGCGCCGAGCCACCTTCTGGTCCATTGCCATATGGGTGTATCGCGTTCGACAGCGGCCATGGTTTCGCTCATGGCGCAGGGCAATCCCGATGAGAATACCGACAACCTTTTCGCGCGCCTTGTCGCCATTCGCCCGCAGGCCTGGCCGAATTCACAGATGATCGGCTTTGCCGACGAACAGCTTGGGCGTAAAGGCGAGTTGATGAGCGCATTGCGCAGGCATTACGGACGCCAGATTGAACGGAACCCACAATTCACGGAATGGATGACAAGGCTGGGCCGTCAGGCCGAGCTTCAAATGGCAATACCGGTTGCATCTTCGACCGCATCGTCAATGTAACCACACCACGCCCGCAAAAGAAAAAGGCGCCTCCCGGCGCCTCAGGCTGCTGACAAACCCCTGGCTATGTCGGGGGTTTTGTGATTCTGTGGGTCATGTTGAAGAAACCCGCCGCCGAACAGACCGCGCTCGAGATGGTGACGCTCGATCAACTGGTCCCGAAAGATCATCTGCTTCG